>NHLE01000009.1 GCA_002169365.1 Pelagibacteraceae bacterium TMED259 | reverse complement strand
TTTGTTGGCCAAAATATTCACAAGACGAAAGGGCGCTAGTAAATGATCGTCTTGAAAAATTTAAAGTCTTAATTCTTCAAGATAGATTTAAAGTTCATGATTCAGATTTATTGCAAATAAAGTTAAAAGAGAATGCGATTAACTACAACAACTCAATGGATCCTTTAACTTGGATTTTTGATTTACTTAGAGCAGCAGGATCACAAAATTTAGATTTAGAACAATTTGGGATTACTAGTCTTAAAAATTATGATCCTATGAAAATACGTGACGAGATTAATAAAGAGTTTTTGGATTTATCAGAAGCCCATCATCAAAGGTATTTTAAAAAAGCTTAATTAAGTTTACCCGTAATCTTTTAACATTCTTTTGAGTTCTAATGAATGTTGCTCTTCCTCACCGATCATGCCTCTTGCATACTCTTCTAAATAAATTGAGCTATCTTCAACTTCTTCCAAAAGTTTTTTATAAAGACCAACAGCATGAAGTTCATGTTCTAAACTTTCTTCTAAAATATCTTTAATAGTATGCTGCCCGGTCTCTTCAATTTTTGCTATTCTTTGGCTAGGATGTCCATCAAGTCCCGCAATTAATTCACCAGCTCCTTGAGCGTGTAACAATGACTCACTTGCTTGCTCTTTTAAGAAAGCAACGATTGGAATTCTATAAGGACCAGTTATCATCATAGCTGAGTGAGTGTAGCGAACGACACCTGCTAATTCATATTCCATTATCTCATTTAATATGGCGCAAGCCTTATTTGTATCAAGTGGTTTCAATCCCATATTATTGCTCCTTAAGCATTTAAAAAGTTAACTAATTAAGATAACTATAAAAGAATTTATATATGATGTAAACTATTGATATAAGGTATTTTTTTAATACGAATCATTATGATAATCATTCGCATCTAGCTATGACTTTTTCTAACTTTTATTAAATATTTTAAAGCGCCAGAAGAGTAAAAAAGCAAGAATAGAATAAGCAAAAAAAGCTAGTTGTTTTATAACCGGAAGTGCAACGAATGTACCAAGCCAACGATAACCTTTGGTTCTATTCCAGACATAAATAAATGCATCAACACCTACTAATTCTTTTCCATCATCAAAAGTAACATGCATTTTTTTTAGGTATTTATCTTCCATGTGACTGCAATCAATGAAGTCTAATTCTGATCTTTTTTTGTAATGCTTAATTTCAAAATTACAGATCGAACATTTTTCGTTGAAGAGAACTTTTCCATCTTTATTCATAAAATTATTTTATCAAGATTGATACTAGATATCTTTGATTTTAAATAATAAGATTCTAATCAATGGACATGCACCAAGTTAATATTTTTGATGAACCAATTGAGGAGTGTTGCTTAAATCCTATCACAGGATTTTTTCGAGATGGGTTCTGTCATACCGATCAACTCGACAGAGGTTTACATATTGTTTGCTCATTAATGAACGATGAGTTTTTAAGTTTCTCAAAATCTCGAGGCAATGATCTTTCTACTCCAAGACCTGAATTTGATTTCCCAGGATTAAAAGCAGGAGACTCCTGGTGTGTTTGTGCCGAACGATGGAAGGAAGCTTATGAGCATGGTTTTGCTCCTAAGATTTACCTTAAAAAAACTAATAAAAAAACTACTTCTATTATCGATATAGAAATATTGAAAGAGTTTGCTATAGATATGAACTAATATTTATAGAATGAAGTAAGTTTCACCTATAACAAAACCACAAAAGAAAAATGCAATAGCCCAACCAGGCTCTTCTTTGCAAAATTCAAATACTCTTAGCCAGTAATCTGTCATAAATACCTCCTAAATACCATATACATTGCAATATCTGTGCCAATTGTTTGTGAAAATAAAACACATTGTATAGGATGGGGTTGTGAAGCATCTTCTGTTAATTCTTGTTTTTTTTATTACTTCTTGTAGTCCCCCTGAGCCTTTAACAGATGAATGGTTTAAACAAAAGCATAAAGAATTATTAGAAACTGAACCAGATGTAGGCATCAGCTTAAAAGAATTTAAAGAGACTTTTTTATCCCAACTTTCAAAAGAAGCATCTGACAAAAAAATAATGGAAAAACATAGTATAGGTTTTTGGTTATTGGATGATAGTTTATTCTCATCATCTGAGGACACAATTACCAAAGCTCATACGTACATACGTACCTTAAAACTATGTTCAGCAAATTTTGCTGTCATGTATGCAAATATGGAAGCTGGGCTTATGTATGGAAAAACTATTACGGGCTTGGATGATGCAGGTGAGATATCTAAGCTATCAGATGAATATAAAAACCATGCTTATTATTTTGGTACTAGAGCCATGGAGATTGATTTTAATGTAACCAATCAAGCAGATTACACTGCTGTTAATGAAGAGATATGGTTAATACAGGATGAAATAAATAAAATTAATTCAAATGAAAAGTTTCTAGAATTATTAGATTCTAATGCTGAAATATGCATTATGGTAAGAAACCAGAATCCTAATAATAAGGATTATAATTTTGATGAAACCAAGGAAAGATTAGAATAAATTAAGATCCTGCTACAGAAAAGAATTATGCAAATGTGGTTATTGTGTCTAAAGATGGCAATCCTTTTGAAGAGTAATGGACTGGTTTAATAAAGCATTAAAATCTATATGATGTAGAGCAGCCTATCATTAAATGTCTAAGACTCTCATCACCATTACATAAAGCATCTATATGACTTACAAGCTTATCATCTATCATGTCTTCCATTTTATATGGTTCTTCAGATGAAGCTGCTTTATAAAATTTATCAGGACAATAACCCTGCATACTATTCATTACAAATTGTTCTAACATTTCTGCATTTCCAGCCCCCTGTTTCTTCATTTCTTTTAATACAGGCAACCAAGCATTAAGAGCATCGTAATAAACATAATTAGCTAACGGATGGAGGGAGTATGGGTTAGTTCCAAAAGGAGTTCTTTCAAAAGATTTTAATAAAAGAGCCCTAAGTTTTATTTTTAAGAACATTAAATTATTCTGACATAAAAATAAGTAAAAATAAAATACATAAAAAATTTGTAACATTTTCCGTCCTGTTTCGTTATAGGGTTAGTAAATATATTTATTAATACTTATGGAGGCACTTGCGAGGGTTAATACTAAAACTGCAATTAAGCAGACAAATTCTATTGTGCTTAAACATTCTAAGAATAAAGTATGCAAGAATAGAATAGAGATGCCCTTCAAAGAATTAATTGAACATATCAGCAAAAAACTCATGCCATATGCAATGGTGCTAACAAGCAATGATTCAGATGATGCATGGGATTTGATACAGCACACTATAGAAAAGCTATTAAAAAATAGAGAGACACTAGAAAGCTCTAACTATCCAATGGCATATTCAAAAAAGATTTTAAAAAATAAGTTTAGGGACGATTACAGAAAAGGAAAAAAGAATTTATCAATTCAAGCTAATGATATTGAGATAACTAATAAAGGTTTTCAAGAAGAAAAATTGGAGTATCAAAAGATGCTTGACTGTTTAGAAATGTTTGATGAAACAGACAAAATAATATTATCAATGCTTGGAGCTGGCCATAGTTATAGAGAGATTCAAGAAGTTGTTGGTCATATCAGCATGGCAAATTTAAGAGTAAAAGCAAACAGAGCAAGAATAAGACTTGCCCAATGCATGGATAGAAAATTATGAATGAAGAAATACAAATACAAATCATTGAACTAGTGGATGATGGAGCAACTATTGAAAGTTCTCCAAAACTTAAAGCACTTGTTAATGCTTCAAAAGAAGCTACAGAGTTTTATGAAAGTTTATTAGTATCCGAGTCCATGCTTGAAGGTTTCTTTAGTGGAGACAAAGCAAAGGAGTTAAATGCAAAAGCTGAATCTTTTATTAACGAACAGTTTGAAAAGTCTTCTTCTAATATCAATGCAATTAATTTTAGACCTTTGGTAGGTTTTGCAATTGCAGCAAGTTTGGCTGTAATAGCTTTTACCATTGTGAATTTTCCTTCTGAATTAATTGAACCAGTCGAAGTTGCAGAGGTTATTTATGAAGAACCTGTTCTAGTTGTTGAAGAAATAATTGATGAACCTGAGCCTATATTCGTTTCCGGTTCTGAGATGGAAACCTTATGGAGTACTGCATCTCAGATAGCCCAAGATCTTGGCGTAGATAAATACCAGGTTATGTATGCCATCTATGAAGCTAACAAAGATTTCTTTGTTAACAATGACATCAATACTCCAAGGGCAGATAAAAATTACTTTGTTGATATATCTATAATTGAAACTGTTGATGTTTCCTTCGCAGCTAGTGAAGTAAAACGACATATCTTTTGTCATTGTTAAATTAATTTGTAACAAATCTATTTCTGACACGTTATAAAAATAACGAAACATTTATTTAGGAGTTATATATGGAAGAAGTTATTGGGTTTGGTTTGCTTAGTTTAATACTTTTCACATTTGGTATTAGCATCAAGAGATGGCTTAAACCAAAGAAAGATCTTTTTGAGCATGAAGATGAGATTATCCTAGACGATAAGATGGTACATTTTGGTCCTTTCTCCGGGAATCCTATGTATAAGCATCATAAGTTTATTTTCCTCCTAACGATTTCATCTTCATTTCTCTCAGCTGACTGGACAAGAACCATTGATGGCTGGGGTATAGACTCTTACTCGAATGAAAATCTTATCCTACATAAAACAGGTAATGACACAAGCACTAATTTTTATTTAGAAATGGCTCGACCTTTTTGTGTTACCTCTGAGCCAACAATTACTGCACCAGTTGGAAATACCAATTATTTAGAAGATGATGAAATTAAAGCAACTATGACTGTTGATAGAGGTAAGCCCAAGGATATTGTTTTAAAGGTGAGTAATATCATTGGAGAAGGCTCTAATATTGACTACGTCTTTAAACCAAAATACATTCTATCAATAAGAGATGGCAAAAAATTTGAAATTAAATTTGGCAATGCATCACCTCTTAAAGATATGAGCTTTACTATCGAGGGATTGTCACACGCAATAAAGCACTCTGAAAGAATGTGTATGAGTAGTTATGATATCTATGAATCTGAAATACAGGAAACAAACTATATTTAATTTTTCTCTATATCTTTTTTAAAGCTATTAAATATCAAAGAATTTTTTGACATTACAGCGCAATTAAATTCTTTATTTGGATCTGGTTTAAGAGTATCACCGATAGTATTGAAATGCATTAATCGACTATATTTTGCATCAAACTTATCATATATTTCTATTAAAGTTAGGTAATCAGCATTTGGATATATAGATTCTATGTATTCTACAAGATTATAAAAACAAGCATCATCCATAGGATTTTCACTATTTCTATAAGATTCAGGAACAGATTGAAATTTAGCTACTATTTCATAGTTGTGAGGTTCAAAGCAATCAACAACCTCTACATAATCAGCATTCTGAGCTTCACCTGCAAGCAATTCTCCACTTGAGAGATCAATGAAACAATCCCCAACATCTAGATCTAATGGAGACATAGTTTTAGAGCAACTAGATATTAGTAGACATAAAAATAAAAATTTAAACTTCATTTTATTAGGTTAACACATACGTCTTTAATTAAAACATGATTATTAATTCAAAAAAGATTATAGTTATAAACGTATGAAAAAAAATCTTATTATTATTTTATCCTCTTTAATATTGTTTTTTGTTGTCTCTTTAATATTGGTTTTTGTTTTCAAAGTACCTATTGCAAGCTCACAAGATTCTAATGAAAAAGTTATTCAAGAATCACAAGGTATAACAATGCCTGACGTTGGTGACGAAGAAGAAGGTGACGAAGACGGCTACAACCAACCTGACTTCGACCCTAACACTGGAGAGTCAGAAGATGAAGATGGAATGCCTGGCGAAGAAGATTCAAACAGTCTTTCAGAAGCAGGTGACGACTCTGCTGACGGTGAAGAAGAAGTGGGTGACGAATCAGGTGAAGGTGACCGTGGTGAAGATGTTCAGTATCCAAATATTGTTACAGAAAAAGATGGGTCTAATATAAGGCTAATTGGCTATATAGCTTTTTTTATTACTCTATTTTTACTTTTTATAGTAACAACACTATTGTTTAGGCATGTTAAATGGAGAAGAAGATATACTAAAAATGATTCAATTGTTTTTCCTGATGCACACTTAGATGTTCTTGATGATTTAAGAATTCACATGCATGGGTTAACGACTCAAATTTTGGACTTTAGTAAAGTCTCTTTAGGTAATCAAAAAAATAACGAATCATTAATTGCCCAAATGATAGAGTCTATGACCAAATTAAACTCAACAATTGATAGCCAAAATAAAGAGATAGAAAGGCTCAAACAAGGATATGATTTTTCTATTAAAAAAAATTCTATCCTTCCATTAATTGAGCTAAATAATTTAGTAAAAGATTTTTTAGTTGAAAATACAATCTCTGAGGAAACTAGAAAAAAACTAGATAGTGTCAACAAATATATAGAAAGCTATCTTGAGGAAATGGATGTTTTTGAATTTGAAATTGATTCTGGTAAGTCAACAAGAGAATTGTCCTCAGATATTTTTGAGATTGCTGATGTAGAGATAACTAATAATGATGAATTAAATGAGAAAGTTTTCAAAACAATTAAAAATGGGTATGAAAATATTCATCCCAATGGGAAAAATGTACTAATGAAGGCAAAAATCATTGTGTACAAAAAAGGAGTAAAGAATGAGTAATATCGTTGGAATTGATTTGGGTACAACATTTAGTGCGATTGCAAAATTGGATGATACTGGAAGACCAGAAATTGTTGATAACATAGAAGGCAAGAATATTACTCCATCAGTTGTCGAGTTTACTTCTGCCAAGAGCTACATAGTCGGAGATGAAGCGAAAGCTCAAATAGGAGCTAATGATGAAAATATAGCACAAGAAGTAAAAAGGTCTATGGGTAAAGCAGATACCAAATATGAGTATTTTGGTGAAACTCATACGCCAACATCAATCAGCGCTTTGATATTAAAAAAACTTAAAGAAGATACTGAAAAAGCATATGGCGATATAGATTATGCCGTTGTAACAGTTCCTGCAAACTTTTCTAATGAAGCAAGAGAGGCAACACAGCGCGCTGCTGAAATGGCAGGACTCAATGTTAATTTTGTTATTAATGAACCAACCGCAGCTGCCTTAGCATATGCATTTCAATCTGGAAGAGAGTTAAGCGGTACATTTGTTGTTTATGACCTTGGTGGAGGTACATTTGATTGCACTATTGCAAAAATATCAGGACAAGATATAGAAATTCTTACATCAGAAGGGGTAGCAAAATTAGGCGGTAAAGATTTTGATCAAGAAATACTCAAGCTGGTTTCAGGTAAATATAAGGAATCTTTTGGAAAAGAGCTTGACCCTAATGAGTTCACGTCAAATGATGCTGAAGATCTAAAAAGAAGATTGTCTATAAGAGATAAAGCTAATGCAAGAATTTCTGGTGAAGTCATTTCTATTTCAAGAGAAGAATTTGAGAATGCCTCTTCAAATTTAGTACTACAGGCTGAACTAGCGGTTGAGACTGCATTATCTAGGATAGATTTAGAAGCCTCTTCAATAACCGACATCATCCTTGTTGGAGGATCTACTAGAATGCCAATAGTTTCAGAAAGTATAAAGAAAATATTAAAT
>NHLE01000008.1 GCA_002169365.1 Pelagibacteraceae bacterium TMED259 | reverse complement strand
TCCAAAAATATAAATCAGAATTTTTTGGTCAGTTATCCGAGGCCTTAGGTGATAGAGATGACATCCAAATTAAAGGGGATAGGTTTATTTTTCAGTCTGAAATATTATTTGACTCTGGAAGTGTTGAGATTCAAAGCTCTGGAAGAGTTGCATTGTCTTTAATAGCTAAAACTTTAATTGATTTGATCAATGATATTCCAACAGAGTTAAATTGGGTACTCCAAATTGATGGTCATACAGACAAAGTCCCTATATCAACATCTCAATTCCCATCAAACTGGGAGCTCTCTCATGCTAGAGCTCTCGAGGTAGTCAAGTTCTTTATTGGTCAAGGCATACCAGCCGATAGACTATCTGCTAACGGATATGGAGAATATCAACCCATAAACATTGGCGACTCTCGAGAGGATTTAAAACAGAATAGAAGAATAGAATTAAAAATTACTCAAAAGTAATTATTCAATCCACATTTTTATTATCTTATCAGGATCGTCGACAAGGCCGTTTTTAATAGGATCACCTTTTTTTATCGAGTCGACAAATTCCATACCCTCAATAACTTCTCCCCAAACAGTATACTGACCATCTAGATGGGGCGTATCATCAAAGCATATGAAAAATTGACTATCGGCGCTGTTAGGATCTTGAGCTCTAGCCATACTTAATGTTCCTTTTTTATGAGGTGTATCATTAAACTCCGCATCAATATTTTTACCCGAACCTCCAGTACCCGCTCTTCGAAGGTCAAAATCATCTGAATTAGTGTTTCCAAACTGAACATCGCCAGTTTGTGCCATGAAACCATCTATGACTCGATGGAATACAACACCATCGTAACTACCATTTTGAACGAGTTCTTTTATTTGTTTAACATGATTAGGTGCCTTATCTTCAAAGGTCTTTATTTTGACGATACCGTCTTTTAACTGTAAATTAATGACATCCTCCTTGGAAAATAGATTATTAGTAAAGAATAAAAATAAGATCGAAATTAATATTTTAATCAGATTCATAGTTTGAAATTAGCACACTTTAATTTGATTAGAATTAGTTTTTTTGTAATTCTGTCGCTACTTGTTTTATTTGTTTCTTTAAAGAATTTAAGCCGTTTGCTCGAGAAGGTCCGAGATGGGACGATAGTCCTATTTCATCGAAAAAATTTAACGGCTCATTGATAATTGTTTCAGGATATTCATTGTCGTATACATATTTTACAAGATAGAATAATCCCTGAACGATAACAGAGTCGCTCGCCCCTAAGAATGTAAGTTTATTATCATTGTATTGAGGTATCATCCAAAGATTAGATGTACATCCTTGAATTCTAAACTCATCTTTTTTGTAAATATCCTTTAATTCTGGTAGCTTCTTACCTAGATCTATTAAATATTGATATTTATCCTCCCAATTTTCAAAAAATGAAAAATCTTCTTTAATTTTGTTGATTTTTTCTTCAATTAACATAAATTCCCAACTTATTAAATTTAGTTAAAAAATAAAGATGAAAATTAAAAGCTCACTTAAAACTGCTAAAACTAGAGATAAAAACAATCAATTAGTTAGAAGAAAAGGCAGATTATACGTCATCAATAAAACCAATCCGAGAATGAAAGCTAGACAAGGTTAGTTTAACTCTCCCTTTATTCTAGATACCTTTCTACCTCTAAAGCCGCCATACACCCCATCCCCGCAGCAGTCACAGCCTGTCTAAATATTTTATCTTTAACATCTCCAGCCGCAAATACCCCATCTACTGAGGTTTGAGTACTATCTGGTTTCGTTAAAATATAACCATTGTCATCCATATCAATTTGACCATTAAATAAGGAAGTAGCGGGGTCATGGCCTATTGCAACAAATACACCACCAATATCTATCTTAAATGTTTCATTTTTTTTGTTATCAAAAATCTCGATTGCTGTTAACTCAGAGTCTCCATAATATCTTTTTACTTCTGAATTCCATAAAAAATCAATTTTTTTATTATCGTTCAACCTTTCTTGTAAAATTTTTTCTGCTCTTAGTTTATCCCTTCGATGTATAACCAAAACTTTTGTTGCAAACTTAGATAAGAAAAGTGCTTCTTCTGCTGCGGTATTACCTCCACCAATAACAGCAACTACTTTGTCTTTAAAGAAAAAACCATCACATGTAGCGCAGGCTGAAAGACCACGACCTTGAAGTTTTTTTTCATTTTCAATGTTAAGCCACCTAGCTTGTGCTCCAGTGCAAATGATTACTGCTTTGGAGCTTATAGTTTCACCATTATCTAAATAAATTTTTTTTATATCGCCATGTAACTCTACCTTTTCTACATGGTTATTAATTATTTCAGTGCCAACTAGTAGAGATTGTTTTTGCATCTGTTCCATTAGCCATGGACCTTGAATGGGATTTTCATAACCAGGATAATTTTCTACATCTGTAGTTATTGTCAACTGTCCTCCAGGTTGGATACCACTAATGAGAATAGGTTTTAAGTCTGCTCTAGCTGCGTAAATAGCTGCTGTATATCCTGCTGGTCCAGAGCCAATAATTACAACATTTTTAAGGTTAGCCATTAATTGGCCAACTAGTTGGAAAGGTCACATAGTTTATTTGCATACATCTTCTTTCAATCTTAATTTCTTTTTTTTCTAAACCATGCCATGTGTTATGACCAGAAGCAAAAAAATATCCTGAATTATGTTTATAGGGAACAGTTTTAACTAGTTTCATATTTGTGTCATAAAAATCAGTACCTAATTTTTCAGACTCATCGTAAGTATTGATAAAAAGCATCATAGTCATTAACTTTTCTTTAATATCCAAATGAGGCTTAAGCCAAAAACCTTTTCGATCAGCAATATATTCAATGCGAATGTAGCTATTTTTTAAATCTTTTTTGATTTTTTCTTGGATGGAGCCAATTACTTCTTTGTCTCTAAGGTCTTGTATGAGCTCCATTCCATTCGTTAATATGTGAGAATTATCTTTTTCTAAAAATACTCTTAATTTACCATCTATACCATCTCCACCAGCATCTGCTGCTCTTGTACCATCAAAAGATCGTGGAGAGTCAGAAATTTTAACATTTTGAATTTCATCAACCATTGAGGGTGACAAAGGAGAGCTTATTTCCCAATGAGAGAAAGGGTCAGCAAAGGAGGTAATATTATTTAGTATTGAATCCTTGAGGTGCATCTGTTTTGAACCATAAATTAGATTCAATCTTATTCAAGATTTTACTTTTTAATTCATTGTTGTACCCAGTCAGATCAGGGGTAGGGGCTTTTAAGTCTCTGTTATAAAAAGATATAAAATTTTCTTCTAGAATATTATTATAGAAATCCTTATACCTTTTTGGGCATTTTTTTTCTTCAAAAGGAAAAATTAAGGTCTTTGTTCCTGAAGAAATAGCCTCTGATATCATCGATATAGAATCCCAAGTAGCTATTTGGGTGCTTGCCTCTGAAAGTAAATTTCCATATTCGGTTGGATTAAATTGATCTTCAAAAATAGAAACATTTTTTAAATTCATCTTCTTTAAATTTTTTATAAATTTAATTGGTGTTCTTCGTGAGGGTATTATTTTTACTAAATAATTATTAGATAAAAACAAAATTTCTTCATGAATTTTTTGAATTGTGGCGTCTCCAAATTTAAAATATTTGCTTGAACCGCCAATGATAAAATTTATTTTATTTTGATCTCTTATGCCTTCTTTAAATTTTATGTTATGAAGAGCTAATAATGTAGGAATTGCATTTGATTTATTTATTTTATCATGTTTTGGATAAACTATCATATCAAACATATTGAAGTGAGTTTTAGGATTTTGAATATGAATATTAAAGACAAAAGGAAAAAATTTTTTTTTTAAAATAATTGAAGCTTTAACACTTTTTTTACCACAACTAATAATAATTGTTTTATCGTTAATCTTTATTTCATCTAAATTTTTATATACTAGCTCATTTGATGGTATTAGTTGTATAGGAAAATTTTTAAATAAAGCTTTAATCTCAATGTCAAAATTTTGAAAATTAGGATTAATGAAATTTGCTAAACCGTGTATCTGACTTTTCATCCCAGCAGCTCCCTCGCTGATGGTAATAATCCTAATATTTTTCAAAGAGGTTATTTAAATCGAACAGATTTGATCTCATAAGAAGTAACACCCTTGGGTGTTGATACCTCAATATAGTCGCCTTTTTTTTTACCAATAAGTGCTCTTGCTATAGGGCTTGTTACAGAAATTTTCTTTTGTTCAATGTCTGCTTCAACTTCTCCAACAAGTTGATATTTAGACTCCTTGTTATCTTCTAAATTGATAATATTTACACTGGCTCCAAATTTGATTACTGAACCTGATAGCTTCGAAACATCAATTATTTCAGCTTGAGCTATGGTGCTTTCAATCTCCGCTACTCTTCCTTCAATAAAACTTTGCTTTTCTCTTGCCGCGTGATATTCAGCGTTTTCTGAGAGGTCACCATTGCTTCTTGCGTCAGCTATGGCTTTGATGATTATGGGTCTTTCTACAGTTTTTAAATGTTTTAATTCCTCTAGAAGCTTTTTTTGCCCCTCATCTGTCATTGGTATTTTTTCCATAATTTTGCCTTATTAAGTAAGTGATAGAAAATATTTAATTTTCAAGGGATTATCAAACAAATTATTATTAATTGTTATGATGATTTTGAATGGCTTTGACTGAAATTTCATTATTTTTCAGAGAAATAAGCGATTTTACAAGGATTTTAGAGCTTCTTAAATTTGTATAGTAGGGGATATTTAAGTCAACTGATGTCCTTCTTATTGTAAAACTATCCTTAATAGCTTGTTTGTTTTCTGTAGTATTTATGACTAAGTCGATTTTATCATCTTTGATATATTCAACTACATGAGGGGATCCCTCAGCTACTTTATTAATTAAATTAGTTTTAATACCTTTTTTAGATAGGAAATCAAATGTACCTCTTGTGGTGTAGAGATTGAAATCATTATCTTCTAGTAATTTAGCAAAAACAGAAATTTCTTCTTTATCATCATCTTTAACTGATATGAAAATATTTTTTATATTATCTAATTTTTGTCCAGCTGCAATTTGACTCTTAAGATAGGCGATATCAAAACTATCATCAATTCCCATTACCTCACCAGTGCTTTTCATTTCAGGACCTAATATTACGTCTGTATTAGGAAATTTATTAAATACAAAAACAGCTTCCTTAATTGCAAAATAAGATAGTGACTCAGGATTGAAATTAATTTGTTCACTTGTAAGTGATTTTCCTGCAATCAACTCTGCTGCTATCTTAATGAATGGAATTCCAATTGCTTTTGCTAGAAAGGGTATAGTCCTACTCGCTCGAGGATTAGCTTCCAAAATATAGATCTCTTCATCTTTTATCGCATATTGTATATTCATGAGCCCAATCGTATTAAGCTCTTGAGAAAGACTGATGCTAAATTTTTTAATCGACTTAATAACATTATCGCTCAATGAGAAAGGAGGAATAGAACAAGCACTGTCTCCTGAGTGGATACCGGCCTCTTCAATATGTTCCATTATCCCAGCAATCATGGTGTTACCATCGTTGTCTCTAAGGATGTCAACATCAACTTCTTTGGCATCTTTTAAGAACTCATCAATTAAAATAACATTATTTTCTAAAGCCCAATAATTTTGATCAATATAGCTTTGAACATCATCTAATGTGTTCATTTTTTCCATCATTCTTCCACCTAAAACATAAGAGGGTCGAAGGAGTATAGGGAAGTTAAGCTTTGAAGATTTAATTATTAGCTCCTTTGTGCCAAGAGAAAAATCACTTTTAGGTTGCTTCAAACCTACTTTGTCGATTAATTTTTGAAAACGCTCTCTATCTTCCGATATATCAATTGCATCAAAAGATGTCCCTAAAATTTTATATCCATTTTCTTTTAACTTATTGGCAATTCGTAAGGGAGTTTGCCCTCCAAATTGAACAATTACTCCTTTTACTTCTCCATTTGTATTTTCTTTGTCTATGATATTTTTTACAAATTCAAAATCTAAAGGTTCAAAGTATAGTTTATCTGAAGTGTCATAATCAGTAGAAACAGTCTCGGGATTGCAATTAATCATGATTGTTTGAAATCCCATATTTTGAAAAGATTTTACAGCTTGCACACAGCAATAATCAAATTCAATTCCTTGACCAATTCTGTTGGGGCCAGAACCTAATATTACAATTTTATCTCGATTATCAGGTCGCGACTCACAGCTGTATTGATTTTCTTCATGAATGAAAGTTGAATAAAGATAGGCAGTAGAAGACTCAAACTCATTACCGCAGGTGTCAACTCTTTTATAAACTGTATTTGAATTAGATTTTTTTAGAAGAGAGTAAATTTGCTCAATATTAATTTTACATAAATTAGCTATATGGGTATTTGAAAAACCTAGCTTTTTAGCTTCTATCAAAATCTCCATATTAAGATTGACTCCTACTTTTACTAAGTTTTTTTCAAATTCAATAATTTCTTTGATTTCTCTCAGAAAAAAATTATCTATATGCGTAAGGACATTTATTTCTTCAAGGTCTATGTTTCTCCTAATTGATTCTGCTACAAGTAATAATCTATCAGGTCTTTGCTTTTTTAACTCTTCTCTTAAAGACTCATCTTTCAAGTTTAATAGTTCATGAGATAGGTCGAAGCCATAGTTGTCACCTTCAATAGAATATAAGGCTTTCAATATCGACTCTTTAAAAGTTCTCCCGATAGACATAATTTCTCCAACAGATTTCATCGCGGTATTTAATATCTTTGGACTTCCTTGAAATTTTTCAAAATTAAATTTTGGAATTTTTGTTACTATGTAATCTATAACTGGCTCAAAACTAGCCGGTGTAACTTTTGTAATATCATTCTTAAGTTCATCTAGGGTATAGCCAATCGCCAATAGTGCTGCAATTTTTGCAATTGGAAATCCTGTAGCCTTTGAAGCCAAGGCTGAAGATCGACTTACTCTTGGATTCATTTCAATAATCAAAATTCTGCCATTCTTTGGATTGACAGCAAATTGAACATTTGATCCACCAGTTTCAACTCCAATTTTTCTCAAAATCGCAATACTTTGATTTCTAAGATTTTGAAATTCTTTATCAGTTAATGTTAGGGCAGGGGCAATCGTAATACTGTCACCAGTATGAACACCCATTGGATCCAAGTTTTCTATAGAACAAACAATTATTGAGTTATCAAACCTGTCTCTTACAACTTCAAATTCAAATTCCTTCCAACCAATCAAAGACTCCTCAACAAGAGTTTTAGATACAGGGCTTAAATCAACAGCATTTTGAACTTTTGAGACAAACTCTTCCTGATTGTATACAATTCCTCCCCCAGTACCGCCAAGAGTGTAAAAAGGCCTTAGAATCAATGGATACTCAACCTCATTAGAGAGTTTTTCTAAATCGTAAGAATCGTCAACAATAATGCTAAACGGAGTCTCCAGCCCTATTTCTCTCATGGCATCAGCAAATAGCTCCCTATCTTCTGCAACATCAATTGATTTTGGACTTGCTCCTAGAATTTTGATGGGATTATCTAAAAAATAGTTATCTCGATTTAACTCTCTAATGATGTTTAGTGCTGTTTGCCCTCCCATTGTTGGGAGAATGGCATCTGGTTTTTCTTTATCGATAATTTTTTTTACTATTTCTTTTTCTATAGGTTCTATGTAAGTTTTATCTGCAAACTCAGGATCCGTCATAATAGTTGCTGGATTGGAATTAATTAATACTACCTGATAACCTTCATTTCTTAGAGCTTTACAAGCTTGACTACCTGAGTAGTCAAATTCACAAGCTTGACCAATTACTATAGGACCTGCTCCTATAATTAATATTTTTTTAAGATCTTTTCTTTTTGCCATTTTTTTTTATATATTTTATAAATTTTTCAAACAAGTATTTACTATCCTGCGGTCCTGGACTTGACTCTGGATGATATTGCACAGAAAAAGCAGCTTTATTTTTTAACTCAATTCCTTCAATAGATTTATCAAATAACGAAGTGTGCGTTATCTTAATATTTTTAGGTATCGATTTTTCATTTACTTTAAAACCATGATTTTGACTTGTAATTTCCACTTTATT
>NHLE01000007.1 GCA_002169365.1 Pelagibacteraceae bacterium TMED259 | reverse complement strand
CAATGGAAAGAAAATATTTAGCTAAATGGGGTGGTGGTTGTGCTCTTGACATTGGGGTTACCATAGAAAATATATTAAATAAAAAAATACTATTTGCTAAAGGCAAGGACGCCCATACTAATAAATACTTCAATGAAAAGAAATATCTCACAAAAATTAATTCAAAAAAAACTAAGTATATATTTCCATCAAGTCTTTCTTCATATCAAATGTTTAAAAGAAATCTGAAAGATTTTTCTAAAAAAATAGATAATAAAAATCTTCTACTTACTAGGAGCGAATACAAAGAGACTGATTCATTAAAAAAAACCTCTAATCTTGTCACTTCTGGAATATCTACTTGGAAAAAATTAAATAGAAAGGGCATTCTAATAAATTCCTCTTTAGACGGATTTGGAGAAAATTATCGAGAAGTTCAAAGCTATTACAAATCCAAAAAAACATCTATTTATAAGCTTTCATATGAGGGTAATGTTTTTAAAGGAAATTATCCGATTATTTCCCATTACAATCTAATTCCCTCAATAAATGAATTCACAATTGATAATCTTTTCACTGCAAAAAGCTTTTACTGGATGAGTTTTTCAGCTTTTAAATTAGCAATACAATTAAGACCCGATATTTTGAATCATAGAAATGCGTGTGGGCCTGGCCAAACATACCAACAAATATCTAGATTTGTTACAAAAGAGAATTTAAACGTATATCTTAATTATAATGATTTTAAAAAGTATGAATTAAAATGAAAAATTACTTTCCAAATAAATCAACGTCGACACTACAAAAAAAAATGTTAATTCAGCCTTTTTTTGTAGATCAAAAGCTTAAATCAAAAAAAATTATTAAAGGAATGGGTAGTAATTATAGTTGGAGTCAATCTGATATAATAAAAGGCATAGAAGGTGATTTAAAAAAGGGAATTAAGAATTTTTTATTATTTCTTGTCCCTAAAGAAAAACAAAAACTTCCAGAAGATTTTAGTTTTCATTATGAGGTTATTAGAAACTTAAAACAACAGTTTCAAAATGATATAACCCTACTTATTGATACTTGTTTGTGTTCTATAACTCCTGATGGACACTGTGGTATATCTCAAAAAAAAAAGATTGATTTAAAACAAACACACTATGCTTTAGGGCTAGCAGCTAATACCTATTTAGAGGCAGGCGCAGATATCATCGCACCTAGCGATATGATGAAAAATACTACACGCTATCTAAGAAAAATATTTCAAGAAAATGAATTCATAAATGCACAGATAATGAGCTACTCAACAAAATTTAAAAGTAATTTTTATGGGCCATTTAGAAATGCAGCTAATTCTTCACCTAAAGGTTTTGATCGCTCGTCCTATCAACTTTCCGTTACTAATCGCACAAAAGCTATTGAAAGCTCGATCATAAATGCCGCTCAAGGTGCAAACTACCTCATGGTTAAACCAGGTATGACGTCCATAGATTTAATTGCTGATATTAAAAAAGAAACACTTCTTCCCACAGGCGCTTACCAAGTCAGTGGGGAGTTTGCGAGTTTACAGCTTTTACACCAAAATAAATTAGGTAACTACCAAGATTTGTTAAATGAATCTTTACAAGTATTTTCAAGAGCAAAGGCTGATTTTATTATTACCTATGGAGCTAGAGATATTGCAAAATATTTATAATAAAAAATTTCATCAAGCCCTCAATAGAATTGAGCAAAACGTACCTCCTATTTGGATGATGCGGCAAGCCGGTCGCTATCACAAACATTATCAAAACTTAAAACAGAGATATAGCTTTGAGGAATTATGTAGACAGCCAGAACTTGCATGTGAAGTAACGCTGGGTCCCATAGAAGATTTTGATTTTGATGCAGCTATACTATTTAGTGATATTTTATTTCCTCTTGATTTTTTAGGTATGAGTCTTTCATTTAGACCTGGTCCTATATTCGAAAACAATCTATCAAAAGAAATGTTGAATAATTATAATCTTGATGATTTTACAGATTATATTCAATTTCAAAATGAATCACTTGGACTAATTCGTCAAAATTTAAGTAAAGATAAATCATTAATTGGTTTTGTTGGAGGGCCTATTACCCTTTATCATTTTGCAATTCGCAATAATCCAATTGCAGATAATCTTACCTCATTAGCCCTTCCTGTATTAGAAAATATTTTAAGTAAAAATATAGATATACAATTCAGTCATGACATAGATCTTTTAATGATTTTTGACACTGAGGCCAATAATTTAAAAGATGAAGAATTTGTTACATATTGCATTCCATTTATTAAAACAATTACTAAAAAGTACCCTAATAGAATTGGATATTTTACAAAAAATATTTCTTCAAATAAATTTCAGGAATTAAAAAAAATTGAGGAATTAAAATTAACTGTCTTGGGTACACAACAAAATATATTTGAGGAATTGCCAAATACTGAATTAAGTCTTCAAGGAAATTTTTCCAATGAACTTCTAACTATTGATGACAAAAGTAGCTTTAAGTCCTCTTTAAATGAGTATTTAAGTCTTTGTCTTGACTACCCTCCAGCTTATCGCTCAGGCTGGATTGCAAGTCTAGATCACGGCGTGCAAAAAATCACACCTGAAGCTAATATTCACCTTTTTATTGATCAAATAAGAACTAAATTAACTTAAAAAACGTATATTTTTCAATGACAAAATTTAAAGGTAATGAGCTTTACATTCATGGCTCTGGATTAAAAACTGGAATACTCCTCACAAACCTAGGTACACCCAACGAACCTACTGCCCCTTCTCTGAAAACATATCTTAAACAATTTTTAAGCGATGGAAGAGTCATTGAAACGCCGAAAGCTATTTGGTGGTTAATTTTAAATGGCATTGTTCTTCGTACAAGACCTGCTAAATCCGCTAAGGCCTATCAATCTGTTTGGACAGATGATGGTTCACCTTTGTTGCTTTATACCAAAAAACAAAAAAATCTCATCAAAGATATATTAGAAAAAAAATACCCTAATCTTGTTTTTGATATTGGAATGAGATATGGCAATCCAAGTATTGCAAAGGGTTTGAATAATTTAAGAAATCAAAACTGTGATCGCATAATAGTATTGCCTTTGTATCCACAATATTGCGCTGCAACTACTGGTTCCACTTTTGATGCAGTCAGCATGGAGTTACAACAATGGAGATGGGTACCTTCTTTAAGATTCATAGGTAGTTACTTTGATCAGCCACTTTACATCGAAGCATTAAAAAACAGTATTGAAGAGTTTTGGAGTAAAAACGAAAAGCCAAAAAAACTACTGTTTAGTTATCATGGCATTCCCAAAAAATATCTTGATAAAGGCGATCCTTATCATTGCTTCTGTAGAAAAACAACTAGGCTAGTAGCCGAGTCCATGAACTTACCTGAGGATAGTTATATGACAACTTTTCAATCTCGGTTTGGTCCTGCAGAGTGGCTACAACCCTATACAGATAAAACTATTGAAAAATTAGCAAAGGATGGAATTGAAAATATACATGTCATCAGTCCAGCTTTTTCTTCTGATTGCCTTGAGACAATTGAAGAATTAAATGAAGAAAATAGAGAAATTTTTATGGAAAATGGGGGTAAAAAATTTGGATATATCCCCTGTCTTAATGATCGAGATGATCATATACTCCTTCTTACCTCATTATTAGAAAATGAATTACATGGATGGGTATGACAAGTCAGATAGATAATCAACAAATTCAGGCTGAAAATTGGTTTCGAGAACTGCGGAATCAAATGGTTGGATCAATTCAAAAAGTAGAAGGATCAACTTTCGAAGAAAAAGAATGGCAAAGACCTGGCGGAGGTGGAGGAAAAATGTCAATTCTCAAGGGTGAAATATTTGAAAAAGTTGGGGTAAATATATCCACTGTACATGGCGAATTTAGTGAAGAATTTAGAGGCAGTATGCCTGGGACAGAAAAAGATCCTAGTTTTTGGGCGAGTGGAATATCAGTTGTTGCTCATATGAAAAATCCTAAAATTGCAGCAGCTCATTTTAATACTCGATACATCACAACTAAAGGAAAACAATGGTTTGGTGGGGGTTGTGATTTAACACCGGCTATTCCTGAAATCGAAGAAACAGATAATTTTCACCAGGGGCTTAAAAGGACATGCGATCAACATCATCAAGATTATTATGATCGATTTAAGAAACAGTGTGATGAATATTTTTATTTAAAGCATCGAAAAGAACCTAGGGGTATTGGGGGAATATTTTTTGATTATATCAGTGATAATTTTGAAAAAGATTTATCTTTTATTAAAGATACAGGACAATTTTTTATTAACTTTATAATTGATAATGTTAATAGAAAAAAAAGTCTTAATTTTGATGATAATGATTTAAAAGCCCTTTCCATAAAGAGATCTCGGTATGTTGAGTTTAACCTCTTGTATGATCGAGGAACCTTATTTGGTCTTAAAACAGGTGGTAATATTGATGCTATTCTCATGTCGATGCCACCTGAAGCAAAATGGTCGTAAATGATGTATGAAATTTTAAAGATATTGCATATCATTTCATTTGTTTCATGGTTTGCTGGTCTTTTTTATCTCCCTCGATTATTTGTTTATCACGTTGAAAATAATACCAATAGAGAGATGAATGATGTTTTTCAAAAAATGGAATATAAGTTGCTTCGTTTAATTATGAATCCTGCAATGATACTTACTTGGTTGTTTGGATTGGGTCTTGTTCATTATGTTGGATTTGCTGGATGGTTAGTTTTAAAAATTATTTTAGTCATCATTTTGTCTGGTTTTCACATGTACTTAGCAAAAATTAGGAAGAATTTAGAGCACAACTATAGGGACTATAGCTCTAAATATCTCCGATTAATTAATGAAGTTCCTACTATCCTTTTAATACTTATTGTTATACTTGTAGTTGTTAAACCTTTTTAACTTATGGATCTCACACAAGGCAATATTAAAAAACAATTAATCAGCATGGCTGTGCCTGCTGGTATTGGGATGCTTTTTTATACATTATATAATGTTGTTGATACATTTTATGCTGGGTTAATCAGTACAGAGGCTCTCGCGGGCTTAGCTATCTCTTTTCCTGTTTACTTCATCTTACTAGCATTTGCAGTAGGTTTTGGCCAAGGAACAACCGCACTAGTCTCTAATCTTCTCGGCGCTAAGAAAGAAGAAGATGCTATTTACACTTACGTCCAATCACTAACTATTTCGCTAGTTTTGTCTGTGCTAGTTGGTTATATCACCTATATAGTTTCAGAGCCTGTCTTTATCTTTTTTGGAGCAAGTGGATTATTTTTAGAGAATGGTCTTCGCTATATGCAGACTTTAGCCTTTGGGGCACCTTTTTTTATTTTTGCAAATGTCATTAACTCTTTCTTATATGCTCAAGGAGATACAAAAAAAAATAGGAATGCACTTATAATTGGCTTTATTATAAATTTGATTTTTAATCCTATTCTATCTTTAGGTTTAGGTCCCTTCCCCGCTCTAGGAACTATGGGTATTGCGATAGCAACAATACTGTGTCAGATTTTTAACGTTATTTATTTAGGATATTTTGTTTTAAAAAATCCTTTATCTAAAAAATTTCAATTGAGTTACTGCAAGCTAAAAACAAAAATTACTATAGATATTTTTAAACAAGCGCTCCCCTCTAGCATGAATATGTTACTTATTGGCGTAGGATTTTTTATTATACAAAAATATGTTACTGGTTATGGCGCTAATGCTAGTGCAGGGTATGGTATCGCATTAAGAATTGAACAAATCATCCTCCTTCCAGCAATTGGCCTCAACACAGCCATGTTAAGCATGACAGGTCAAAACTATGGAGCTAAAAATTTTGATAGGATATATGAGGCATTTACTACATCCTTAAAGTTAGCATTATTTCTGATGGTTTTTGGATCTGCAATTTTGTTTCTTGCAGGCGAGCAAATGGCATTTTTATTCACAAGAGATACTGACGTGATAAAAATAGCAGGCAGCTATTTATTTATGGCTGCTTTTCTTACTTTTATCTATCAAGTTATCCACCAAAGCGGCTCAGTTTTATCCGGTATGAAAAAACCTAGTATTAATGCTTTTTATACTCTTTTGAGATTGGCTATTATACCACCATTTACTTTCTATTTTTTTTCTCAAACTCTAGGCTTAGGATTAAATGGAATTTGGTGGGCTATACTTTGTAGTAATGTTATAGCTGCTTTTCTAATTTTCTTTCATATGAGATATTTAATAAAAAAAGAAAGTTCATCTCTCAAAACTGTAACATCTACTTAATTTGAAATTTTTTTTCAATTCTTCTTACTAGATAAGAGGCGAATATAACTAAAATTAAATATTCTAAAACTAAAAATGAATAAATCTCTAACGGGCGGTAAGTTGTAACGATTAATTCATTAGCCCTTCTCGTTAAATCTCCTAAACCAATGACTGATATGAGCGAGCTCATTTTTAAAATGTAAATACCCTGATTTAAAAGGGCTGGCGTAATTATTCTTACTGCTTGAGGAAGAACAATTTTAATAAATACAAGAGTTTCATTCAGTCCCAATGATTTAGCGGCTTCAATCTGACCTTTTTTGATTGCTTGTATTCCTGAGCGATATATTTCAGAAATAAATGCAGATTCATGAAGAACTAGAGTAATTACACCAGCAACAAAAGGATTGAAAGATAGACTTCCTCCAAAAATTGATGGGAGTCCGTAATAAATCCACAATAATAGTACCAAGACAGGAATTGCACGAAATATTTCAACATAAGTGATATTTAAATATCTGAGAGATTTTCTAGAGCTAAGATTTGGTAATGTAACAATTAGACCGAGTACTGCTGCTAAAACTAGGCTCACTAATGATACTGATATCGTAGTTAAGAGACCTCCTATTAAGAATTCAATATTAGATGATCCTTGGGAGTGGAAAGGATTGATAGCAAACCAGGCAAAATTATAATTACCACTACAACCTGATATAGATAAAGATAAAAGAAAAAATATTAAAATTTTCATAATTAATACGTATAAGGATAGCTTAACTAATATTTAAAACCAGCAATTATGAAAGATCTTTTAAATCTTCTAAATGTTTACTTAAAGCTTTGGTTGAAAGTTGTATTTCATAAATAAAGGTTAAAATGGCTAAGGCAAAAACTAGCACACCAAAACCAAAGAAATTCAAAGCAATTTCATAATTTTCTATGTAAGAGCAATAAATACTGAGTAAATTTAAAATAAAACTTACCCCAGATAAAGTTTGACTAGCTCGAACTAATGCTAAGCGCTGAGTTAATACCTTAATTTGATCTAGGTAGTGTTTTGCATTTTTTTTAGAGAGATGATTCACCACTATTAAATCATGAATCTTTCTAATTAAAGCTGCAAGTGAAGTGTATCTATTACCAAATGAAATCATCATTAAAGGTATAGCAGGAAATAAAAGTGCAGGATAAAGTGTAGAAAAATTATTCATATCTCATAAGGGTTTAGAAGAGTGGTCAGTTATAAACTAGGAGGGTTTTAGCTGAGAAAATGTTCTAACTAGGAGGAT
This sequence comes from Pelagibacteraceae bacterium TMED259, assembly GCA_002169365.1. Next base: position 34 of record NHLE01000007.1, on the reverse strand, counting down.
AGAAATTTTTTTGATATCCACTCTTCTATGAATT
>NHLE01000006.1 GCA_002169365.1 Pelagibacteraceae bacterium TMED259 | reverse complement strand
TTTGGGCTTGGCAATGGCCATACCCAATGCCGCACTTATCGAAGTACTTGAGTGTCCTGCTCCAAAAGAATCGTAAATACTTTCCTCAATATTTGTAAATGGGTGCAAACCATCTTTAGACCTAATAGTAGTAATTTCTTTTTTTCTACCTGTAATAATTTTATGCGGATAGGTCTGGTGACCAACGTCCCATACCAAATTATCATCAGGCGTATTAAAAACGTAATGCAATGCTACTGTAAGTTCAATAACACCAAGACCTGCCCCAAAATGACCTCCGCTTTGTGATACCGAATAAATTAAGAACTCTCTCAATTCATCCGAAAACTTTTGTAAGTCTTTTTTCGAAAATTTCCTTAGATCTTTCGGATTATTAACCTTATCAAGCAAAGGCGTATCAGGCTTTATTTTGGGAAACTCTGAAAAGGTTTTCATTATTTATCTCTTAGAATTATAAATTTCGATAATTTGATAAGATTTTCAGTATCGTACGGAAGCTTTGATAAAATTTTTAAGGCATCGAAACATAATTTTTCAGCTCTTTCTTCAGATGCTTTGATACCAATAATAGAAGGGTAGGTAGCTTTATTTTGTAGAGAATCTGAATTAAGAGGTTTTCCAATTTTTTTTTCATCTCCAAGGACATCTAAGATATCGTCTTTTATTTGAAATGCTAGACCAAATTTTTTAGCAAAATTTAGAAAAGCTTTCATATCTTTAGTTGATAAGTCTTTTTTAAGAATGCAGATAGATTCAACGCAGGCTTCAATTAGTCTTCCTGTTTTTAAGTGATGTATTTCGTCAAGATCTTCAATTTCAATCTTTCTTCCTTCCGCAGCTAAATCTCGACTTTGTCCTTCTACCATTCCTTTTGGTCCACATGCTCTTGCAAAAAGATTAATAATTTTCAGCATTTGCTCAGGTTTTACTTTTTCGTCTTTAATAGTGGTCAAAACTTCCAATGCTAGAGGTTGTATTGCGTCTCCTGCTAATATTGCAGTGGCTTCATCGAATTTTTTATGACATGAAAGTTTACCTCGCCTGAAGTCATCATCATCCATTGAAGGTAAATCATCGTGTATTAAAGAATAACAATGAATTAGCTCTCCAGAGGCAGCCATCAAGTCAATGGTTTTAGGACTAACATCAACTTTTAAAGCCTCAGCCATCAGTAAAACAAGCTGCGGTCTAATTCGTTTTCCTCCATTGAGAACGGAGTAATTTATAGCCTTAGAAATTTTTGAAAAGTTTTTTGGAGGTAAAGATTTAAGGATTGCTTTGTCTATCCTTTTTAAATTTTTTCTTAAAAAAGGAAGATCATTGATGTCTAAATCTTCAAGTTTATTTTTCATCAAAGTCTTCTAGATCAAGCGTGCCATCATCTTTTTCTAAAAGCTTTTGAATTTTTAATTCAGCTTTGGTGAGAAGTTCCTGACAGTGTTTAGTGAGCTTTACTCCTTCTTCAAAAGTTTTGATTGATTCATTAAGTGGCAGATCGCCATCTTCAAGCGCTTCAATAATATTTTCTAGTTTTGCTAAAGATTTTTCAAAATCTAAACTTTTTTCTTTGACTTTATCGTTCACTGGCTGTCTTTAAAAAAATATTTTTTATGTTGCTGAATGTTTTTCTAATAGCAACAGGTAGCATAAGCCAACAAGGAGTTAAGAACAAGGTTAATCCTGAAGCAAAGGTTAAGCCCCAAACAACAGCAAAGGACATGGGTTGCCACCACTCGGAAACTCTTCCGCCAATTTCGATATTCCTTTGATAAAAATCTACACCAATTCCTGAGGCTAATGGTAACAAACCAATAACAGTGGTTGCTGTTGTTAAAATGATAGGTCTTAGTCTTTGGGCCGCAGTACGGACCACAATTTGGTCTCTCGATAGATTAGGATTTTCTTTAGAAATAACGTTGTAGGTATCTACCAGAACAATATTATTGTTTACAACAATTCCAGCTAAGGCAATTACTCCCAAACTGGTAAATAAGGCGCTTGATATTTGTTGTGTGACTAATAAGCCTAATTGAACCCCGGCTGTAGATAAAATAACAGCAGAGACAATTATGAAAACTTGATAAAAGCTATTGAGTTGTACCATCAACAAAATGGACATCAAAAATATTCCAACTATGAAGGCAAATAAGAAGAACGCTGAGTTAGCATCAGACTCTGCTTGCTGCCCACCAAATCTGAACTGCAATCTCTCATACTCATTATTATCTGCAATCCACTGCTCTATTTTTGGAATGACATCTTCTACTAGAGCACCTTTTGCATATTCGGCTGCTACTGTGAATGCTCTTTCTCCGGATACTCTTCTTATAGAAGGCGGAATATAGGCTGGAACGACCTCTACAAAACTACTTAATGGAGCTTGTCCAAATCTAGTATTTACCGTCAGCTCATTGAATTGGTCCAATCTTCTCTGGTCGGCTGGAAATCTAACTCTTATGTCAACTTCTTCGTCCAAGTCTTCAGGTCTATATTCTCCTACTTTTACTCCGGCAGTCATGAATTGAATGGCAGCTCCAATATCTTGGGTTGCTACGCCAAATTGCTTTGCTCTTTCCTTGTCGATTTTAATGGTCCATTTCAAAAGATTTGTTGGAATCGTGTTATAAATATTTTTTGCACCTGGAACAGAATCTTTCATGTGATTTGTTAGAGCAATAGTCGCATCAGTCACTAGATCAAAATCTTTACCAAATATTTCTATTTCTATCGGGGAGTCGGTCGGAGGACCATTTTCTCTTATCTTTGCATTTACTTTAAGCCCCGGTATACCTTTCGTTTTTTCTAAAAGATCGTCATATACATCCCAGCCTGTGCGTTGCAGGTCTTTTTCAAATGGCATTTCAATGAATATGGTTCCTATTTCATCAGAATTACCTCTATCTCTGGGATCGGCAACACCATTCATATTCAAAGAAATAGACTTGGGACCAGGAATACTTAAGACAATATCTTCTATTTCTTTTAAAAAACCCAGTTTTTCCGATTCACCAAAACTTCCACGGCCTTCAATTTTTACTTCCATTTCCATTGGTTCTTCTTCAATAAAGAATCTACTCCCAGGAGCATGCTGTCCATACAACATAAAAATTGTTGCAACGGTCAAAACAATAAAAACTATAAACTTTCCGGGAGATGCGATAACTTTAGTAAGAGCTCTAGCATAAATTCCTGTCATGCCATCTATTTCTGTAGGATCGCCATGCTCAAGAATGTCGGCATTCTGCAAAGTTTTAGACTTTCTAATTCCTAAATTGCCATATCTAGATCCAATTGCTGGAGTGAATATTAATGCGTACAGTATCGATCCGATTAAAACAATAAATAATGTAGTAATCATTGGTCTTAAAAATTGACCTGAAATACCTGGCATAAAAAACATTGGAACAAAAATTGATAATGTTGTTCCGATAGAAATTGTTACAGGCCAAAACATTCGCTTTGCCGAAAATCTATAGGCTTCAATTCTGTCAAATCCCTCGGCCATTTTTCTATCAGCATATTCAACCACCACAACACAGCCATCAATCAACATTCCTAGGGATATCAATAACCCGAAACACACCATAAAATTAAAGCTGTAATCTATTGCAGCTAAAAAAATTGAAGCGAAAAGAAAGCATGTAGGGATTGCACCTGCAACCATTGTCGAAGACCTCAAGCCCATGGTTCCAACAACAATAGTCATTACTAAAATCAAAGCTGTAAGAATGTTGCCGCCCAGTTCACCGACCATCATAGAAGACCAGCCAGTCCTGTCTTGTGTAATGGCTATTTCTACCCCGTTAGGTAAATTAGGACGAAATTGATCCAAAACATAGTTTACTTTTGCTGCAGCAACTACTTCTTTAGCATCTTGTCTTTTCATGACAGAAAGCGTCACGGAATCTTTTCCGTTGACCCTCGAAAAGGAGTCTTTATCTTTAAAAGTCCTTCTTAAAGTAACTAAATCTTTAAGGGTAATGACCTTTCCATTATTTTCTATGATTGGAATATTCTCCACATCTGTAACATTCTCAAAAACAGAAGGGACTAATACAGAAAACTTACCAGTCGAGGATCTTAAGTCTCCCGCAGGGATTGCTCGATTAGCATCTCCAATTGCATTATATAAATCTCTTGGAGAGACGTTATAGCTTTCAAGTTTGGTTTTATCTATTGAGGCCTCTAATAAGTCATCAGGAACTCCCCTTAATTCGGCTTCTAAAACATCTGGAATGGACTCTACCGCAGTTTGAAGTTCTCTGGCAAAAACCAAAAGTTCTCGCTGATTTGCAGAACTAGAAATTAAGTTTATATCCAATATCGGATATTCATCCAAAGTGAACTCTTTTACCACAGGATCTTCTGATTCAGATGGTAAATCTTGCTTAGTTTCATCGATCAAGTTCCTAACATCTTTAACAGCTTCATCTTTCGAATATTCAACTGGAAATTCTAAAATAATATAAGACATGTTTTGTCTACTGTAGGATTGAAGATCAACTAATTCGTCGACGGTCTTTAACTTTTGCTCTAAAGGTCTAGTAACAAGTCTTTCAGCATCCTGAGCAGAGACACCATCGTAATAGGTAGAGACAAATACATATGGAATATTAATGTCTGAATAGGCCGAAGCTGGTATTTGTATGATAGAAGTAAATCCCCAGACTAGTATAAAGGTTAAGAATGTGAATGTAGCCTTGTAGCGATCTACAAAAAAATCAATTAATGTTTTCATCAGTATTTAGTCTGTAGTCAATTGCGATATCAACCTTTTCATTATTGTTTACGTAGTCCTGACCGACAGTTATGATTCTTGAATTGAAAGGAAGACCAGTTACCCAGACTCCTTTTTCTGTATCTTGAATTATTTCCACTTTGTAAAACTCAACAAGACTATCTTTGTTGACGACTCTTACGCCAATGTTACCTGCCTCATCTAATCTGAGAATTGAAAGCGGGACTATATGAGCAGGCTCAGGAGTAGCGAAAATAACCACTTTAGCTGTTTGCCCATCTTTGATTTTTCCAAGTGGATTGGGAATTGAAATTTCAATATCAAAAGTGTGCATCATCTCATCTGCTGAAGAAGAAATAAAAGTAATTTGACCCTGAAACTCTTGACCATCGTTGGTTATAACTTTGACGCCGCTATCTTTTGTTAAATCTAAAAGTTCGGTTTCTGAAATATCACCTGTAACCATCATAGGATTTAAATCTAAAAGGGTAGCGCAGGTAGAGCCGCGATTCAGAAAGTCTCCAATATCCAAATCAATTTTATCCACCACGCCATCGAATGGTGCTTTAATACTTGCATAGTCTAATTCAAGTTTAGCTCTTTCATAATTTGATTTTGCATTTTGCAATTGCTTTGATGAATAAAGCTCTTCTTTGTAAAGTTTTTGTGCTGAATTAAAATCAAGCAATGCCTTGTCAAAATTTGCTTGCCTTTCGGCAACAAATAAAGAGCAAATAACGTCGCCTTTTTTAACTAAGGTACCTTGGGCAATAGGTAAATCAATAATTTTCCCCGAAGTTTCTGATTTAATTGATACTTTTTTATCAGCTTTGGTAAAACCTTTTACTACAATTTCTTTAGAGAAATTTTCTGCTTTTTGATCAACAACCCTAACTACTGCATCTTTTTTTTCAATCAATGCTGGAGGAACTGGTTCTTCTACAAATAATCCCGAGACCATCCATATGATTGCAAAACCAATGAAAATTGATGCCCACTCTAAGTTAGATCTGCTAAGAAACTTTGAAACGATACTCATTAAATAATACCCCTTATTATATATAGGGATGAGGGGCGATTATATCAAGGAAAACCTACAAATATTTCTTTTTTATTTTTTCCAATCTTAATTTTTGTAAATCACTGGGGAGGGGCTTTTCTTCAATTAATTCTTCTTTGATTTCAGGTAAAAGTAGTAAGCCTTCTTTGAATTCACTCTCTTCTAATATTTCCTCATAAATTTCTAAGAATTCCTTTTTGATATGAAACTCGGATTCTGTTTTTAATCTATACCAACCTATTTTCACTCCAGCATGATAAACGAAAGGGTGAGACCATTTAAAATCCAAGGGACTTATCTCTCCCAAAGAGCTCGCTTCTATGTAGGCCACACCTGAAGATGGAATATTTTGCTCAAGAAGTTTTAATTTTTTAATTTGATCTAAAACCGCACTCAAGGAAGGCAAATATTTTGAAGTTTCTATAATTTTATCTATTGATCTAAATACAATCTCATTTTGATATTTTTCTAGCTTAGCCAACCAAAGCTGCTTGGCTAGAGTCAAGGTTTCTTCATCAGGAAATGCTTTATGAAATTGATTGTGAAAAGTGATTTCTAATTCAGCAAAAATAAGATTTATAAGCTCTACTTGGCTTTTAGGTATTTTAATTTTTGAAGTTAATTGCCCACTCATGATCTTTCAGTCTTGATAATACATTTTTTGCATTGCCGTGTTTAGCTTTCCATCTAAATTTTACATGCTGGATAAACTTTGAATTCCAGCAGTTACGCATTTCCTTTGTCTCTAACCAATATAGTTTAAATTCTGGTATTTGAGATATAGCAAAACTTTTATTTATTTTAGCTAAACTTAAAACGTCAAAACAATCTTCTGAAGGGTTCCAATCTTTATTCATTCTTGACGGTTTCTTCACCATAGAGATTAAATTTTGATATCTGACCCATTGATTTTTAATGTGATTAAGAAATTTACTATTCCAAGAATCAGATGCTGTATTTCTTTCGCTCCAATATAAAATAAATTCTGGTAAGGCATCGACGATAAATTTTTCATCTATTTCAGCATGTTCTAATATTTGCAATGCTTCTTTTGAAGGTTTCCAATTTTTTTGAATCGGTTTTATTTTTGAAGCTTTATTTAACTTTTCTTCTTCAGCTCTCCATTCTTTCAAAAGATACTTTAGAAATTTATAGTCCCAAGAAAAGCTTTTATCCTTTCGATCAGACCAGTAAATTCTAAATTCAGGAAGTTTAATTTTAATGAAATCTTCAGTAACACCAAGGCTTTTAGCTTCTTTCAAGATATTATTGGAAGGAAGATATCCTTTAGAAAAATTTTGTTTTCTCTCTGGTTTAACTATCTCATTTTTAGATTTAAAGGAAAAAATATCTTTTGATGTCTCCTCTATTAATTTGAGTTTAAGAAGCTTTTTTAAAACTCTTTGTATTTCTTTTTCGTTAATAAATGAAAGCTTGCTGGTTAGAAAAATTGTGCCATGTTTTCCTTCTGTCTTTAGCAGCTGAAGTACAATCGCTTCATTGAGACCTATACTAGAAGCTATCTCTTTATCAAAATTTAAAAAATTTGATTTATTGGGCATAAACTTAGGCGGAACGCTTAAGCTTTTCTTTCCTGGCATCAACGGCTTTAGCTAAAAGCTTAAGCATTACTTCAGTGTCTTTCCAGTTTACACAAGCATCAGTAACGCTTTGACCATATTTCAGATTTTTAAGAGAATCTATTTTTTGGTTTCCTTCTTCCAAGTTACTTTCAATCATAACTCCAAAAATACTTTGGTCTCCAGATGTAATTTGATCTGAGATATCTTTATTCACAATAAGTTGTTTTTTAAATTGCTTTTGACTATTTCCGTGAGACATATCAACCATAATTTTTTGAGTCAAATTAGAATTCTTCAAATCCTCATGAACCTTCTGAATATCATTTTTTGAATAATTTGGAGTCTCCCCACCTCTCAAAATAACATGGCAATCTTTATTTCCGGAAGAATTGAAAATAGCTGATCTTCCTTCTTTTGTAATAGAGAGAAAGATGTGACTATTAGAAGAAGAACCAATCGCATCCAGGGCAACTTGAATAGAACCATTGGTAGAATTTTTAAACCCAACTGGACAAGATAATCCAGAAGCTAACTCTCTGTGTATTTGACTTTCGGTAGTCCTGGCTCCAATCGCACCCCAAGAAATTAGATCTGAAATATATTGAGGGGTAATCATATCCAAAAACTCAGTACCCGCAGGCAAACCTAATTCGTTTATTTTTAATAAAAGTTTCCTTGCTACCCTTAAACCTTTGTTGACGTCATAGCTATTATCTAAATTAGGATCATTAATGAGGCCTTTCCAACCGACAGTCGTTCTAGGCTTTTCAAAATAGACTCTCATAACTATTTTGAGTTGATTTTTTAATTCTTTTTCAATTATTTTAAGTTTTTTAGCATACTCTATTGCAGCTTTAGGGTCATGAATTGAGCATGGACCAACAACAACGACTAATCTATCATCTTCCCCATGAAGAATATCTGAGATTTCTTTTCTGGAGTTAAAAACTAGTTCAGAAACCTTTTCGGAAATTGGAAGCTTTTCAATAACTTCTACCGGAGGAGACACCTCCATCAAGCCTGTAATTCTGGTATTATCCGTTAAATATTTCATTTGACCGTTGATTTTATCTCTTCTAAATTTAAATTAAAGCTTAAATTAAGCAATGTACAAAATAAAATTAGTTCAAGAAAACCCAAAAGTTGGCGATATTCAGGGTAATTTAGACCTTGCAAAGTCGTATATTGCTGATGCAAAAGCAAAAGACTTAGATCTTATTGTATTTTCTGAAATGTTTTTAACAGGTTATCCGCCTGAGGATTTGCTTTTAAGGGAAGATTTTTTAAATGAAAGCGAAAAATGTTCGTCAGAGCTTAAAGAGCTATCAAAAGAAATATCAATAATCATCGGATGTCCCTCTCGTGAAGGAGAAAATATTTTTAATTCAGCACTTTGTTTTCGAAATGGAAAAATTGTTAATAATTA
>NHLE01000005.1 GCA_002169365.1 Pelagibacteraceae bacterium TMED259 | reverse complement strand
TAGGTATTAAAAAAGCTTATCAAGTCATTAAAACTAAGTATAAAATATCAAGAAATGCTTTTTACAAATTAGCTATGGAAATTAAAAATGATTAAAATAATTTTAGTAATATTCTCTCTAACACTTCTTAGTTGTTCACCAACTATTTTAACTAAAGGAACATCAGCTGTAGTTGGCCAGTCAAATGATGGAAAAAGCTTAGGTGAGAGCTGGGACGATACAACAATAAAATTAGGCATTAAGGAAAAATATTTTTCCTATGATGCAACTTTGTTTACAAAAATTGATGTTGAAGTTGAGCTTGGGAAAGTGTTGCTTACCGGAGTTGTTCCTTTTGGTGATATGAGATTGGAAGCAGTAAGGCTCGCTTGGCAGCAAGATGGTGTTATAGAAGTACTGAATGAAATATCAATAGATACTGGTTATGGTTTAGATGATATAGCGAAAGATAAATTTATTAGCACCCAGCTTTTTACAAAAATTTTAACCGATAATGAAATTAAAAAATTTAAATATGACTTTGAAGTTCAAAAGCAGATCATCTATATTTTCGGTGTTTCAAATGATCAAAATGAAATCAATCGTGTAATAGGTCATGCTAAATCTATCAAAGGTGTGATAGATATTATTAATTATATTCAAGCAAGATAATTAAGTATTAGAAAGTAAGTGGAGATGGAAGTGAAACACTTCTTGACCACCATCTTTGCCTTTGTGCGATTTTAGTTGAAATCCTTTATCCGTTAAATTTAATTTCTTAATAATTTTATTTACTGAATACCAAAATGATGATTGATATTCTGGATCTGCATTTTCTAAGAAATCAGTGATATCAATAAATTTCTTTTTGGGAATAATCAAAATATGCAGTTTTGCTTGCGGGTTTATATCTTTAAAAGAAAGTACATGCTCATCTTCGAAGACACTTTCACAAGGGATATCTCCTTTTAATATTTTTGCAAAAATATTTTCATCATCATAGGTCATAGCCTCACTGGAACCCCTTTAGAATTCAAATAATTTTTTACCTTTGTAATCTTAAACTTGCCTGAATGAAAGACACTAGCAGCCAATAAGCCTGTTGCTTTAGTCAAGTGTCCTAGATAAAAATGATTTAGCTCACCGACACCGCCACTCGCAATAACAGGAATATTCACATTTTTCGTTACTTTTATGAGCATTTCACTATCAAACCCATTTTGAACACCATCTGTATCCATAGATGTTAATAAAATTTCACCTGCCCCTAATTCTTGTACATTTTTAGACCATGAAACAAGTTCTTTACTAGTTAATACCCTTCCTCCTTTAATAAATACTCTCATTTGCTTACCATGTCTTTTTCCATCAATTGCTACTACAATACATTGAGAACCGTGTTTAAGAGAAGCTCTCCGAATTAAAGATGGTTTTTTAACTGCAGCGGAATTAATTGAGACTTTATCTGCACCTGCATTGAGCAAATCAGTTATATCTTGTAAAGCAGAAACCCCCCCTCCAACAGTAAAAGGAATGTTAATGACCTTAGCAATCGACTCAACAGTTTTTATAAATGTTTTTCTTTTTTGATAGGACGCATTAATATCAAGCATACACAATTCATCAGCACCAGCTGAGGAATAATACCTTGCCATCTCTACAGCATTCCCCATTACTTTTATATTTTTAAAATTTACACCTTTGACGACTTTGTTCTCGATAACATCAAGACAAGGAATAATTCTAGTTTTAAGCATTGAACTTTTTCAAGCTTTCTAATGAAATTTTATTTTCATATATTGCTTTACCAACAACTACATTATCAAACCCATTTTTTTGAGATAATTCAATATCAGAAATATCTTTAACACCTCCTCCAATTGTAATTGGCTTGTTGGTTAAATTTTTAATAGTTTGGAATGTATGCATGTTTAATCCAGATAGCATGCCATCATTAGCAACATCCGTTACGAAGAAAGAATGTATATTTTTTTTATTATATTGATCAATGATATCATTAAGTGAAGTTGTAGCAGTTTGTTGCCAACCATGCGAAGCAATTTGATTGTCTTTTATATCTAGCGCAATAGATAATTTATTTAAAATTACATCATCAAATTGTAAAACTTCGTTAATATTTTTTATAGCAAATGTACCAATAACAATTATATCAAAGCCCTCATTAATCTTATTGTCTATTGCTTCTTTGCTTCTAATTCCGCCTGCGACTTCAATTTTAATATCAACATTATTTCTAATATCTTTTAAAATTTTATCATTATTGCCATTACCTAAAGTTGAGTCTAGATCAACTACGTGAATAGTTTTAAATCCAGTATCTTGATACAATTTTGCCATCTCAACAGGGGAATTTTCATAAATTGTTTTTTGGTCCGCTAGGCCTTTGGTAAGGCGAACGCACTTACCTTCAATAATATCAATAGCGGGAAAGACTTTCATGATTTCATAATAAAGTTTTTTATCAATTTAAGTCCATTTTTATGGCTTTTTTCTGGATGAAATTGGACACCATAAATATTTCCTTTATTAATAATTGACGGAAAATTTTTCCCGTACGTAGTTAGGCCTAATATGTTCTCTTTATTAATATTTTCATATATATAGCTGTGAACAAAATAAAAATCCTTTTCATTTAAATTTTTTTTAACAATAGGATCCACTTTGTTAACACTAATAGTATTCCACCCCATATGTGGGATAATAAGTTTTTTATTTGAAAACTTTTTAATCTTGCCTGATATAATTCCTAGACCTTTGGTGATTTGATCTTCATGTCCTTCGTCAGATAAGATTTGCATACCTACACAAATACCTAAATAGGATTTATTATCATCTAAATATTGTTTTAAAGGACGAATTATTTTTAGTTTTTTTAGATTAGATATCAAAGTTGCATATGCACCCTGTCCGGGTAAAATTATTTTATCAAAATTATTTGGGTTAAAATTTCCTTGTATTATTTTTAGTTGATAGGGCTTTTCGTTGATTAGATCTTTAATAGCTTTTTTTATTGAACCTATGTTTCCAGACTGACCGTCAATAAGTCCAAGAACTTTTTTTTTCAAAGCTTACCTTTGGAACTTGGAATACCTTTTTTTCTGGGATCAATAGATATGGCTTTTTTTAGAGATAAGGCAAATGACTTAAAACAACTTTCAATAATATGATGATTATTGTCACCATAAAGAGTTTCAATATGACAATTCATTCTTGATTCAGTAACAAGCGACTTGAAAAACTCTGGAAATAATTCTTGTTCCATATCCCCTACTTTTTCTAAAGTCGTCTTAACATTCCATATAAAATAAGGACGATTACATAAATCCATTGCTGTCCTAGTTAAGGTTTCATCAAAAGTTACATATGAATTAGCAAAACGAGTTATGCCTTTCTTGTCACCAAGTGCGTTTTTAATACATTCTCCTAAAGCAATACCAACATCCTCTACTGTATGGTGCATATCAACTTTCAAATCTCCATCACAGTTAATATCTAAGTCAATTAAACCGTGCGTGCTTATTTGTTGAAGCATATGATCAAAAAACGCAATACCAGTATCGATGTTACTTTTTCCAACTCCATCTAAATTAATGGAAATGGAAATTTTTGTTTCTCTTGTGTCTCTATTAAATGTGAATTGTCTCATTTGTAATCAGATAATTAGTACCTATATTTATAGGAATAATGGATAAAAATAAAACAATAATACGTTCTACAACTGTTGTCTGTGTACGAGATGATAAAAGCGTAGTTATTGCATCAGATGGTCAAGTTACTTTAGGAACTGCTGTTATTAAGTCTAATGCAAATAAAATAAGAACATTTCATAATGATCAAATTATAGTTGGATTTGCTGGATCTACAGCTGATGCATTAGCTCTCTTTGATAGGTTGGAAAAGAAATGTGAAGAATTTTCCTATAATTTAAAAAGAGCGTGTGTTGAACTCGCAAAAGATTGGAGAACCGATCGTTACCTTCGTCGACTTGAATCAATGATAATTGCTGCTGATAAAAAGGAAACATTTTTAATAAGTGGAACAGGTGATGTACTCGAACCTCAAGAAGGAATTGTTGCCATTGGATCTGGCGGAAACTTTGCTTTAAGCGCCGCACGAGCATTAAAAAGAAAATCAAATTTAAGTGCACATGAAATTGCTGCTGAATCATTAAAGGTTGCCGCAGAACTCTGCATATATACAAATGATACTTTAAATATTGCTGAAATAAAAATTTAATGGATGATCAAAATTTAACACCTCAAATAATAAAAGAAGAATTAGATCGTTATGTCATTGGACAAGATGAAGCTAAAAAAGCAGTAGCAATAGCTCTTCGTAACCGTTGGAGACGCTTGAATGTAAACGATGAAACACTTAGGGATGATATCATTCCTAAAAATATTTTAATGATAGGGCCCACCGGATGTGGCAAAACAGAAATTGCAAGAAAACTTGCCAAGCTTACACAATCTCCATTTATTAAAGTTGAGGCTACCAAGTTTACAGAAATTGGATATGTAGGTAGAGATGTAGAGCAAATTATTAGAGATTTAATTGAAGTTGCAATAAATTTAGAAAAGAAAAAAATAAGAGATAAATTTATTGATGAAGCAAAAAATAATGCAGAAGAAATAGTGCTAAAATCTTTACTAGGTGATAATCCGTCAGAAGAAACAAAAGAAAAATTTCGTTCTATGTTACGAAACAATCAGTTAAATGATAAAGAAGTAGAGATAGCTTTAGATCAAAAATCTAATCCCTTTCAATCATTAGATATTCCTGGAATGCCGGGTGCACAAATGGGCATGATTAATATGAATGATATTTTTGGCAAAGGATTAAAAAATAAGAAAAAAACAAAACTAAAAATTGGTGATGCGTACGAGCCTCTTATCCAAGAAGAAATTGAAAAAATTGCCGAAAAACAGAATGTCGTTCAAAATGCCATTAAAAGTGTTCAAGAAAGTGGTATCGTCTTTATTGATGAAATAGACAAAATTGCACCAAATAGTGAACGGCGCGGCGGTGATGTATCTCGAGAAGGGGTTCAAAGAGATTTACTTCCATTAATTGAAGGTACTGTGGTTTCTACAAAATATGGAACAATAGAAACAAATCATATTTTATTTATTGCATCAGGTGCCTTCCATCAATCAAAACCCAGTGATTTACTTCCAGAGCTTCAAGGGAGACTGCCTGTTCGTGTAAGACTAAATGCTCTCACTAAAAGTGATTTTATTAGAATATTAAAGGAAACAGATAATAGCTTAACCAAACAATATAAATCTTTATTTGAAACTGAAAATATTGATTTAGTGTTTGAGGATGAGGCTATAGAAGAAATAGCAGTGCTCACTGAACAAATAAATAATGAAGTTGAGAATATTGGCGCAAGAAGGTTGCAAACCATGTTTGAAAAAATTTTAGAAAGAATTAGCTTTGATGCAAATTTATCAGAGAAAAAAATTGAAACAGTTAACAAGCAATGGGTGACAGATGCTATTACATCTGAAATCAAACCAACTGACGAAAAGAAATTTATACTCTAGTTTTTAATTTAATATAAAAAGCACCAAGTCCTCCATGTTGAATCTTACACGGATAATAGGATTTGACAAATTTCTGAAAAGGCTCTGTGTCTAACCATAAAGGGAATTGCTTTCTTATTTTTCCAGTAAAAAAATCTCCTTCACTAGATTTATTTCCTAATCCAGTAATTACAATATGTAACAAATTCTTTTTAGAGAAGTGGTTTGCGAAATATTTTAATAATTTCTGATGTGCCTCGTCTACAGTAGAGCCATGAAGATCTATTTTTGAAAAATCAACTTTTCTAAATTGTTTATGTAATTGTTGATCAATTGCAACTGGGCGTATTTTATAGATAACATCATCTGGCTTGATGTTTTTTTTAGGTACAAATTCCTCCGTTTTAATTTTATCCTTTTTTAAAACAATAGATATTTTTTGATTAGGTAAATCTTCTAGAGACTTAGTTTTGTTTTTAAGGTTTAATTTTATTTTATGAGACAAGTTTGATAGAAAATAGCTTCCAATTAGGATCTGAAGTGTTTTTTTCCTTTTCAAATCCCCAATCTTCAACGACTGTTAAAATCTCATTGTTTGCAACATTATAATGTTCTGTTTCAAATTTGACGGACTTAATTAAACGGCTATCCTCTTCACGATCCTCTAAGATAGAGCTATTCTTTACTTCTGAAAATTTTATTTCTTTTGGTGCCTTAGCTTGCACCATGGCATTTAAAGCTTCTGGTGTTAATAAATCTTTTACGTTTTCAATGTTATTACTTTGATAAGCTTGAACAATCATTTCATATGCTTTGTTAGCACCATCTAAGAACTCCGTATTAGTGTTTTGAGGAACAATTTTAGGTTTAAAGCTTGATTTAGATTTCTTAGTTTTGATATTTACAATTTT
Source organism: Pelagibacteraceae bacterium TMED259 (assembly GCA_002169365.1). The sequence goes on along the minus strand of NHLE01000005.1, from coordinate 2,276 downwards.
GCCATCAGTGGAGCCTAATATACTTCTTAAACGATATATTAGAAAAACCGCTATAACTCCAAATAATAATATATCTATAAATTCACTACTCATAATTTTTGTCTAACAACGCCCAATTAGATTTTGGTATATCATTTTTTATAAACTCTTTGTGTGCATCTGTCTCTTCTTTTGTTAATACGACTTTATTTAAATTTGGCTCACTTGCTAATTTAAAGTTATTTGATTTCATTTCGTCTAATTTTAAACCTATCTGATTGATGCCCTGCAGCTCTAAATAGACATCTGTTAATATTTTAGCATCTTTTAAAGCTCCATGATGTTCTCTATTAATCATAGAATTAATTTTTAATTTTTTTACCAAAGCATCAAGATTTACTTGTTGTCCTGGAAATCTTTTTCTTGCAATTGTCACAGTGTCAACCACTCTAATTTTATCTATTTTGGGCTTTGATATTTTTTCAAGCTCAAAATTAAGAAAACCAATATCAAAATTTGCGTTATGAGCAATAATTGAACTATCTTGAATAAATTTTAAAAAATCATCAACAATTTCTTCGAATACTGGTTTGTCCTCTAAAAATTCATTTGTGATCCCATGTATTTTAATATTGTCTTCTGTAAGAGTTTTGAGAGGGTTGATGTATTGGTGGTAGTGACCACCAACTTCTTTTTTATTCATTTCTATACAACCAATTTCTACAATTCTGTGACCATCTTTGTAATCAAGGCCGCTGGTTTCTATATCTAGGATTATTTCTCTCATAAATTTAATAATTTAATAATATTTAATCTTAAATTCAAGATGGAACCATTATTTTGAATAGTAAAGTCTGATAAGTTTGATTTCGTATTTTCGTTGAACTGTTTTTTGTTCATAAGATTAAAGTATTCTTTAGACACACCTCTTTTTAATACTCTCTCCTTTCTTTTATTAATATCTGCTTTTATGAATATAATTAAGTCAAATGATCTCGCTAATTTTTCTTCAAACAATAAAGGCACTTCAAAAAAGATAGGATTATATGTTTCATATTTTGGTGTCATTAATTTTTTTTTTGCATAAAGCATTGGATAAATAACTTTTTTAAGTAACCGATTAAAATTTTCATCACCTAAATTTTTTAAAATCTCTTCTTTATAATTTTTTTGATTTAAATTAAGCTTGTTAAGGATACTAGATTTTGTTTTTTCATTATTATAAAGACTAGATATGATTTTATCAGATGAGATACATCTAAAGTTAAGTGATTTTAAAAATTTAATTACTTCAGATTTTCCAGAACCAATGTTTCCTGTAATTGCTATGTTCATTAAATATATCGCTCGATTTTTTTATATAAGTCCTGATCAATAATTATTTTTTTTCCTGTCCATCTTTCAAATGATGGTTTAGCCTGTTCGACTAACATTGTTAACCCACCAATGTAATTTTTATTTTCAAGATCTGCTTTTTTTAATAGGTCAGTGATGATTGGGTTATAGACGATATCTATGACACTTTTAGATGATTTTACCAGATTTATGATATTTCTATTTAATGAGGATTTTCCAACCATACCTGCGCTAGAAGCATTAATAATTAAATCATATTTGTTTCTCAGTTTTGTGCTCTTATTAATAAAATTTTTGAAATTAAAACAAGTTTCTAGCCCCACTTTTCTTTTTAAAGATGGAGCAAAAACATCAATATTTACAATATTTTTTTTATTTAAAAAATACAACACCGCTCGAGCAGCGCCCCCAGCACCAACAACTAGTACTGTTTTTGGTTTCTCAATTTTAAGACTATTGTAACATTTCGAAAAACCTATTACATCAGTGTTGTCGCCATATATTATTTTATTCTTTTTATATATTAAATTAACAGATCCTATTTTTTTTGCGCTTGATGAAATTTTATCACAATGAGTCATACATATCTCTTTGTACGGTATGGTTATATTAAAGCCGCTGAAAGTATTATTTTTTCGATAATCATTAAAAAATTTTTCAAGTAATTCTTTTTTTATTTCAAATTTTTTATAGATAAAGTTGGTTTCATATAAATTATCCCAGTGTTTATGAATTACTGGCGATAGTGAATGACTTAATTTTTCTGCTAAAATACCAATTTTCCTTTTCATTAAATTTTCCTCAGCGTGCCTATGAAATTAATAATATCAATGCCTAAAACATTAAAATAGCTGTTCGTAATATTATGAAAAAGTATCCTACCAGTGCTTTCAATATTATAACAACCTACTGCTGACTTTATTTGATTAAAATTATCCTTC
>NHLE01000004.1 GCA_002169365.1 Pelagibacteraceae bacterium TMED259 | reverse complement strand
TTTTTGAGATCTTTATGTTGAATTAGTTTTTTTTCATATTCATATTTATCAATATCAAATTCATTCTCATCTTTGTTCCCATCATATAATGGGACTGATAAAGCAAGAGAGATGCTTGAGCTTCTCCTGTGATTAACGCTTGAAGAAAATTTATCTGTGTCAGAGAGGGTATATGAAAGGTCAACAGATGGTTTAAGGTCTTTTTTACCCATTTCTAATTCTGGCTGATAAGTTTTTTCAATATATTTAAGATAGCTTCCATAGCTAGAATTCATCAACTCAGAAAAAATTTTCTTTTTAAGAGATTTTTCTGGAATATTAATACTAAAGGTAAAATTTACATCTTCATCTTGTAGCTCCATATCAAGTAATTTATTTACTTGAAGCATTAAATTATCAATTTGACGATCATAATCTAATAACAATGATTCAGCTTCGATAAGTTCATTTTGAAAATCTAAAAGATCAGTTTTTGTAATTCTACTAGCCTTAAATAGAATTTCTGCTTCTTGAACTTTTTTTTCAAAAAATATTATATTTCTTTTTTGATTGGCTTTTTTTAAAACTAATCCTTGAAGGTTATTATACCCATTAATCAATTCCTTAATTAATAGTTCTTTTTGATATGCTCTTAAAAAGTCATAGGCTTCATTTCTTGTTTGTGTGGCTAAAAGATTTAATTGGCTAAAACCACCATTATATAAATTCATGGAAGCACTAATGGAGTTTGTATGGGAATTTATGGTTGATGTCGTAGTAGTTGATGAAGAATTATTTGTAAAGTTATATGAATAATCAATTTCTGGAATGTAGATGCTGTTAGCATTTTTTAAATCAAGATCATCAATTAAATCATCATATTTAAAAGATGAACTATTTTCATTTTTATCAATTAGGATTTTAATGAGATCAGATATCTCGTAAGCATAAGTTTTATTAACACTTATAAGAAGAATTAATGAGATTAATATTACTTTGATTTTTGCCATTCTTTCTCCAAATTTTTTAAGTTCCAGTCTAGTTTATTCTTATTCATGTTTTTTTCCATTTTTTTAAATCTTTTTTCAAATTTTCTATTCGAGTCTCTTATAACAGACTCTACATCAAGACCTAATTTTCTAGATAGGTTAATACAAGAAAAAAATAAATCACCTAATTCTTCTTTGATCTTTTTCTTGTTATTATCTTGAATTTCTTTTGAAACTTCTCTTACTTCTTCTTTTACTTTTTTTAAGGTATCTAAGGCGTTTTCCCAATCAAAACCCTCTTTGGCGGCTCTTTTTTGAAGTTTCAATGACCTAGTTACGGCTGGAAGACTAATACTTACGCCATCTAGGGCTGATTTAGCACCTTTGTTTTTTCTCTCAAGTTTCTTTTTATACTCCCAGTATTCATTAACATCCTCAATAGATTTTATATTTTCATTTTTTAAAAAAATATGAGGATGGCGTGACTTCATTTTTTGCACACTTTTACTTATTACATTATTGATATTGAATTTCTTTTTTTCTTCAGCTATGACGGAATGGTAGATTACTTGTAAGAGCAAATCTCCTAATTCATCCTCTAGTTCATTATAGTTTCCTGATTCAATAGCTTCTACGACTTCATACGCTTCTTCCAAGGTATATTTGGCTAATGATTTTGCATTCTGTTGTATATCCCACGGACATCCTTTTTTGGGATCTCGTAATTTTTTTACAACATCAATAATATCATCAAGTTTTTGTATATTTTTTTTTACCATGCTAGAGCTTGTGCTTGAAATATCTGACTTTTATAGCTTCTAATATCAGCATATGCATCATAAATATCTTTCTTTTTTCTTGTACAGAGAATAAAACCTTCGCTCCAATCAGTTACTGACACAGCCTTATGTCCTCTTTTATTAAGTTTAGCTATATAAGGTGCTAACCTATCTTCTAGTAGTAATTGCTTATAATTAGGATCATGGGGATGGAAGAAAGCGGGTAGGTGCTCTGATGATACTCTCGGTTCATTTAAAGCCAAATCAATAGGTTTATTTGCAAATATGTAATTCATTAAAAATTGTGCTTGCCACTGATCTTGTGCATCACCACCCATTGTTCCACACGATAAGATTTCTTTTTGTTTTTTACTTATAACAAGAGTAGGACTTAAAGTGGTTCTTGGTTGTTGTTCAGGGGCGATAAAATTAACATGACCAGGTTTTGACAAATAAAAGGTCATAAGTCTATTACCTAGAGGAAATCCTAGATCTTTGACTACCTCATTAGATCTCATCCATCCACCACTGGGAGTACAAGATATGGCATTGTTGTATTTATCTATAATACTTATGTGAACTGTCCCAGCGCCCCATGGTTTAATTTCATTATCTAGAGGCAATAAAGATTTTTTTGTTAAGGGGTCTCCTGGAATAATTGAATCAATTGCTTTGTTATTAATCAACTTTAATCTTTTGTCTAAATATTGATCACTGAGAAGATTATTTGCTTTGACTAAAGGCCGTTCTTGGCCAGTAAAATACATTTCTCTATCTGCAAAACATAATTTTAAAGCTTCTATAAATTTATGAATATTCTCATCGCCATCTAACGATCTTACCTTCATCTTATTAGCTAATTTCATCATAGACAAAGTTGTTAAGCCTTGTCCCCAAATATTGGTTTTGTGCACTTCATAATCACCAAATTTTTCAGAAATTGTCTTTTCAAATTTTATATCAAAATTATCAAAATCTTGCTTAGCAAGAAGGCCGTTCCTTTCATCAGAGTGTTTGATTATAGTATTTGCTATATCGCCTTTATAAAAAGCGTCATGTAATTTATCAAATTTTGTTTTTCTAGACCCAGTTAATTTTTTTTCATAATTGCACAGGTAATCTAAAAGCCCACTGTAGGCTTTATTCTTTAATAAAGATCCTGCATTGGGAACTTTCCCTTTTTTTAAATAAAGATTAGCTGAGTGTTTCCATTCAGTTACAAACTTTTCTTGAAGTTCTATTAATCCAAATTTTTTTTGGTTAATAATCCCATTATGAATGGGAAAGCCGTCTTTGGCATACATTAAGGCATACTGAGCTATGGTTTTAAAATTAAGTTTTCCATAGTTTTGTAGTAATCGAAAAATTGAAGAAAAAGCTGAGGGAATGCCAGCAGATATTATGCCCTGATCGGGTACTTCACGATAGCCTTTTGTAACTAAGTTTAGAAAATTAAATTTCTTTGGAGATTTGGTATTGCCATTAAGAACTACAGGCGATGAGGATGCAGGTTTTAATATCATTACCCCTTCTCCGCCCATGCCAAACATTTGTGGATTTACAAGACCTTCAACTAACATGGCGCCAGCCGCAGCATCAAAGGCATTGCCGCCATCTAGATTTAAGATAGAAAAAGCAGTTGTGGCAGATAGATTTGAGTGCGTTGCAATTGATCCTTGCGTTCCAGCATAAGAGGGAACAAAGCTATTAATGCTATTGTTATCAACTCTAAAAGAACGATTAGCCATTAAATAGTTATAATCTCCTCTGAGGAAGTTGGATGGACTGCTACAGTCTTTTTAAAATCATCAAGTGTATTTCTCGCAACAACGTTAACTGCTAAAAGCTGTATCAACTCTGCTGCATCGTCTGATATTATATGAATACCTAATATTGTTTTATCTTTCTTGCTTATCACAAGTTTATAAAAAGTATCCTTATCTTTTGTTAGAAAAGTTTTTTTCATTGATTTAAAACTTGTTGTAAGTTCATAAGCATCAATCTTATTTTTTTTTGCCATCTCTAACGTTAGTCCGACTGTCCCTATTTGAGGAGAAGTGAAAACAGCTGTTGGAATATTAGTAAAATCGTATTCGATCATCTTCTTATTATTGAATAATTTATCAGCTAAAAAATGCCCTTGTCTTATGGCTACCGGAGTTAAATTCACATAATCAATGACATCGCCTACGGCATAGATATTTTTTTCATGGGTTTGGAAGTGACGGTTTACTTTAATTGAGTGGTTATCATTGATTTGTACTTTTGTCTTTTCCAAGCCTAAGTTTTTAGTATTAGCAATTCTACCAGTAGCTGAAAGAACATAATCAGTTTTAATAATCTTTTTGTCATCGAGTCTTACAACATATTCTTTCTTTAATTTATTAACTTCAGTAATCGTTTTTTCAAAATGAATTTTAATTTTATTATTTGGATTATTTTTAATTAAAAAATCTACAATATCCTCATCAAATGTTTTTAGAATTCTCTTACCCCGATAGATAAGATTGATTGAAATACCTAAATTTGCAAATATATATGCAAACTCGATTGCAATATATCCTCCACCCTCAATAGTCATGCGTTTAGGTAATTTTTTTAGGTCGAAGATATCATCACTTGTGTTGACATGTTTATTTCCTTCTAAGAGATTTGTTTTCTTTGGCTTCCCCCCAGTGGCAATAATAAAATTTTTTGCTTGGAGTATTTTTTTACCAACCATTATTTTTTTTGAGCCAACAAACTTCGCTGACCCCTTAATGATTTTAATCTTATTATTATTTAATATATTTTCATAAATTGTATTGAGACGCGTAATTTCTTTATCTTTTTTTTGGATAAACTTCCTCCAATTTATCTGAGGATCACTTATCTTACAGCCATATGACTTATAATTTGCAATATCTTTATTTATTTGAGAGAGGTAATAAAAAAATTTCTTTGGCACGCATCCAACATTTACACAGGTACCACCAAACTTATTATTTTCTATCATGGCAACTTTAGCCCCATGGACACTTGCAATACGAGCTGCACGAACACCACCCGATCCGGCTCCAATAACTATTAGGTCATAAATCATTTATTTTTTGTAAGATTGCTCTATAAAGTCATATATGAACTGGAAGTCAATTTCAAACTCCCAATACTCGAAATTATTAGGTCAACTAGAGACAGCATCTAATGATGGGAAAGATTTTTATAGAATGTTTGTTAACAACTCTCATTTAAATTCTGGAAATTTTGCTCACGGAGGCTTTCTTATGTCTTTTCTAGACAATGTAATGGGCAATGCTGCCTTTAAAAGCTTTGATAAAGCGCCTTGTGTTACTATTTCAATGACCACCCATTTTACTCATTCTGCATCCATCGGTGATGAATTAATCGCACAACCCATTATTGAAAAAAAAACTAAAACATTATCTTTTGTTAATTGCCAAGTTTTTGCAGGTGACAATTTGATAGTTTCTGGGAGTGGTATTTGGAAAATTGTGCATCGTAAAAGTACAAATACTGTAAATGATAAAATCATCAAAGATGATGGTGGCTGGTAAATTTCCTTAAAACAAACAAACTTGAGACTTCAATTTAATGAAATAAATATCTGTAAGGCACTTTTTTTTTCAATTTCTTTTTTTGTGGGTTTATGGACTGTTAGAATTCCAGATATCAAAGATCAAATAGGTACCGATTACAATGGAATGAGCTATCTATTTGTTATTTTTTCAATAGGTTCCATTCTCACTATGGTGCTTGCACCTAAAATTATACAAAATTTTTCTGTTAAGCTTATAGTCTTATTTTCTGGATCTTTGATTTCATTTCTTTGGTTGTTTATTCCTTTTGTATCATCTTATCTAGAAATGGCTTTTTTTACTTTTTTATTTGGGACTACCTACGGAATTTTTGAAGTAGTGTTAAATTTACAAGCTACTTCTCTTGAAAAAAAACATGAAAGACCAATAATGTCTGGCATTCATGCTTTTTGGAGTATTGGGCTTTTAAGTGGATCTTTTTTGACAAGTGTATTTTTAGAGTATGAGATAAGTTTTTTTATTAACTCAATCATTTTTATAAGCATCTTATTTCCCATTATTTTTTTTGGATCAAAAACATTAAACAACCATGAAAATAGTGCACAATCATACACAGCTATTTTTTTTCGATGGCCAAAAATCCTTATAATTCTTGTAGTCTTATCAATTACTGCAATTTTTCTTGAAGGTGGGACCGACTCTTGGGGTGCGCTTTATATGCGTGATTATCATTTAGCAGATGGATTTAAAATAGGCTTAGCTGCTATTGTCTTTAATGGATTTATGGTTGTCGGTAGGCTTATTGGGGATAAATTAAAAGTTGTCTTTGGGGTTTATAATTTTTTATTAATTTCAATAGTATTGTCACTTATTGGAGCAGCTATTATATTGACAAGTAATTCAATTTTATTTTCAATTTTTGGATTTGCAATTGCAGGATTTGGCGTCTCATCAGTGGTTCCTATTTGTTATACGTTAGCATCATCAATTAAAGATGTAGACCCAACTATAAGTATTACAGTTATTACGATTGCTATATATGGAAACTTTATGATTGCCCCACCAATTTTAGGCTACATTGCTAATATTATTGGAGTTCAATTTGTATATCTGCCAATAGTTTTATTGTTCACGCTTTCAACAATTATAGTTTTTTTAAACAGCGTAGCTTTAAAAAATTAACTTCTCTTTAAGATTATTATATTCCCTAAGACGATCATTATTGCACCGAGAACTAAAGATAAATCCCACACTAGCCCTTCAAAAAATGTAGAAACAACTAATGCCACAAGGGGCATAATAATTGCAACATATGCAGCATCATTAGAGCCTAATTTCTTGATAAGTGTTAGATATAAACTAAATCCAAAAACGCTACCAAAAATAGATAAATAGGTTAATGAAAAAATGTACTGATGGCTTACCTCAAAAGAAAATGAATTACCCATGAGTATTAAATAAATCATCAGGCTTATTGAGCCATAAAACATCCCTAATCCTGTAACGGGAATAACTTCTAGTTTAATTTTAGAAGTGTGGGCGGATATTAAATTACCTAAAGAGGCAAAGTAGGTGGCTATAATGCCTAAAAATATCCCATAACTCGTTCCACTTGAAAATTCAAATGTAATTATTTCGTCATAAAAAATTATTATAAGACCTAATGTTCCAATAGTACCGCCAATAAGAGTAACAATATTAGGTGATGATCTATGAAAAATAATATTATTAATTACATTCATAAAAAGAATTGAAGAGAAGCATAAAGCTACAAAACCACTAATCAAATATTGAGTAGAGAGGTAAAAAATGACGTAGTTAATATTAAAAAGAAAAATTCCTAGAACTGCTATAAAGAAATGTTCTTTTATAGAAAATCGTAAGTTTATTTTTTTATAAATACAGAAAAGTAAAATTATAACGGATGCTAAAAAGAAACGGTAAAAAACTGATACCATTGGATCCACAGTTCCTAATTGAAATTTAATTATATACCAAGTGGGACCCCAACATAATAGTGTCGCTATAAACAAAAATATAGTAGAGTTCATGAATGCCTTCGTTTGATGTTGTATCTTCTCCAGATTTACAAGAAATTGATAATGCCATTAATAATACTAAAAGAGAAGTTGATAATCGTTTTGATTTTAAAAATACTAACTCTACCATCGAAAGGTCCGAGTACTCTGTCACCATTGAGACAACAGATAATACAAGACTAAATCAATTTAATGATATTTTAAAAAATAATATCGTCAGAAGAAAAGTAGATCCTAAATTTATACATGTTAAGTCAACTGAAACTGCTTCAGGAAATCGTGTTAGACAGTTTGTCGATATACTAAATGGTATTTCGAAAGAAGATGCAAAAAAAATAACGAACTTAGTTAAGTCCTCTAAAGCAAAAGTTCAAGCTTCAATTAACGGAGATGAAGTAAGAATTACTGGAAAAAAAAGAGATGATCTTCAATCGATGATAGATCTCTTAAAGCAGAGCGATATTGGAATCCCATTGCAGTATCAAAATTTTAGAGACTAGGCGATAGTAATTTCATTAGTTTTGAAATTTATTAATTTTACTTCACATATTGATCTTAAAAAATTTATACAATCATTTGTTTTAACTTGAATGGTTTTAGTATTGTCTAATGGATGAAAATTACATTCTTCATATTCCAAAATGGATACATCTAAAAAAAAAGTAACATCTTTTTCAATATTATTTAC
>NHLE01000003.1 GCA_002169365.1 Pelagibacteraceae bacterium TMED259 | reverse complement strand
TCTGATTGGCTTACGAATGATACTTTTTTTAGTTGAATGTCTTCAGAGTGATTTCCAAAGATTAATTCCCAGTTTTTTGTAAGAAGTGTGTTTATCTTTAATTTTTTTTTATTTAGGTTGTTAAGTAAATGAAAAGCAACATCATTCAATTTGGAGATTTTCTTCATAAGAATAATTTTTATAATCTTATTCTATCTTGGTTTAAAAAAAATCAAAGACACTTATATTGGCGAAAAAATCGAGGTGTTTATTTGACTTATTTGTCAGAAGTAATGCTGCAGCAAACAACAGTAATGACTGTCGAAAATAAACTTAAATCTTATTTGAAAGAATTTCCTGACTTCAGATCTTATAAAAATAAAGATTTAAGTGATGTCTTAAATAGTTGGTCTGGATTGGGTTATTACAAGAGAGCAGAAAATCTCTTCCGCTCAGTAGAGATAATAAATGAAAAATATGATGGTAAATTACCTAGCGATGAATCCCAATTACTTAATCTCCCCGGTATTGGTAGTTACACAGCCAATGCAGTACTAGCAATTGCATATAATAAAAAAGCATTCCCTATTGATGTTAATATTAGGAGGTTGTTATTAAGACTTACGGGACAATCGTTTGATGATAATGAATTAAAAAAAATTCTAGAAATAGTTCTTAAAAATAAAAAAAGCTATCGAAATTTTACAGAGTCTATGATGGATTTCAGTTCTTCTATTTGTAAGAAAAATCTACCGTTGTGTGAGTCATGTACGTTTAATTCTTTTTGTGGATCTGCTTTTCAAGATTTTAAAGTTCAAAAAAAATCAAAATTAAATATAAAAAAAATTAATTTTTTTATATTAAAAAATGGATCCTCTATTTGTTTTTTAAAAAATCCCAATTTTCAGTTTTATAAAAGTTTTTTACATTTACCTTCAAGCTTAGACACAGAATTTTTTTCCAAAATTTCCTATAAAAAGAAAACTAAAATAAAAAAATTTAAATATTCCATTACAAATTATCAGTATGAAGTTCAAGTATACTCTGCTGATATTAAAAAGATTAATGATAAAAATATTGTTTGGATTGAAGAAAATAAATTGGCAAAAATTGCTCTGCCAACTTTATTTAAAAAAATTTTAATTTAAGATCTTATTTTTTTTCTAATTTCATCAATAGAGATGAGTTTTTTCTTTTTATCTTCGAAATGCCAGTAGTCCCATCCGTTAAAAGAAATTGTATTATTTACCTTAGCAGCTATTTTATGGATCGACCCTCTGTTATTTTTATAAGTGATACTACCATCAGGTAATATTGTGGCCTTATAGTTTTTATTTTTATTAAAAAGTTCAGAGCCGGGTTTTAAATATCCAGAATTTATTAAAGTACCAAAAGGAATCTTTTTTTGAGGTTTATCCTTTTCATTAATATCTAAAAGTTTTTCATCAAGCGATTTTATAGATTTTAACCTATTGTTAGCTAAATTTTGATATGAAATGTCTTGTTCAAATCCAATATATTTTCTTCCTAAGTATTTTGCTGCTGCACAAAAGCTAGCCGTACCTGCGAAGGGCTCTAATACTAAATCACCTTTAATTGTCGACTGAAGTAAAATTTTATTCATAAGTGCTAATGGTTTTTGGGTTGGGTGAGCAGTTTTATTCTCACTGTTTTTTAATCTTTCTTTTCCAGAACAGATGGGAAAGTTCCAAACACTTCTTTCTTGTTTATCCTCATTGCTAGTTTTAAGAGTATGGTAATTAAATTGGTATTTTGATTTAGGACTTTTTGAACACCATATTAAGGTTTCATGAGCATTAGTAAGTCTAGTTGCCCTGAAGTTTGGTAATGGATTGGATTTCACCCAAATCACATCATTGAGTATCCAAAAATTTAAATCTTGAAGAATTTTTCCAATCCTAAAAATATTATGGTATGAACCTATGATCCAAAGACCCCCATCATCTTTAAGAATTCTCTTACAATTTTTCAGATAGGATAATGTGAATTCATCATAACTTGTATAATTATCAAATTTATCCCAATCCTGACTTACGCCAGTAACCACAGAGTGATTGGGTCTAGTTAACTCTTTATTTAATTGTAAATTATAAGGAGGGTCTAAAAAAATAAGGTCTATGGAATTATCATCAATTTTATTCAGTAATTCTAAACAATCACCCTGATGAATTTTATCTAACTTTAACACCTAAGAATCTTAGGTTTTTTTTTGTTTCAAAGTTAGTCAATCTTAACAAGACTGTTGATAACTAAGTAGATAACTCTTTGATAAGTCGACTAATAGGTTGATAAGTTTTGCGATGAAAAGGGCTGATGCCGTATTTATTAATTGCTTCAAGATGGTTTTTTGTTCCATATCCTGCATTTTTGTTCCAACCATATTTATTCTCAAAGAAATGTAATCTTGAGATTAATTTATCACGAAAAACTTTAGCTATAATTGAAGCCGCAGAAACTTGGTTAATTTTATCATCAGCTTTGATTAAAGATGAAACTTGAAATTCTTTTAAATCCTCAGGAACAAAACTTCCATCAATAATAATTTTATCACTAGGTTTAGAGATAGCCTTAACAGCTGTGGACATAGATTGCAGAACAACTTTATGGATATTCAATTCCTCAATATCTCTTTTTTTTCCAAAAGTAATTTGATAAGAGCAGTTAAGATTTTTATTTTCATGAAAATAGTTATAGATACTCTCTCTTTGTTTTTTATTTATTTTTTTTGAGTCCTTAACTGAAAAGGGCAACAGGTCAAATAAAGCATTCTTTGATCTAAAAGCACAAATAATGACACTACCAACCAGGGAACCTCTTCCTACTTCATCAACGCCAATAATGAAATCACTCATCTAGTCTAGGTATTAACTCAACAAAATTACAAGGCTTATGCCTGATGTCTAATTGATAAAATAAAATCTCTTTCCAGGCATCTTGAACAGCAGATTTCGATCCAGGAAGGCAAAAAACATAAGTCTTATTTACTAAGAAAGCACTGCTTCTTGATTGAATTGCTGAAGTTCCAATTTTTTGAAAACTTATTTGTCTAAACAATTCTCCAAAACCGGGTATTTCTATTTCTGAAATAGATTTAATATTATCAATAGTATTATCCCTGCCTGTTAAACCTGTGCCGCCTGTCGTAATTATGACATCTATCTCTTTTTTTAAACTTAGCCCTTTAACAGTATTAATTATTTGAGAAGGATCATCTTTGATTACCTCATGATAGGTGCAAGAGTGTCCTTTTTCATTAATTGATTTTGATAAATAGGAACCTGACTTATCATTGTCCTTACTTCTTGTGTCAGAAATAGTTAAGACAGCGATATTAATAGGGGTAAATATTATTTTTTCATCAATCATTGTATGGCAATAGTATTTTTTTCTATAAGTTCATCAGCATAATTAAATGAATTATGATTGATTAACTCATAAATCACAAGATTAGTTAAAACTCTCTCTACAAATATTCTTGTTTCTCTTGAAGGTATGGACTCTATTAGTAAAAAACTATCATTATTAAATGATGTTTTTTTCATCCATTTTGACAGATTACCCGGTCCCGCATTATATGATATTAATGCTTTTAATAAATCACCATTGATATTTTTCATATTTAAGAGGCTCTTAATATAAAGACTGCCAGTATCAACATTTATTTTTGGGTCATAAAGATATCTCGGGTTTGATTTGAAGCTATATTTTTTATTAACCATTTGTGCCGTTGAAGGGAGAATTTGCATTAAACCGTAAGCACTTTTCCCACTCCTCGCAAAAGCACTAAATTGTGACTCTTGCCTTATCATGCTTAGAATTAAGATAGGGTCAACATCATTAAATTTATAATCTTTTATCCATTTGGGAGTTGGATATAAAAAATCTATAGGTGCATTTTCTTTGAACAAATATTTTGCCGTTTTAATTTGTAAAGAACTTAGGTCATTTTTTTTAGAAAATCCTAATAATGTCATTTTAAAACGATCGTTAGAAATACCTTGTATTCTATTTAATTCAATTTCTGCAATTGGAATTTCATCTATGTCTATTAAGGCTTGAATTCTTTCCCCTAAATTACTTTGAGTAAAAGAATTAAGATCTTTTGACATTTCTAAATTGTTAAATTCAAAATCAATAATAGGTTTATCTAAAACTCTACAGGAAAGTAGAGAGTAGATATTAAAGCTTGGCTTACAGGCAGCATTTAAAGAGTCAAGGGATGCTTGAAAAGTTATATTGTCATACGGATCTTTGGTGGCCGATAGAAAAGACCAGTATGCCCCAGCATTTCTGAGCCATTTATTGCTAGTAATTTTTGATAAAATCAAAAATTGCCTAGATGCTTTTTGAAATTCTCCTTTTCTATAGTGGGATAATCCTTTTATCCATAGACCCTCAGAGTAGGGGTCATTAATAAAAGATTCATTTTTTAAAACATTAATTGCCTTATCGTCTAGATTAGCTAAGTAGTATCCATTGGCAATTTTTGATAACAAAAAGGATAATTCTTTATCGTTAAAATTTTTTCTATGATGTTCTAAGTATTCTAAAGCCCCTGTAGGCCAACCTCTCCCAACTCTTGATCTAACAGTATTATAAATACTTATTTTTTTTGAAAAGTTTTTATTTGTAAAAATCTTTTTAAGAGAACTTACTGTTTTTTCCTTAGATTGTATTTCAAGAAATATTTCATCAATTTCAGGATATTTATTTTTTAAAGGTTCTTGTGATCCAGAAGGCATCCTTTTTATAGCTAGTTTATAAATCCTTTTAGATTCATATTGATCATTATACTTGCTTAGCCATATTCTTAATTCACTAAAGCTTGAACGATGTTTGGTAGGATGAAGTAATTTAAGAGCCTCAACATGACCCATTAATATATTATCATCTAATTTTACAATATTTTTATCAGCTTCTTTAAAATTACCATTTCTGTAGTCATGAAAAATTGATTTATATAATTTTATATCTTTTGCGCTAAGGGCAAGTGCACTTTTCGAAAAAAAAATTAATAAAAATATAAAAAAATATCTCATTTTAGCCACCTAATTGTCTTTTAATTTCTTTTAAGTCCTCCCAAGCATCTTTTTTTAAGTCAGGATTATTAATCAAAATCTCTGGTTCATATAAAACTCTACATTTTTTTGGTGTTACGTCATTTGGTGTATTAAAGTCAAACCACTTTCCTCTTAAAGACATAGAAGATAAATCAGTGGCTAATAACATTTTAATACAGAAATTTGACATGATGATAAGATATTTGGGGTTAACTAATTCAATCAATTTATAGTTAAACAGTTGTATCTGGTTTAAGAAATCTTCATTATCTGAGAGGTGTTCAAGACCTCTTGGAATGTATGAGGATAGGCTTATTTTTTCTCTATTTAAATCAATTGATGAAAGCATTTTATCAAAAAGATCTCCCATTGGGCCATCTAGAATTTTAGTATCTTGAATTGCACACTTGCCATAAAAAAATAAAATATTAGATGAAGTTGCGCCTTCTACGATTAAATTTTTAAGAGAAAATTTTTCCCGGAGTTGATTTGTTAGGATATCTAATGAGCTAATGTCATTTATGCTAAGTTTTTTAATTTTCTCTTTTTGGGGGATTGGGATATCTTCAGCATTACGAAAGTCAGATGATTTAAATTCATCTAAATTCAGCAATTCCAAAAGAATATTTTTTTGATACTGTTTATTATTCATGGCAATAATGATTAATTATGTAGCGAATTTTATATGTTTTTTCTTTCTAATTGTACATGCTAATGCAGCTAATTTTGAGGCTAATTCTGACAACCAAATTTTAAGCTCTATTTATTCAGATTTCAATAACGACTATGAAACGTGGAAATTATTGCCTAGTTACGAAGAATTTAAAGACAAAGAAATAAATTTTTTAAATCAGTACATTGTTAATCAAAATAGTCAAAAAGTTCAAAAATTTAATTTAGATATCTATATAGCGGATTTATTTCATTCCTTGGATCAAATTAAGTCTAACAACTGTAAAAGTCTAAAAATGAACAATGAGAATTATATATTTGAGGAGGCACTAACGATGACTATAAGTTTTTGGAATAGTTATTGTCAAAACAATGTAAATTTTGAATTTCTAGAAAAAATTGATAATAGATTTAATAATTTAAAGGTTTTAAATAAATTATATTTTTATTATTTGACTGGAGATATCGTAAATATTCAAAATATATACGAGATTATTAAAGATGATAAAGAGCTAATCTCACAGTTTAATTTTAAGCAATTACATTTAATCAATCATATTTTTAATACAAATGATTTAAATCTGTCCAAAGATCAACTTATTAGATTAGAAGATTCAATGAGTAAATTAACTTTTGAGTTAGACAGTGAATATCAAATTGAAAGCTACTTTGATATTATTAATATTCAAATTCAACAGACTAGTGCTTATTATTTTTATGCTAAGGATTATAAAGAATCTTTAGCCCTACTTTCTTACTTACAACAAAACGATATAAAAAACAAAGAGTACTATGATTATCAAAAAATTTCTTTTATAGCCCAATTAACTCCAAATTCTAATACATTACAAATGATACAAAATTTTGAGTTTCAAAATCAAAATTTTCAATACTTCAAAGATTATCTTTATCTGAAAACAGCAACTAATTTTAATTTAGATTTAGATGAAATTGTTTCATATTTAAAAAATATTACTCAGCCCAATGAATGGCAAAAAACTGAATTAGCTTTGATTGTTGCAATGAAGTATTACAGTCAAAACGATAATCTAATTGCATTAAATTTAATAAAGGACTGTTGTTTAGATAGTTTAAATAAAACTCAAGATCCAATTCAATTATTTAAATATGGTATTCTTCTTGAAAGAAATGCGTATGTAGATAAATCTGAAAATATAATCCAAAAAAGCATTAATATTTCAAATGGATCATATCCATCTATCCTTAACTACCTTGCATACCTCTGGGTTGAAAATAATCAAAATTTGGATAAGGCAGAAAGAATGTTAGTCAAAGCTGTAGAAGAGTCTAATTTTGAAGATGGAGCTATTTTAGATAGCCTAGGATGGCTATATTTCAAAAAGAATAAAATTGAACTTGCAGAAAAATGGATAACTCAAGCTTATTTAATGGAACCTTCAGAGCCAGAAATTATTGATCACCTATCTCAAATTTACTTGCAACTGAATAGAACAAAAGAGTCTAAGTTCTTAGATAATAAAATTATTTTATTTCATAAAGATTATTTTAAGTATGATGAGGTTTTTAATAGAAATTGAAAAAAGTTAAAATTTATTCACCTGCTAAAATTAATTTAAATTTAAAAGTATTAAACTTTGATACTAATTTTCGTAAACACAAATTAAAATCAAAAGTTTCTTTATTAAAACTGAGTGACGAAATTCAAATAATGAAATCCAAATCCTTAAATATTAAATATTATGATTATAAAAAAAAAATTAATCTTAGTGGGGATATAATAAAAAAAACAATCTCTTACTTTGATAGCAAATATAAAAAAAAATCTCTCTTTAATATAGATATAAAAAAAAAAATTCCAATTGGTTATGGTCTAGGGGGAGGCTCCTCGAATGCCGCGACCACCCTAAAATTCCTATATAGCTACCATAATATTAATCCTCAATATTTTTGGGAAGATGCACCAAATATTGGATCAGATGTATTATTGTTTATTAATCAATATCCAAAAATGATTGATGGATTAAAAAATATTAAAATAATAAAAGTTCAAAAACCAAGATGGAAAAAAATTTTTATAATTATTCCATCAAAAAAAAATTTAACAAAGGAAGTTTTTTTTAATTTTAAAAAAAAAGAATACACTCATTCAAATATTTCGACTAAAAATGACCTTACATTCTCATCCAAAGCACTAAACAAAGAATTTAGTCTGATTTATGATTACTTATGTAATTTTAAGAGTGACTTTAAACTGTTTGATATGAGCGGCAGTGGGTCATCTATTTTTCTTTCATTTAAGTCTGCTCATGTGGAAAAATCTATAATTAATGATATTCATGAGAAATTTCCTCTACTTAGAATTGAAAAATCCTATTATTTCGGTTAAGTTCTTAAATCTTATTGGGGCGTAGCCAAGCGGTAAGGCACCGGTTTTTGGTATCGGCATGCGTAGGTTCGAATCCTACCGCCCCAGCCAAATGAATTTTTTATGTCCCATGAGTAGTCAATTATTATTCTCCCTGAAGGAAGCGATAGTTAGTTATCACAAAAACGAACTTTTTAATAATCTAGATCTCAACATCCATAGAAAAGATTTTATAGCACTCGTAGGAAAAAACGGGGTAGGCAAATCTACTCTAATGAATGTTATCTCTGGCGGCCATGAAATTGATAATGGAGAAATTTGGAAAATAGATAATTTTTCTATTAAGTATTTTGATCAAAACTTTCAATTTATTAATGAGGATCAATCGATAGAAAAAGAGATTTTATCCTCTCTTAATAATCAAGAGGAAGAATATCAGGTAGATGTATTTTGTAATTATTTAAATATTGATAAAAACCTATCTATCAAGAACTTATCTGGTGGCCAAAAAAAACGTGTTGGGTTAATTAAAACTTTGATCAATAGGTCTGATTTATTATTACTAGATGAACCAACTAATCATTTAGATTTAGATACTATAATTTGGCTTGAAAATTATCTTAGACGATTAGATTGTGCAATTATTTGTGTTAGCCATGACAAACAATTTTTAAAAAATTTTACAAATAAAATTTTTTGGATTGATAGATCAAAAGTGAAAATAAATAATAAAGGATATAGTGATTTTGATCATTGGTCCCAAACTCTTTTAGATCAAGAGGAAAGAGAACTTCAAAATAGAAAACAATTTGTAAATTTAGAAGTTAATTGGGCAAACAAGGGTGTCAAAGCTAGAGTAAAAAGGAATACTAGAAGGCTTGATCAAGCAAGGGAGCTCAAAGATAATCTAGAAAAAGACATTAGTGCTTTCAGACAATCAATAAGAAAAATAGATATAAAATTAGTCAAAGATGAAACCCAAAACTTTAAACACGTTGCTGAGTTTCATAATGCATTTTTTTATTATAAGGGCCTTGATAATAAACCGCTTCTTAGAGATTTTAATTTAAAAATAAACAAAAAGGATCGCATCGGGTTACTGGGGCCCAATGGTTCTGGAAAATCAACTTTTTTAAAAGTTTTATTACAAGAATTAGATCTCAAAAAAGGATCTTTGAAAATTAGAAAAGAATTAGAGTTCTCTTATTTTGATCAGTTGAGGAATGACCTAAAAGACAATCTTCCAATTAGAAAGATCCTTGTTCCATCTGGTGGCGATTACATAAAAGCAAACGATCGTGAAAGGCATGTCTGTAGTTATTTAAAAGACTTTCATTTCGATCCTTCTAAATCAAATGATCCCGTTGGAAGTCTCTCTGGGGGCATGAAAAATAGATTGCTCTTGTCAAAGGTTTTATCAAATCCTAAGAGTGGATTAATCTTGGATGAACCAACAAATGATTTAGATACCGATACCCTTGATCTCGTGGAATCTATTCTAGCGCAGTACAATGGTACATTAATTGTGGTGTCACATAATCGAGATTTTTTAGATAAATTAGTAAATAAAATTTTATATTTTAAAGGGAATGGAGAAGTTGTTGTTTTCAATGGTGGGTATCATGATTTTTTATCTCAAAAAGAACAAATTATTTCAGAAAATTCCAATATAGAGAAAAAAAAAATTATTGCTGATAATACTCAGACTAAAAAAAGTGAAAATAAAAGACTCACTTTTAAACTTAAATTTGAATTAGAGCAGATCCCTCAAGAAATTAATGTTTTAAAAAATCAATTAAAAGAATTAGAGGATGTTATCTCTGATCCTTCTCTTTTTATAAAAGATAATAATTTGTTTATTGATACCTCTAAAAATATAGGATCAATTCAATTAAAACTTCAAGAAAAAGAGGATAGATGGCTTCAACTAATGGAGCTCGATGAAAATTGATTAATTATCATGATAGAGTCTTAAAGGTAGTAAAAGAAACTCACTTGGAGGACATTTTAGATTTTATCACAAATGATAAAAAAGAAATTTATTTTATAGGGGGAGCATCAAGAGGAATAATACTTGATGAATATTATTCAAATGACATTGATATTGTTATACCTGATTTTGATGACAAATTAGTAGAGGGCTTATCTAAAAAATTCGAAATTAAGTATTTCCCAAGTTATAAAAGTATAGCAATTAAAACTAATGATTTTGATTATCAAATTAATTCTTTTAGAAAAGACATTCAATCAACAGGTAGGCATTCTAAAGTAACATCAACACGAAGTATAAAAGAAGACGCAGAAAGAAGAGATTTTACTTTTAATAGTGTCTATATCAATCTTTTAGGGGAGGTGATTGATTTTTATGGAGGTATCGATGACCTTCATAATTGCTATTTAAGATTTATATTTGATCCTATTGACCAAATTCAAAAAGATTACCTCAGAGCTATACGCTACATTCGTTTTTTATCATTATTTAATCAACCTAAAACAAAGCCACATGATATTGATAGTCTTATTTTGCTTTCTAAAAATATAACAGAATTCGTCAAGACAAAAAAAATATCTCAGGAGCTCAATAAGATTTATAAAATGCCATATCCTGAAAATACCCTAAATTTTTTAAAAGCACATAAGGAATTAAATATTTTCTTAGATTATTTATAATTTCATAATTGTGAAATAATCTTTGATGTAACTATAGCAACTGAAGTTGCAAGATTTAAGGACCGAGTCTTTTTATTCATAGGTATGGTTATTTTTTCTTTTATGGTTTGATGAATTGTATCCGGTACTCCTGAGGTTTCTTTACCAAATAGTATAATGTCATCATGTCTAAAATTATAATCATAGAAACTCTGTTTAGTTTTAGTTGTTGCAAGTATCAATCGTTTATTCCCATTTTGACAATAAACCATGAAATCCTCCCATCCATTATGTAGTCTTAAATCACAATAGTTTATATAATCCATCACTGCGCCTTTAAATCTCTTGTCTGTCATTGAAAAGGATAAAGGTTTAATAATATGAAGAGGAAACTCGAGGCAAGCGGCTGTTCTTATAATCACCCCTACGTTTTGTGGCATATCGGGCATATAAAGGCATATTGCAAATTTATGCGTCATGATGACTACTACTTATGCTACATCTTACTAATAAAATCTATAAACAAATATATTAAATATGTCTGATAAAAAAACACCAAGAAGAGATTTTATTAAACTATCTGCTATGACTTTAGGTGGCGTAGGGGCAGCTAGTTTAGCTATACCTTTTATCTCTAGTATGAATCCTGGAAAAGATACGCTTGCCTTGGCTTCCACAGAAATTGACCTTACTCCTCTGGAAGAAGGACAGAGCTTAACCGTAATTTGGAGAGGTAAACCAGTTTTTATTAAACATCGAACAAAAAAAGATATTGAAGATGCAAAAAATACCTCACTTACTGAGTTGCCTGATGCCGAAGAAGACTCTGCACGTGTTCAAAATGATAAATGGTTAGTTGTTTTAGGTGTATGCACGCACTTAGGCTGTGTTCCTTTAGGGCAAAAAACTTCTGATACAAAAGGCGATTATGGCGGATGGTTCTGTCCATGTCATGGTTCACATTATGATACTTCAGGAAGAATTAGAAAAGGACCAGCTCCAACTAATCTCCCAGTCCCGCCCTATGTATTTTTATCAGATAATAGGATTAAGATAGGATAATTATTATGAGTTCAAACGATCCACAAGGATATAAAAAAACATTAAATTCTCCTTATACTGGATTTAAAGGTTGGATTGATTCCCGACTCCCACTCGTTCGAATGATGGAAGCCGAATACCTTAAATTTCCAGTTCCTAAATCTTTAAATTATTTTTGGTCATTTGGTGGAATAGCAATGTTTTGTCTTATTGGTTTAATTTTAACCGGAATTTTTTTAGGTTTTCACTATAAACCTTCTGCTGATGATGCATTTGACTCTGTTGAAAGAATTATGAGAGATGTGAGTTTTGGGTGGCTGATAAGATACTTGCATGCAAATCTAGTATCGTTCTTTTTTATTGCCACATTTATTCATATCTTTAGAGCCTTATATTTTGGATCATACAAAGCTCCGCGCGAATTAGTTTATATCTTTGGATTAACTATGTTCATGCTAATGATGGCAACAGCATTTTTGGGTTATACGCTTCCTTGGGGGCAGATGTCATATTGGGGAGCTACCGTAATTACTAATTTATTTTCTGCAATTCCAGTAGTTGGAGATGCTATATTAACATTACTGCTTGGTGATTTTACAGTTGGCGACGCAGCTGTTAACCGTTTTTATGTATTACATTGGCTTTTAGCATTTGCGATTGTAGGCTTAGTTATCTTTCACGTTATTACACTTCATATGACGGGTTCTAATAACCCAACTGGCTCAGAGCCTCAAAGCTGGGATGAAACTGTTAGTTTCCATCCATATGTTACAATTAAGGATTTAAACGCAACAATATTTTTCTTTATAATTTTAGCATTTATCCTCTTTTATTATCCAAATATTTTAGGACATTCAGATAACTACATTAAAGCTAACCCTATGGTTACACCTGCTCATATTGTTCCTGAATGGTATTTTTTACCATTCTACGCTATTCTTAGAGCTATCCCTGATAAACTAGGGGGTGTTTTAGCGATGTTTGGTTCAATTCTTGCTCTCGGGTTATTGCCATAGCTAGATACATCTAAAGTAAGATCATGCCTTTTCAGACCAGTCTGGAGATATTGTGTTCTTTTATTTGC
>NHLE01000002.1 GCA_002169365.1 Pelagibacteraceae bacterium TMED259 | reverse complement strand
GAATACTCTGATCCTGAGATGGGAAGTGGAGCGGTTAAAATAACTCCCGCTCATGACTTTAATGATTTTGAAGTTGGGAAAAGACACAATTTAGAACTTTTAAATATTTTAAATGATGATGGCACTCTAAACAACAACTGTCCTGAAGAATACGCGGGCCTAGATAGATTTGAAGCAAGAAAGCTAATTGTTAAAAATTTAAAGGCATCAGGTTTTATCGAAAAAATTGAAGATTATAAAACGACCATTCCATATGGGGATCGTTCTAACACAATCGTAGAACCATACCTTACCAATCAATGGTTTTGTAATGCTGAGGAATTAGCCAAACAGGCAATGCAAGTTGTAAGAGATGGAGAAACAAAATTTTTCCCCTCTAATTGGGAAAAGACATATTTTCAATGGATGGAAAATATTCGTCCTTGGTGTATTTCTCGACAGATTTGGTGGGGGCATCAGATACCTGTTTGGTATGGACCTGATGGAAAAGAATTTTGTGCGGAGACAGAAGAGGAAGCTAAACAATTAGCAATTGACTACTATAAAGCTGATAAAATTATTTTAAAAAGAGATAAAGATGTATTAGATACTTGGTTTTCATCAGCCCTATGGCCGTTCAGCACCCTTGGATGGCCTGAAACAGAAAAGTCTCTTGATCATTTTTATCCAAATTCAGTTCTCGTAACTGGATTTGATATAATTTTTTTCTGGGTGGCAAGAATGATGATGATGGGTAATAAATTTATGGCAAAAACTCCTTTTCACACAGTCTATGTCCATGCACTTGTTAGAGATGAAAAGGGTCAAAAAATGTCAAAATCAAAGGGCAATGTCATTGATCCACTTGAAATTATTGATAAGTATGGTGCAGATACCCTCCGTTTTACGTTAACCTCTCTCAATACACCAGGTAGAGATGTTCGATTGAGCGAACAGAGAATTGCAGGGTACAGAAATTTTGTAACAAAAATTACAAACGCTTATAAATTTGCAGAATTTAAATCAATTTATCCACTTGAAAATATTGATATCACAGAGCCAAAACACATGTTCAATCACTGGATCATTCATGAATTTCAAATTTTATATCGATCAATCAAAGAAAATTATCAAAATTATTATTTTCATGAAGTGGCAAATCAACTTTATCATTTCACTTGGCATACTTTTTGTGACTGGTATATCGAGTTATCAAAAAACTTATTAGACTCTGACGATTATCGACAAGAAACTATTTTTACTTTCCATTTAATATTTAATTCTTTGTTACAATTGTTACATCCTATAATTCCATTTATTACGGAGAAGTTATGGTCAAAGAATAATAATTCTATTTTGATGACTCATCAGTGGAATTACACTGATATTGCTGTCAATGAATCATTAATTAATCAAACAAAGGACTTCATTGAATTTATTGAAGAATATAGATCTATAGAAAAACTTTTTGAAATCAAAAAAGATGATCATGTTTTAATTTTTTCTGAAAATGAACAGCTTCAAAGTTTATTTGAAAAGAATCAAAGTGTTTTAGAATTTTTAACTCGTAAGAAGTTATCTTCTAAGCCTCTTCAAGCCGGCCTTAAGCTTCCCTTTAAAAAATATGATTTTATAATAGAAACTAACCAAATTGATAAAGATAAAATTAAAAATAAATTAATGGAAAACCAAAGAAATCTTCAAAAAGAAAAAACTATTATTGATAAAAATTTATCTAACACTAACTTTACTCAAAGAGCCCCTAAAGATCTTATCGACCAAAATACTAAAAGACAGCAATCTATTAGTCTGGAATTATCCAAAATAGATAGTATATTGTTGAATCTCTAATGGTTGATAAAAAAAACTTACCCAGTCGTCATGTTTCAGTAGGTCCTAATTCTGCGCCTCATCGCGCTTTTTATTATGCGATGGGTTTAACTGAAAAAGACATCAAACAGCCTTTTGTAGGTGTGGCTACTACGTGGAATGAAGCGGCCCCATGTAATATATCTTTGTCAAGACAGGCTCAAGCTGCAAAAAAAGGTGTTAAAGATGCAAATGGCACACCAAGAGAATTTACAACAATTACAGTTACCGATGGTATAGCCATGGGCCATGAGGGAATGAAATCCTCATTAACTAGTCGAGAAATTATTGCTGACTCTGTTGAGTTAGCGGTTAGGGGCCATTGCTATGATGCTCTTGTTGGATTAGCTGGTTGTGATAAATCCCTTCCAGGTATGATGATGGCTATGGTTCGTCTAAATGTTCCCTCTGTCTTTATGTATGGTGGTTCAATCCTTCCGGGTGTTCATAAAGGAAAAGACGTCACCATAGTAGATGTATTTGAAGCTGTGGGTAAACACTCAAGTGGAAATATGACAGATGAAGAGTTACATGAATTGGAGTGTGTTGCTTGTCCTTCCGCAGGTTCTTGTGGTGGTCAATTTACTGCCAATACAATGGCTTGCGTTTCTGAAACGATAGGCTTAGCTCTACCTGGTTCTGCTATGACACCTGCTCCTTTTGAGAGTAGGGACCAATACGCTTATGAGAGTGGAAGAGTTGTAATGGATTTAATTGAGAAAAATTTAAAACCAAGAGATATTGTAACAAAACAATCTTTAATTAATGCTGCAATAGTTGTATCTGCTTCTGGCGGTTCAACAAATGCGGGTCTTCATTTACCCGCCATAGCTCATGAGGCCGGTATCGACTTTAATCTTGAAGATGTAACTAAAATATTTCAATCCACTCCTTACATAGGCAACCTTGCCCCTGGTGGCAAATATGTTGCAAAAGATCTTTATGAAGTTGGTGGCGTTCCTGTTTTAATCAAAACTTTAATTGATGGAGGTCTAATTGATGGTTCATGTATTACTGTCACTGGAAAGACTTTAGCGGAAAATGTCAAAGACGCTGAGTTACCAAAAAATCAAGATGTTATCTATCCAATATCCAATCCTATAAGTCACTCTGGGGGTGTTGTTGGATTAAAAGGCACTCTTGCACCTGATGGTGCCATAGTAAAAATTGCCGGTCTTCAGAAATTACAATTTAAAGGTAACGCTATTTGTTTTGATCGTGAAGAAGAGGCATTATCTGCTGTTTTAGAAGGTAAGATTAAGCCTGGAAATGTTGTCGTAATTAGATACGAGGGACCTAAGGGAGGCCCAGGTATGAGGGAGATGCTTTCCACAACTAGTGCTATTTATGGTCAGGGAATGGGTGAAGAAGTTGCTTTAATAACTGATGGTCGTTTTTCGGGAGGGACCAGAGGTTTCTGTATTGGACATGTCGGACCTGAAGCCTATGACTGTGGACCAATTGCTTTGATTGAAGATGGTGATGAAATTGAAATAGATGCAGAGAATAATAGACTAGATTTAAATGTTTCACCTGAAATTTTAGAACAAAGAAAATCAAAATGGGAGCCTAAAGAGCTTCATTTCCATTCTGGTACACTTTGGAAGTATGCTCAAACTGTTGGGCCAGCTCATTTAGGGGCAGTTACTCACCCAGGTGGAAAAAAAGAAAAAAGAGTCTACTCAGATATTTAAATCCATCAATATAGGACAGTGATCAGAGGGTCGTTCCATATCACGATATTCTTTTAGGACTTTTATTTTCATTATTTTATTTTTTAAAAAAGGAGAAATTAAAAAGAAATCAATCCGTATGCCTTCCTCTTTACCAAATTTATAGGTTTTATAATCAAAAAAAGTATAACTATTTTTTTTTGGTTCACTTTCAAAGACATCCAATAAGTCGAGATTGAGAAATTTATAAAATTCTTTTCTAGTTTCGGGTTGTGCTAAAGCATCTTTTCGATACTTCTTTATATCATGAGCATCCTCATCTCTAGGAATCACGTTAAAATCTCCAGTTATAATTACTTCATAATTTTTCTTTAATTGCTTTATTTGATTATACAAAAGATCCATCCAATTTATTTTATATGAAAATTTTTCAGTATCGATTGGATTTCCATTTGGAAAATAATTATTTACTAACGCTATCCCTTTTTTTTCAAGAAGTAATACATTATTTCTGGCCTGAAGTTTGTTTAACTCTGAAAAGGAGATGTCTTTAATTGGCATTTCTTCTTGATAAGAAATCGAGACACCATTGTAACTTTTTTGATTTTGGCTAATTGTATTATAAGAATAGGGTTTAAAGAAATCAGACACATAGATTTTATCATCGATCTTTAGTTCTTGGAGGCAAATTATATCTGGTTTTTCCTCTTGAATGAGTCTTTGAACTAGAGGCTCTCTTGCACGCAGAGAGTTAACATTCCAACTAATTATTTTCAATTTAGACGCTAAATGAACTTCCACAGCCACAGGAATTTTTTGCTTTTGGATTGGTTATGCTAAAACTAGAACCTATCATTTCTTCTTTGTAGTCGAGTTCAGATTGATCAATAAACTCCATGGAATTCTTATCGATAAGAACTTTTAAATCATTAAAATCAAAAATTTCATCTTTTTCCTGATTTAGTTCATTATCGCTTTTGAATATATATTGGAAGCCAGAGCAGCCCCCACCTTTAACTTTAATTCTAAAATATTTCATATTTTGGGACGATAAAACTTCTTGAATTTTACTTATTGCCTTATCTGTTATATTAATATTTCCCATATGTTTAGTAATCTATCAGCTTTAAATGAAAATTCAAAAGGAAGACTATACGATGTGACCCCAGATCATCGATTACCCTATGAGAGAGACAGAGACCGAATTTATCATTCTACAGCTTTTAGAAAACTCAAAGATAAGACACAAGTTTTTATGTTTGAAAAGGGGGATTATTATCGAAATCGCTTAACCCATACATTAGAAGTTTCCCAAATAGCTCGATCAGTCAGTCGTAAATTTCAATTAAATGAAGATTTAGCTGAGTGCATATCTCTTTGTCACGATTTGGGTCATAGTCCTTTTGGTCATGTTGGGGAGGATATAATCACTCAAGAATTGGACCATAATTTTAATCATAATATCCAATCTTTTAGACAAGTAACTTTATTAGAAAAAAAATATGTTAGCTACGATGGTCTAAACCTTTCATGGGAAACTTTGGACGGATTAATTAAACACAATGGACCAATACAAGATCCTATTCATGAGTATGGATTATCAAAAGATTTTTATTTTGATTTAAACAAAAATCCATCTTTAGAGGCTCAGATTGCATCCATATCCGATGATATAGCTTACATCGCTCATGATTTTGATGATGGGATTCGATCAGAGATACTAAATTTAAAAATATTATCTAAATATAGTACTTTATTTGATTTTATTGATTTTGATTATCTTTTTTCTTTGAATGACAAAGTTGCTCGTAATTATTTTACAAGACAAGTTATAAATTATTTAGTTTTAAATCTCATTAAAGAAACAGAACTTAAATTAAATAACCCTAAGATTAAAAAACATGTTGATATTATTAATGCATCTGAATTTTTTGTCGGTTTTAGCACTAATATTTCTGAGCAGGTAGCCCTTATGAAAAGTTATTTATATGAACATTTTTACACCTCTGACTTTGTCTACAATAGTAGAACACATGCTGAGAAAATTTTAGTTTTTATAATTAACTTTTTAAAAGAAAATATTTCAGAATTACCATCTAGCTGGAAAAGAAAAATTACTGATGAACAATCAAAAAAACAAACTATAGTTGATTATGTTTGTGGTATGACAGACCAGTATGCCATAAATTTTTATAAGAATTATGCTTCAAAACATTAAAACTGAATTATTATCATCATTAGACAGGTGTTATGATCATATCGATATCAATATTAATGACATAGAGGTTTCAACTTTATTTGATCAAAAAGGAGACTTCACTTCAAACATATGCTTGAAATTATCAAAAATACTAAAAGCAAAACCAACTGAAATTGCAGAAAATATCATCCAACATTTTTCTTTAGATTTTGTAGATAAAATTGAAATAGCAGGTCCTGGTTTTTTAAATATTTTTATAACCAACGATAGTTTTAAAAAGCTATTAATAGATAGAGAAACATCTTCTAAAAATGCTGAAAAAATCAATATCGAATTTGTTTCAGCTAATCCTACTGGACCTCTACATTTAGCACATGGTAGAGGGGCTATAGTAGGTGATGTATTGTCAAATTTATATGAATATTTTGGCAATAAGGTTAATCGTGAATATTATGTAAATAATACTGGTAATCAAATTAAAGAATTTTTGTCTTCAATTTTATTTTCTATCTCTGAAAAAAATAATTTAGAGCTAAAGTATAAGCAATTTTATAAAGGTGATTATATTGAGGGTATAGCAGAAGTTTGTTATCAAAAATTTTATAAATTGTTTAACAAGAAAGACTTTTCTGTAGATGAAGAATTAATCATTGTTAATTATGCCATAGAAAATTTAGTTAATGACTCTATAGAAATTTTAAAAAAATCTGGGATTCATTTTAATACAATTTCATATGAAACGGATATTATGAAAGGAAATTATCTTGATGAGATTATTGCTAGCTTGAATAAGCAAAACCTTATTTATAAAGGCCAATTACAAATGCCAAAAGACTTCAAGGGCACCCTCAAAGATAATGAAATTACTATTTTTAAGTCTACTAATTTTGGCGATGATGAAGATAGAGCCTTAACCAAAAATGATAAAACACCAACATATTTTGCCAATGATATAGCCTATCACGTAGATAAACATAAAAGAGGCTTTGATAAGCTTATCAATATTTGGGGCGCAGATCATTTGGGTTATTTAAAGCGATTAAAATCTGCTTTGATATCTTTATACCCATCGTTAGATTTCTCAGTCGTTTTTTGTCAAATTGTAAATTTAAAAAGAAATGGACAAATTCAAAAGCTATCTAAAAGAGAAGGAAATATATTTGAATTAAATTTATTGATTGAAGAAATTGGTATCGATAACTTTCGATATTTCATGTGTTATAGGAAAAATGATACGCACATGGATCTTGATATAGATTTAATTAAAAAAGAGAATAAAGAAAACCCAATTTACTATATTCAATATTCCTATGCTAGATCTCAATCTGTTTTAGATCGAAAAAAAAATATAATTACCAGCAATGTTGATTTTTCTAAAGAGTTAAAAAATCTATATAAGCGACTATATGATTGGGATTACGTCGTTTTAAATGCTTATAATAAAAACGAAGTACATTTAATTGCCCATTACTTAGAGAGCTTAGCTTCCTTTTTTCATATATTTTGGTCTTCATCTAAAGATAATCCAAGTATGAGGTTTCTAGATCAAGATAATAATATTTCATCAGAATTCTTTGAGCTTTTAACACGTTATCAAGAAATTGTTTCTAAAGGCTTAGGTATACTTGGTATTAAACCTAAGTTAAAAATGTGAAAAAAAAGAAATTAATTTTTTTTGTTATTGTCTTTATAATACTATCTATAATCTTTTATTTTTTATTTGATAACTATCTTCAATATATAATTTTTGAAAAATTTATTGTTATAGAATCTGATATGTTTGATTTTATAAAATGACCAATCCAATCATTATTTCAATTAAAGAACCTGATTTAACTAATTT
>NHLE01000001.1 GCA_002169365.1 Pelagibacteraceae bacterium TMED259 | reverse complement strand
GTCAGCCAACGGCCTTCAGGATCCAGTTGAAAGCTGGAGTGTGACCTACGATGGGTTAACAGACGGATCTCAACGTCCTTATACAATCGGGAGCGGCTATTCGAGTAGCAATCTGAATCAGGCTGACGTCGCCATGCTCGCTGATGTTGTGAGGGCACGCTATGACGTAACTGGAAAAGGCATGAAGATTGGAGTTATCTCCACCAGCTTTAATGCGTTAGGTGGCATGGATGAGGACATTGCGCTCGGTGTACTTCCTGACATGAAGGGGACGGATAGCAGAGGCTATTCATATATTTGTAACGACGTAGATTATAAAGATGACGAGGGACGCGGGATGGCACAGTTGGTCCATGCGATTGCCCCCGATGCAGAGATCTACTTTGCCACTCCTAATCCTGTAACAGATTTTGGTGATCCGACAAGTCCAAGTATGGCGATAGATCATGCAAACGAGTGGGCAGAAAGATACGTCAGCGTAATCAAGAAATTGGTCGACGATATCAAAGTAAATATCATCGTCGACGACTTATACGACCCCATTGTGCCATGGTTCCAGGACGGTATTATCGCTCAGGCTGTTGACTGGGCTGTTGAAGGAAAAGACGGAAACAAAGCGGTAGCGTATTTCAGCGCCGCTGGAAATGATACTAATACAAGTTACCAATCGACTTTTCGTGGCACACCCTACCCGGAAATCAGCTCTCAACTTCCATCATCAGTTCCAGGTAATACAGAGCAGTATCTTTATCATGACTTTGATCCTGATGCAGAAAACATTGATATTATGCAGGAGGTGTATTTTCCAGGCGCATTTAATAAAAACAACTTTTTTGTGCAGTGGGATCAACCTTGGAAACACAACAACAGTGCAAAACACAACAACAGTGCAAATGAGGTTTGGTTCTTTACTGAAGAAAATGGAGAACGAGTGTACTTCGGGAAAGCTATCGGCGATCCCGACTATCCAATGTCTCTCTATCCTCTAAGTGGAATGCAGCAAGGCGGAACGCAAGTCTTAGAAGCACTTCCAAATACTTTTTATGTAGCGTTTGTTCATAACACTCATGGCTATGATGGTGGTGGGGGTCAAGAATTGCCCACATTTTTTAAGTGGATTACGGTATTTGACGGCAGCCAGCCTCCAGTTGGAGAAGATTTTCCTCAAACCAGTTTCATTGAATATGCAGAGCATGGGTCCAGCACAGTATGGGGACATAATAATTCGAAACTTGCTGCAAACGTTGGGGCAGCACAATACTGGAGTACCCCTGCGTATCAGGCGAATTCTTCGGATTGGGAATCTGTGCTGTCTGACTTCAGTTCCTTTGGTGGGACACCAATTTTTTTCGATTCCGATGGCCAAAGGCAGGAACCTGAATATCGGCCACAACCACGGTTCATCGCACCCCAGAACGGCGACACAAGTTTTTTTGGGTCTGGTGACCCAGATAAGGATACATTAAAAAACTTCTCGGGTACGTCTGCTGCGACACCCAATGTTGGAGCTGTTGCTGCACTACTGCTTGAGCTCAATGAGAAACTGACTCCTGCAGAAATCTACGAGCACCTTGCCGCCTCTGCATTGCCACTGCCGATTGATAGAGATGATCAGCCAACAATAGATCCGCCAACGCTTCCGCCAGTTGGTGACCCTGAACATTTCAACTATCCGACTGGTGTAGGGCTCATTCGGGCCAAGGAGGCAGCTGCCCGTATTGCAGACATTTCCATACAAGGGAAGGTCTTTGAAGACTTTGGCAGGAATGGAATCCAAGACCAGGGTGACCGACCTCTTGAGGGCATGCCTGTCTTTCTTGATAGTAACGGCAACGGCATTCGTGAATCCGAGCAAACTTTGACAGAACCAAATGTTCAGCCACTCACCATTCATTCGGCTGCTCGGTACTTTACTCCCGAAAACATAACGTATGAAAACGAGCTGATTTGGCCAGCAAAGGCTGGGTCCGTCATTACATTTGCGAACATGGCTGGCACAATTACAGATTTGGAACTGAGCTACACCATACATGCACCCCAAGGCGGCGATCCGTCAGGACAAGACCGAGTCTTTCTGACACTCATAAGCCCGCTTGGCATCCGGGTGCCGATCACTGGTACAAAGCTCGTAGGACAAGCATTTAATAGTCCGGGCAACTTTTCCCATCAAGATTCAACAACCGTGTTTGGAAGTAGTCAAACCATCTTGATGGAAACCTCTTCAGCTGACCATATGTCATTGGCAAACCTTGCGGCGTTTAAGCACACCCCGGCCAATGGATCCTGGTCTCTCGAGGTCATGAATGCTGATCCAAACCATAGTTATATGCTCGACAACTGGTCCTTAACACTCACAACAGAAGAGCCTCAGGTTGTGACTGATGCTCAAGGAACATATGAATTTCCTGGTTCACATCTTTCATTTTCATCAGCCGTCGGTGCATATACCCCAATGGTTGAACTACCTGATAACCAATTCATAACAACCAATAATAAAACTGCAATCGGAAGAAGAAATCTCAAACCAACTGTCAACATTGGAATTTCTCTACCTCGTGTTGAACGACCAGAACTGCTTCCCTCGACAAAAATCATTGTTGATAACAGCGTTCCGGGGCCAAACCCATTTGTATTTTCATGGAATAATCTTGCTACGTCACTGCTTCCATCAGTATCTGGCATTCGATTCGTCGTCGATTCTGTACGTGGAACCGTTGAAAAGAAGTCTGGAGATACATGGGTTGATGTCTCTACGCCTCCAACAACCAGTAATCCACGTGAATTACTTCGATTACTTTCATTAAGAGTAGTTAAGCCAGATGATGAACTGCGGTGGATACCGCCAGCCGAATCACCACAAGCAGAAGAAGCATTCTCACTCGTTGGATGGAATGGCAAATTAGTATCCGAATCAAAAAGCTCTATTCGCTTTGAGATGCAGTAAACACCGGTTTGAAATCAATTTGTTAGTAGATCGATTGAATTCCTCTTTCATCGAAATAACACAAAAACTTCACATACATAGTTCTGATCTTTCAGGTCTTCACGATGGCAACTCCGTTTTCTTTATCTTCCCTTTTGATCTGTTTGGCAGTGTTATTTTTGCAGGCACGGGAACTCATCTCAGCCTCTGCTGATAATGAATCCATTACTCTTCCTGTTCGTATTCATCGCTTTCGCACTGCAACCGAACCCCGACTCAACTGTTCGATGAGTGATGACGACATACGAGAGCAAATGAAAGCAGTAAATGAAACATGGAAACAGGCTTCAATCATCTGGGACATTGAATCGATCCAGAACATGACACCACAGGTGCCCGAAGCGTTTGCTCTCGCTCTTTCCCAGCATCGTGAAAAGATAGCACCCGCTCTGATTGCCAACACCAAGCGCGAGAATCTACTTGCCAACGGGTTTAATGTTGTACTCGCGGAGGACTTTGAAAAAACAATTGGTGGGGTTTTTATCCCAAAGCCTGATGGCGTTGTCTATTTTGCAACGCGGGGTCCTAAAGGACTGCAGACACCTGCTGTGCTTGCACACGAGTTAGGCCACGCTCTTGGTTTACCACACACTATTTTTGAAAAAAATAATAATTTGATGATGGGTGCTGGACCTGGCCGAATACCGACTCGCATCAAACCTATAACCGATTCACAAGCCACGATTGCTCGCACATATGCTGCGCAAGGCAGGCCATTTCAGCCACAAAGAATACGAGGACCTCAAGGAAGTCCAACTGATGTATTTCAGATTCTTGATTCAACTGGAAGTGGGATCCTTCGCATTGAAGATTCTGCTCCTGAATTTCGTGATTTTACTCGTGAGTTTTTTCGCAAGGCTTCTCGATCGTCAAATGACACCATCACGAAAGATGAATACAAAATCATCTCAGAACACCAACGAATCAATATAAAACGAAATACATTGGGGCCAGAAATTGTCCCACAGATATTATTACGATTTGATTTAAATCGTGATGGAACTCTCACACGAGAAGAAGTAAATAATCCACGTTCCCTTGTGTTTCGACAATTCAACCAATGGGACAAGAATGGTGATCAAAAGCTCACCCGGAACGAAATGAAAGAAGCGCTTAGCGAAAAAGGCGGGTAAAGCTTGTTAGAAATCAATTGATAACGTTATTCAAATTTGTGCGGGACATGTGTGGAAGAATGCCTCAACTGGCACCCTGGTAGGCAAACTTCATGTGAACTAACGCACATTTCCTACGCTCAATAATTTCTGGCGTCCCCTGAAAAACAAAGGTATCTTTAAAGGTAACTCTTTGGGAACTCAGGCGGGGCACTCATGCGATTTCTTAATACTCTGTTCAACCGTTCTACCAACACCAACCATCGTAGTGTGAACAAGCGTTCAAAGACACTCTCACTAGAGCATTTGGAACAACGTATCGCCCTAGATGCATCTGGTATCAGGCCACAGCTCGAACCAGTCTGTGAAGTCTACATTGATAAATCCCTTGTTGGTGTTGACCCGGTGGTGTTCGGCAAGTCAGAACTTGTCGGACAAGACACCAAGAGTTTTGTCATTACTGGCGTTGTTGCCGGCTCAACTGTTGAGAAATGGGACGCAGCAGCCGATCAATGGCATGATGTATCTACGCCGCCAACTACCAGTAACCCAAGACAACTCCTGCAACTGTTGCAAAATCGCATCATCCAAAAAGATGACCAGATTCGTTGGCTACCAAAGTCCACAGATGGAGTGACGCAAAAAGCATTTGAAATTATTGGCTGGGATGACGGGAGTCCGAGCGTAGCGCCAGATCCAGCTTTGTTACCGGGTGCCGTAGAGAACCTCAAGGCATACTCCGATGCAGATGGTGAACTTACCGTCTCTTGGTCTCAGACCGCTTCTGCTGCCCCAACCGCTCATTACATCGTATCAACAGATAATGGCATTTCTCAAGAAATCACCGTAACCGACAGCACGACTATCGAGCTTGCAGATCTGCAGTCAGGTGATTACACACTGACCGTTTCAGCGTCAAACACGCACGGAGAAGGCGACTCTTCAACCGCATCACAATCATTACTCACATTCTCAGATCTAGTACAAGATTTCCAAGACTCCTCTCTTGAAACCGGAAATCCTGACTTCATTCGTTATGGTGCGCATACGCCAGAGGGTGCAAACGCTATTGATCTCTACCGAATAGCCGTTGATGTCATGAAAGGCCTCCCTTCCGATAACCCATATAGCTGGGATGTCCAAGCTGGTATCCATGGAACCTTTTGGACAACCCTCAGCAGCCTGAAGCAAGGGATGATTGACGAAGGATTCATGACTACCGCAGAAGCTGATGAAGCCTTCAGCGACTGGAAAGTTGTTCTCAACAACTGCAATCACTGGGTCAAGTTGTGGGCTCAAGCCCAAGGTGTCGATCCTACTATTCCCACGCAGAATTTTAGTGTTGTTTTTATTGCTTGGCATCGACTGTATATCGCCGCTTTTGAAAAAGTTATTCGGCAAGTACTCATCAATGAAAAAACAGATAATAATTCTCCGTTCGCTGCAGAGCTTAGTGACGCAGATGTCGAAACATGGGCGCTTCCCTATTGGGATTACCGTACACCTGAGAACAGTGCTCTCCCGCAAGGTTTCCGTGAACCCATGCATAATGGTCGCCCAAACTCGCTCTACGAAAAAATTCGCGGAGCCGATATAAACGCGGGGCTACCTCTGAGTGAAACACACATGCCTGAAGGCGACCTTGGCATTGTTCCTGTACCCGGCAATGCACAAACAGGAGTCAGTGTCTCTCAATACTTCAATCAGAGTGTCGCTCTTCAACAAGCCCAGACATTATTCACTCAATTCAACTCACTAGCTGAACTCTCGCCTCACGCAGTTGCTCATGATGTCATCGGTGGAATGTCTGACACGGCTTTACCAAGAATCTCAAACTGGATTGACATGGTGGACATCGCACGTCTTGAAAACGTCCCTACGCTCTGGGAAAGTAACACCATTCCATCTGATGCCGGAGAAACTCTGAGAAATGCAATCGAACAGGGTAATTATGGAAACGTCTACAACTTCATTAGTGACAAGTATTCTACAGACCCAAGTGCCATCACGAGCATCATAGATGACTCCAACTACCTAACAACATTTTTTGGTGAATCCTCAAATATCGCACCATCTCTCATTGGTTGGGTACCGACTGCTGGTCGTGATTCCATATTTTATCTGCATCATGGGTACGTTGATAAGTTATGGACTGAATACAACACACTTCCGACATCTGCATATTTGCAAGAAAGTGTCCTCGATATTGCTGGATGGAACTTCACCTTCTGGGAGCCTGATGCAAATGGCGACCCAATCCTGCAAACATATTCAACCTGGAACAATGCAACGTATCTCGGATCCGGCGTGGAAACGATCACATCGAACAAGGTTCTTCAGGCAGTGTATTACCCGAACTACACCTATGACTCCGTCGAACCACTCAATAGCAAGTACCTGCCGCTTCCAAAGACATCAAACAGTGCGCTTGCCTTGTTCGAAAATCCAATTTTCTCACCATCCCTGAACACAATCCAGCCAGATGCAGACAGTTCTATCCCCGGTGAGCAAAACACAATTCATGATCTCGCGTTCCATGCCGTGAATCTTGAACTACCACTCACTGCAGGCCTTATAAACGAATTGACAAGTACCGAGACTGACCAAGAAGACATTCGTGTAGCGATTGAGATGGTTCTTGAGGCGCCAATGAAGTCTTCAGAGAATATTGGTGTTGCCATCGGATCCAAACATTTTCTTGAAACCAATGCTGACAAAATTCAAGAGTACTGGAACAGCTGGGATGTCACGGCTGGAACGGGAAATCGAGACGGCAATTTTAGACCTAATGAAACGTTCAGGTTAATGAATCTCGACAACTCCCTGCTGAGTCATAATGATTCTGTAAATGCGATGCGGAATCTTCAGCTGGCGCGTTTCAATCCGCTTGCCATGTCAAGTACATCAATGCCGATGACGACACACTACTCAGCTGATATTTCATTCCCGACGAGCCAGCAGTTTTCTTTTCAACATGACATTATCCGAGAAGATTCACAGCTTGCCATTATGATTCTTTCTGCGACACCCGATAGTGACGCCAGTCAGCAAACAACTCTTTCAGAAATATCTTCCTCGCTACACCAGAACATCACTGTGGGAACTATCGGGGGTAATGTCGATGCTCTGACCTACCTCCAAACCAATCCAGCGGTAATAGGGAATCCTGCGGCACTTGCCAACATACAAGTATGGGCAGAAACTCACTCTCCCGATGCATCCACGTACTACGATCGTGCAATTGATCTTGCATGCGTCTATATGGCAACAAATCAGGACCTTATCCCCTTGTATCGTGATAATCCACTTGCAGCAATCAAGCAGTATTTAGATGAGGGTCTCTCCCATGGCCAATCGCTTGATGGGTGGCTGCGAACATCAACCATTGCAGCCGCGAGGAGTCTTGTCTTTGCAGAAATTTGATTCGAATCAAATTTGATCGAGACGGAGCTAAAAGCTGCAAAAAAGTCGGCTGGAATTGCTGAATCTATACGATTATTTGAATTCACTTACGCCGTCCTTCTGTAGATTCTTTTCGTCTACAGAAGCTGGCGGAGGAAGCTCCTCCAATTTGGGTTCCTCTTCCAACATTAAGCCATCTTCCGGTACTGGTACTGGTATGACTTCTTGATTTAAAAAGATGCCCCCATTTCGCCAGC
>NHLE01000036.1 GCA_002169365.1 Pelagibacteraceae bacterium TMED259 | reverse complement strand
GCATCGTATTGTGAATAAATATCTCGATGATGTTGGGGCCGAATTACCAGTGAGGAACTCAAAGTATGATCCCGAGAATCCGCCCGGCATGTCGAGGGCCAGGGGGGGTGGGAAGGATAAAAATAGCTCTGGAAAGAATTTGAAAGGGGATAAAAAGAAAACCGGAAAAAAAGAGAGCACAAAATCCAAAAAGAAGAAATGATCAAAATGAAAAAGCCGATTTTATCCATAAGTTTTCTACACGCATTGTTATTCGTTTTACTATTTCCTGCTTTTTTGAAAGCAAAGGAGTTTGGAGGTCGAATTGATCTTGCTTCGGCGGTCGTCGATTCTTTTAAGGCAAATCTACCGGTCAAGAAAACAGGAGGTAAAGGACGAAAGCATAAATCAAAGGATGGACAAAAACCCAGAATCGAGGACACGATCAAGGTAAATGTTTATGCTGACAATTGGTTTGTTCTTTATGTAAACGGAGAAATGGTGGCGGTAGATTCGATTAAATTTATTCCGCACAATGTAATCTCGGTCAATTTGCTACCGAAGTATCCGATGACTATTACGGTTATGGTCAAGGATAATGCGGATCCGCAGACTGCGATGGAATACAAGAATTCAAACATTGGGGATGGTGGCTTCATTCTCAAGTTTTCCGATGGAACGGTGACAGATTCTTCTTGGAAAGCAAAAAACTTTTTCCATGGTCCCATAGGCGGGAATATTAAGAAACCGCAGGTCTCCAGGAAAGAGATTCCGAATGATTGGTATACTGTCGGATTCGATGATTCAGCATGGTCAAATGCGAAAGAGTTTACCGAAGAGCAAGTTGGTCCTAAGCAAACATTTTACGATACAGATTTTAAAGGGGCCAAGTTCATTTGGTCATCTGACCTCAAGCTTGATAATACCGTGATTTTTCGTAAGCGAATCTCCTCTCCTCCAAATGGAACAACGCCCAAGCAATTTCCTCTGTTAGATGATTAATACATAAGATTCCGTTAACTTTAAAATGAAAACCAAAACAATACTTTCGACTTCTTTATCCCTTTTTATAACGGCACAGGCTTGGGGGCATGATGATCATATTCATACTTCAGAGAATGTTCAGGCTACGACCAATATTTTTGAGAAGGATCACACTACTAACAATGGTGAAAAAACAAAACTTCTGGGCTCGGGATACCGCTTGTTGCACGAAGAACAGATATTTGTAAAACTCGAATCCGATCGTTTAAATTCTATCCCTAAAAAGACTAAACAGAGTGAACCAAAGACTGCGGTTCCTTTTCGGGTTTTTGAGGATAAGCTCGAGCTGGAATGGGATAATGAATTCCTTTATGTCGGATCAAACGGAATGCCCGATCATCAGATGATGGTCGGAATTACTGCCTGGCAGCAACAGGTTCCTTTGCCTCAGCAGTATTTTGGGTCAAACGCATGGCAAATACCGCTGAAACCAACACCATCACCGAATCCAATGTCTGCCAAAGCACATTTCTTTCGTGGTGCGATTGCTTTAGCTGCCAATGGGGTGCCTATTTTTAATCCGATTAAAAATAATGGGCGTACAGATACTCTGCTTGCTGGCGAATTGGATAAGTGGGGTGGGCATTGTGGCAGAGGAGATGATTATCACTATCATGTTGCCCCTATCCACTTGGAAGATCGCATTGGGCGAGGTAAGCCAATAGCTTACGCTTTGGACGGTTACCCGATATATGGGTATTTTGAGCCAGATGGGTCTCTTGCAAAAGGTCTGGACTGGTTGAACGGACATAAAGATTCTTTTGGTAATTACCATTACCATGCAACTAAGGATTATCCTTATATAAACGGAGGTTTTTACGGAAAAGTTGTAGAGAAAGATGGGCAAGTAGATCCACAACCAAGAGCTCAGGCGGTAAGACCTTCCCTGCCAGGATTAAAAGGTGCAAGAATCACAGGATTTGAATCTGCTGATTCGAAGAACTTTAAGGTGTCCTATGAAGTTTTTGGGAAGAAAAAGGAGGTAAACTATCAGATCGGAGAAGAAGGAGTAGTGACTTTTAATTTTGTTGATTCAGCTGGAACCAAAACCGAAACATACGAACCAAAAAAATCCGTTGGCGGGCCAAGGTTAGAAAGTAAGAAAGAGAAAGGTATGCAGGCTAATAAGAAGCCCGGTGGTCAAGGTAAGGGACCCCGTGAAGGAGAAGCGAGGAAGCCATGGATTGTTGCTCATGCAAAAGAGTTAGACATCAATGGGGATGATGTTGTTTCTACCAAGGAAGTGAATGCGGAGGTTGATAATGCGTTTACTGGATTTGATCAAAATAATGATGGTTTTTTATCTGATAATGAAACGCAGTCTAGAGGTGCCGGTCCAAAATCGCCTATGGGTGGATTTATCAAAGGTCATGCAAGTGAGTTTGACCGTGATGGAGACGGCCTGATTTCGAAAAATGAAGC
Organism: Pelagibacteraceae bacterium TMED259; assembly: GCA_002169365.1. The sequence continues at coordinate 5,851 of NHLE01000036.1, read as the reverse complement.
AAGTCTTCTATTTCTCCGCTTTGTTCGCCAGGTTGATCAAAATAATGATGGGGAATTGTCGAAAAAAGAATTAGTGGAAGCGGAATCACGTCCCAAAGGAGATAAGAAAAAAGAAAAGAAAGATGGAAAAGGAAAGGGTAAGAAGGAACCGAAAAAAACTAACAAGAAAAATAAATAATTATGAAACGAAACGCTTTTCTCTCTTTTTTTGCATTAATCTCCCTAAGTATTACACTCAGAGCCGTATCACCAAATATTATTCTTATCTTTATAGACGATATGGGTTGGCGGGATGTTGGGTTCTCGGGCGAAGAAATCGCTGAAACACCTTCCCTCGATCATTATGCAAAGCAGGGGATTGTCTTTGCCAATGCATACGCAAGTGCACCTAATTGCGCACCTTCACGTGCCTGCCTGCTTTCAGGTCAATACACTCCGCGTCACGGGGTTTACACGGTGGTTGATGAAAGGCATGCACCGGGTTCGGCACATCATAAAATACTAGCCGCGAAAAGTAATGAATCTATGCCCACCGAAGTGGTCACACTTGCGGAGGTAATGAAAAAAGGTGGTTATACCACTGCATGCCTGGGGATGTGGAATCTTGGTCGAGGAAAAAATTCACCTGTAACTCCGACTGGGCAGGGGTTTGATCTGTTTCGCAGACCCCAGGATTATGGATATGAAAAGCATCGCTACCAAAAGGATGACGGTTCTTATTTAGCCGATGATTTTACGGATGAAGCGATTAGCTTTATCGACAAAGCCAAGGACCAACCCTTTTTTGTTTATCTTCCGTATCATTCCATTCATGCCCCATTTGAACCACCTGCTGAATTATTGAGTAAGTACGAGTCGAAACTGAAAAAAACGGGGAACTCGGATGAAGATCCAGGCTACCTTGCCACGGTCGAGGCGTTGGATCGAAATGTTGGTAGGTTGATGCGGCATTTAGAAGAAAAAGGCCTAGAACAGAAAACAACTATTTTCTTTACCTCTGACAATGGGGGTATTCCTTCTCGCATATCTCCCCTTAATGGAAGTAAAGGCTCTCTCTATGAAGGCGGAATAAAAGTTCCCGCTGCTGCCTGGGGATATGGTGTGAAGAAAAGTTCTGATTACTGTCCTGAAATTGTTCTTGGGATGGATTTTTATCCTACTATTATCGAACTTGCCGGCTTGAGTCATGATCCATCTCACAAACCTGACGGAATTAGCCTAGTACCCCATTTACGAGGAACCCCCTCCATTAATCGGGGTAATGTTTTTTGGCACTTTCCTTGTTATATTGGGAAAGGAGAGCCCTCCAGCGTGATCCGTAACGGAAGATATAAGCTGATATACTTCTTTGAAGATAAAAGATCTGAACTTTACGATCTTGAAAAAGATCCCAATGAGAAGAATGATCTTGCTAATTCCAAGGTTCAAGAGAAGCAACGGATGGAAAATGAGCTATTTGCATGGTTGAAAAAAACTGGTGCTGCCGTTCCTTCGGGTCCTAATCCATCTTATGATCCAACTGCAGTTTCTAAGGGAAAGAAAGGCAAGGAAGGTAAAGGTAAAAAGAGTGAGCCAGGCAACAAAGGTTCGAAGGAGGATGAAGTTAAAAGAAAAAAGAAAAAGCAGAAGTAATTTTTTTAATTAGATACTAATCTTTATATCATATCTAGATTTAATTATACTACTATTAGGGGACGAATTTCTGTTCTCTTCTAGATTGTGAAATTATTACTTTTTGTCTTATATTCTAATAGTCTTTTCTTAGGGACAGATGAATTAACTGTCCTTTATGTTGAAAAGGTTTTGAATTCACCTGCAATAGATGGTGCATTAAATGATGAGTGCTGGAAAGAGCTCAAAATTATAAAGGATTTTCGTCAGAGAAGACCTAATGAGGGCGAGCCAGCAACTGAGAAAACAGAGGTACGAATATGCAGGAACGATAAGACATTGTTTATTGGAGTGCGCTGTTTTGATTCTCAGCCTGAAAAGATTCGGGCAGGCGTCATGCAAAGAGATGCAACGGTTAAAGGTGATGACTATTTTTTTGTTCTTATTGATCCATTTGGAAGAAGTAGGGAAGGGTATTATTTCCGGACCAATGCCAATGGGGCAAAAGGAGAGGCTCTGATCAATTCAGACATGAGCAAACCTAAGATGGATTGGGATACGATATGGGATGTNAAATCNNANATCGANGANTTGGGTTGGACGGCGGAGTTTGCCATTCCNTTTAGAAGTATTCCTTCTGATNCTAAATCTGANANATGGCGGATTGATTTTGGCAGNTGGTTCTCACGNGGTCAGGAGCGTTCCAAATGGGTNGGGTTTTCTCGTGACCGAAATTGGTTCTCNCTCGAGGATGCCGGAGAAATCTCAGCGGATTGAGTGAAATTGACCGGGGGAAGGGAATCGATTTTAAGCCTTATGTTTCCGCTAAGTGGCTCTCCGAGGATTCCGTGGATGACACCGATTTTGAGACAGGTTTCGATTTGTTTTATGATCTGACCCCAAGTCTCAAGGCAACCTTCACCTACAATACGGATTTTGCAGAGACGGAAGTTGATCAGCAAAGGGTTAATTTAACCCGCTTCCCCCTTTTTTATCCTGAGAAGCGAGATTTTTTTCTGGAGGGTGCGGACCTTTTTTCGTTTGGGGGTATCCCCAAGAGTCCCTTGGCTTTTCATTCTCGAAAGATCGGGCTTTCATCTAATGGTTCCAAGATCGCAATAAATGCGGGAGCAAAGCTTACGGGGAGAGTGGGTCCCCTGGGAATAGGAGTCCTGGGTATGGGGCTAGATGAATTCCAAAATCTTGATTCGGATGAGGTTTTTGTGGGACGTTTTACTTATGATCTGTTTGAGGAATCAAAAGTAGGGACCATCTTTACTCACGGAGACCCTCAGAGCAATCTGAACAATCAGTTGGCTGGAGTGGATTTAAATCTTCGTTCCAGTAATTGGTGGAATGAGCAAAGCGTGTCCTGGCANGGTTTTTNTATGACCAGTGACGANGAGNATGAGAATTCNGACGATGTAATTGGCACGCATTTCACATTTCCCAATTANCCATTTCGGGCGAGTGGTCACTGGGTACGGACGGGGGATAATTTTAATCCTGCACTGGGCTTTGTCCGAAGAAGGGGAGGCGAGTCCACGGGCTTGGGTTTTACCTATTATTTTGAACAACCAGAAAATGAGTTGCTCGAGGATATTTCCGTGGGTGCAGAATATGATCGTTATGAATGGTTAGATGGAGATCTTGATTCTGATGAGTTGGAAATAAATCTCATTGGNATTCGTACNCTAGCAGGTGATTTCTTGGGACTGGAAGTCGAGTTTGAACGGGATATTTTACAGGAACCTTTTGAGATTATAGATGAGGTCATAATCCCATCATCCGAATATAAGGGTATTGATTTCGAGTTGGAGTTTAGATCCAGTAGTAATCGCCCGGTNTTTGGAGAGTTTGAAATTGCATATGGTCACTTTTATGGGGGGAAGGCTACCAATGCCGAAATTGATCTTTCGTGGCGACCGTCAAAGTATTTTCAGTTGGACTTTGAGATAGCTTCCACCATGGCAAGATTACCTCAGGATAATTTTGAAGTTTTGACTAGTTCCACAGGGTTTCGGATTACTCCAACCACTCAACTTTCTTTTAACGGAATAGCACAGTATGACAATCAATCCAAAACCATTGGTTTAAACACTCGTTTTCGTTACATCATAAAACCTGGGAGTGATTTATTCTTAGTCTTAAATAAGGGTTTTGATCGCGGAGATGATGGTGAATTACGGAATTTTCGAACATTTAAAACCGAGGCAATAGCCAAACTTGGTTGGATTTTTCAGTTCTAGGGTATTTAGAATTTTCCATCTATCTCGATTCAAGTTGATTGATCAGAGATCAGATTGCTGTAAGCTGGTAGCCCATGAAATATCTTTATGCTGTTTTGCTTTTTGCATCTTCAATTTTCACTTTTGGAAATCCTTCCCGTCTGGGAGTTCCTGATGAATTGGAAGCCACTTTGTTCTCNCCCAANGAACTTACGCCTTGTGTNGCCTGTCTATGCGTTGCTCCCACTGGCGAAGTGTATGCGGGAATTGATCAGATTGGTTCTCTGGGCAAGGGTGCAGGCTTTGGCAGAATTCTTCGTCTTACCGATCAGGATAACGATGGTGTTTCGGATGGTCATACCGTGTATGCGGAAATTGATAACCCAAGGGGAATGATATCAGTTGGAGACAAACTCTATGTCTTGCATACAAAATGGGGGGATGAAAAGAAGTTTGAAGGAATGTTTCTATCCGTTTTGGAGGATAAGGATGGAGACGGAAAAGCGGACGGTCCGCCCAAGCATTTGGTAAAGGAAATCAGTACTCGTAAATATAATCAGGCACGCGGGGTTGATCATACCACCAATGGAATTCGGATGGGAATAGACGGATGGATCTATGTAGCTGTGGGCGATTTCGGATTTGTTGATGCAACCGGAACCGACGGAACAAAATTAACCATGTATGGTGGGGGAATCATCCGGGTACGGCCTGACGGCACAGAACTGGAGACTTTTGCCCATGGACTCAGAAATATTTACGATATCGCCATCGATCCATACATGAATGTGTTTACACGGGGGAACACCAATGACGGGGGTGGATGGAACATTCGTTTTATCCATGAGGTGCAAACCGGACAGTACGGATATCCGACCTTGTTCAANAGGTATACCTCGGAGATCATTCCAGCNCTNGTNGATGTNGGGGGNGGATCNGGNACGGGTGCGATGTATTTCGATGAACCCGGTTGGCCTAAACAATTTACTGGGGTGCCCATGATGTGTGACTGGGGTAGGGGGCATTTGTTCATCCATAGGGTAACTCCTGATGGACCCACCTTTACTCAGCAACAGGAGGATTTTATCAAGTGTGGGAGGATTACGGATGTGGATTGTGATGGATCAGGCCGATTATTCATTGGTAGCTGGGGTAAGTCAGGATTTAAGGGTGGAGATGATGGCTATATTTCCCGTGTTGTCCCCAAGGGTTGGAAATATCAAAAGTTTCCAAACCTGAAGAAGAGAAATAAAATAGATCTGGCAAATTTGCTAAGCTCACCAAGTGCAAAGACTCAGCTCCATGCACAGCAGGAAATTTTGAGAAGAGGGGGGATGAGTAAGGAAGTGTTGGCTGTCGCTATGGACAAAAAGCAAGCCAAGAAGTCAAGGATTGCAGCCATTTATACGGTAAAGCAACTGCTTGGAGAAAAATCACATCCCAAACTTCTTGAATTGGCTAAAGATCAAGCGGTTGCAGAGCATGCCTTGCGTGCCCTTGCCGATCGAAAGACCCAGCTTAAAGGCGTACCAGTGAAAGTATTTACCGATGCCCTTAAAAATCAAAATCCTCGTGTACAGGTAGCAGCTGCCGTGGGACTTGGGAGAATTGGCGATCAAAAAGCAGCCAATGATTTGTTAGCCGTTTCAAATCCGCCTTCGATTGATCTGTTACCTCGCATGGATCCAGTTCCTGCTGGAAATGAAGAAGAAGGGGATGTTCAGAAAAGCCTCATCATTGAGGGGAAAAAAGTTCATGAATTTGATGTGGATGTTACCGGATGGAAAGAGCTTCATCTTACCCTGGGAGATGCTGGGAACGGTACGGGCAGTGATCATGGTTCCTGGTTTGATCCAGTTTTACTCAAAAAGGATGGATCGATTATAAGATTAACGAAATTAAAATGGGCCAAGGCCAGCCAAGGCTGGGGGAAAACCAGAGTAGGATTCAGTCCAACCGGTGCCAAGCTTGCCCGTAAGGATGGTAAGGCTATGACAGATGGGATCGGTACG
>NHLE01000035.1 GCA_002169365.1 Pelagibacteraceae bacterium TMED259 | reverse complement strand
TTTAAGAAAGGTAATACGATGACTACAGGAACAGTGAAATGGTTTAACCCAAAAAAAGGATATGGCTTTATAGCTCCAGAGGGAGAAGATAAAGACATTTTTGTCCACATCACAGCTGTTCAACAAGCAGGATTAGACCGTCTAGATGAAGGCGATAAAGTCGAATTTGAAATTGTTGAAGACAAAGGCAAAGCCAAAGCAGATCAATTAAAGAAAATTTAATTAATTTTGCGTAAACTTTTTATTTTATCATAGGCTTGATTTATCTCGGATAGTCTGTCTTCAGATTTAATAATTAATTCTTGAGGTACGCCCTGAGCTCTTAATTGATCAGGGTGTAACTCTCTACTAAGCTGTATCCATCTTTTTCTAATTTCATTATCGGTCGTGTTTTTTTCTACACCTAAAATCTTATATGGGTTGATTTGTTTATCTAACCAGATTGTTTGAATACTATCATACTGATTTTTGTTTAATCCAAAATATTTTGCACACCCTTCAATAAATAATATCTCTGGTCGACTAATTTCTCCATCAGCTTCAGCAATAAAAAATAATAAATTAATAATTTGTTCTAGTACTTGAGGCTGACCTCGAAATATCATTCCCAATTGTTGTGCATATTGGTGATAGTCATCAGATGATTTTTTTGCTTCATTAAAAATTTTTCCTACATCGCTTTGAAAATTTGGAGGAATCTTAAATTTTTCTTTAAATGCACTGATTTCCTCTGAAGTTACTTGACCATCGGATTTTGAGAGTTTCGCAGCTAATATTATTATGCCTACTGTAATAACTTCTTGTGGAGATTGAATATTGCCATTGATACCTGATGTTTGTTTTCGTATTTTATCAACACTGTGACCTGCTATGACTCCTAATAGGGCTCCAATCGGTCCCCCAAGCGCAAAACCAAAAGTACCAGCTAAAAGTTTTCCCCAGATGCTCATGCTAATAATTTATTAGCTATCCAATTTCTAATTTCAAAACCATAGCGTTTATATTCTTTAAAAAGATTTTGATCAGATTGAAGAACTTTTTCATACTCAATAAAGCTATTTGATTTTTCTACTTGTTTATTAAAGTGATTTTCAAATTCTTTTAGCATTGAAAAGAAAGCTGGAGTATTACAATCTGCTAGACTCATAGAAGAGCTAGCTAGATATAAATTCGATCTTTTAATTTGAAATACTAGATTTAGGTTATTTTCTATCTCTTTAAAAATATTATCTATCATCATACTATCCGAGGGATGGGATGTGTTTTTTACAAAGCTAAATAATTTTCTAATGGTGCTAATTAGCTTTTCATCAACTAGTGTAGCCTGAAATCTTATAAGTATGTTAGTACCCGCATCTTTAGTAAGCAACGATGGTGAAGAAAAAGCCTCCTCAAAATACTCAATGATAGATGATGAATCTGAAATCATATTATTATCTATAGATAAGCAGGGAACTGTAGCTGTAGGAGAAAATGCTCCATAATTGTTTATGGCCTCTATTTTTTCTATCTCTAATGATTTAAAGTCAATTACAACCTCAATTTTAGAGCAAGTAACGCTATGAGAATTTGTGTAAAGTTTTAGTTTCAATTAGTTTACTTAAGCCATTCCTGCACTTTATTATGATCCTTCAGTGATTTTTCATTACCATGAGCAAAATGTTTTGTCATATCTGGGTAATACTTATAAGCAATAGGTTTTCTACCCATAGCAACTGCCATCTCTCTAACATGATGAGGGTCAGCCCCACAACAAATTCCTATAAAATTGACATTTATATCCATACATTGCTTTGTGAATTCAGCCATTTCAAATCTATTACACGTTAGCCCATCTAAGGCAATATGTGAGACATTCCCTTCTATGCATCCACAGTTATCATCCTTGATATACATGTGTGTTGGATATTTCTCATTGGTTCGATAGGGAACTGGGAGTGCAGCAACATGACAGGATACTTTTTCTCTAATTTCTGGAAGTAATTTCATGGTCATGTCTGGGCCACGGTAACAATTTAAACCCACAACATCTGCGCCATGGTCTTCAAGAATTTTACAAGCTTCAGCTGCAGTGTGACCTTCACGGGTTTTATCACCCTTAGGTATGGCAAGATTCACAACTGCAATCAAACCCGCATCTTTAATTTCTTTTAAAGCTATTTTAGCTTCTTCTGTCCAATTTATTGTTTCTGCAATAACAAAATCAACATTGGCTTCCTTAGCCCAACCAATTTGTTCAGCAAACATATTTTGACAATCAATATGTGATTGTTTTTCATTAGGATCATAAATATTTGTATTCGCTACATTTCCAGCAACCATCAAATCTAGCTCTGGAAATTCATTTGCAGCATCCTGAGCAATTTTAAGAGCATTTCTTTGTAAGGGTTCCAATAAATCCTCTTTACCAATTAAACGTAATTTTTCTCGATGGCCATAATAGGTAAAAGCTTGCACAACATCACTTCCAGCACGGATGAATTCACGATGAAGTTGAGTGACAACCTCTGGGTGTTCTAAAACTACCTCTGGAACATAAGCACCAGCTTGTAAATAGCCCCTTCTTTCCATAGCAAAAAGATATCCTTCAGCGCATAGCACTGGACCATTATTAAGTTTATCGATTAGATTCATACCATCTCCTAATTTTGAAAATATTAATGTTAAAAAAAGACATTGTCATACAATTTTATTTCTTTTCCTAATGATGAAATACCATTAGTCTTATTGAGTATTTATATGATTAGATTTTTATCAAATTATGTCCATTTTTAATAATCCAGATTACATTGTAATTGGCTCAGGGTCCTCTGGCTCAACGATAGCCTATAGGCTGGGGGAAAGTGGAAATAATCAAGTTTTAGTTCTTGAGTTCGGTGGAACTGATATTGGTCCATTTATTCAAATGCCTGCTGCTTTATCTTATCCAATGAATATGTCTCAATATGATTGGGGCTATAAAGCAGAACCAGAACATAATTTAAATGGTCGTTCAATAGTTTGTCCGAGAGGAAAGGTCGTAGGGGGGTCTTCTTCTATAAATGGAATGATCTATGTTCGAGGAAACCCAGGTGACTATAATTATTGGGCCCAAAATGGAGCGGTTGGATGGGATTACAAGGATGTTCTTCCTTATTTTCAAAGAATGGAAACAAGTAATGGCTTTCAATCTGATTTTCGCGGTAACGAAGGACCCATGCAAGTTTCCAGAGGAAAGAGAGAGAATCCCCTTCATGAAGCTTTTGTCAAAGCATCCGAACAAGCAGGATATTCCGCCACAGAGGACTATAATGGTTTTCGTCAAGAGGGTTTTGGTCCAGCAGATATGACTGTCTGGAAAGGATCTAGATATTCAACAGCAAAGGCTTACTTAAAACCTGCTTTAAAAAAGAAAAATGTTCAGCTTTTAAAGAGAGCACTTGTTGATCAAATAATCTTTGAGGGTAAGAAGGCCATTGGTGTGAAATTTATATATCAGGGTGAAACAAGAATCATAAAAGTTAAAAAAGATATAGTTTTGTCAGCAGGTTCAATTAATAGTCCTGCAATTTTACAGCGCTCAGGTATTGGAGACGGAGAGGAGTTAAAAAGCAAGGGTGTCTCTGTTTTAAATCATTTACCTGGGGTTGGAAAAAATTTACAAGATCATCTTGAAGTTTATTTTCAGGTCAAATGCCTACAACCTATAACTCTTTATAAATATTTGAATCCCATTTCAAAACTGCTTATAGGAATGCAATGGATGTTTTTAAAAAATGGACCTGGGGCAAGCAATCAATTTGAAACTTTAGGTTTCATTCGATCTGATAGAAATATCGCTTATCCCGATATTCAGTTTCACTTCCTTCCTGTTGCAATAAGGTACGATGGCACGGCCCCTAGTGAGGGGCATGGATTCCAATTACATGTTGGTCCAATGCGATCTGAATCTCGGGGATATATAAAAATTAAGTCTTCAAATCCTAAAGACCCTCCAAAAATTAAATTTAACTATATGAGTCATGAAAGTGATTTTCCAACTTTTAGAAAAGCCCTTAGATTAAGTAGAGAAATTTTAGGTCAAGAGGCATTAAAACCATATGCTGGTCCAGAAATACAACCAGGTAATCATTCCATTTCTGATAGCGACCTAGATGAATTTATAAAAAATAATTGCGAGTCTGCCTACCACCCATGTGGTACATGTAAAATGGGCGACAAAAATGATCCAACAACGGTAGTTGAAAAAGATTGCAGAGTTAAAGGACTATCGAATTTATTTTTAGCTGACTCATCAATCTTTCCACGAATCACAAATGGAAATTTGAACGCACCTTCTATCATGGTAGGTGAAAAAGCATCTGATCATATATTAGGAAAGAAAATTTTATCTCCCTCTCAACTCGAGCCTTACTATCATCCGAATTGGAAAAATTCTCAGAGATAATATCCCTTTAAAATAGATAAAAAAAAAGTAAGGTTTGTTACTTCATGTTATCAAATGAAGATAAAATCAGCTCAATTTCCATTTGGAATGGCAATATCAATATAAAACCCTTAGAGGGAGGCATCACAAATTTAAACTACATCGTACAAGATAATGAAAAAAAAGTAGTTGTAAGACTTGGATCTGATATTCCAGAGCACTTAGTGTTTAGACAAAACGAAATTTCAGTAAGCAAAGCAGCTTATGAAATTGGAACATCTCCAAAATTAATTCACAACGAACCTGGAATATTAGTCATTGATTTTATAGAGAGTGCTACTTTGGATCCCCAAGGTGTAAGGGATAATTTAGAGAGAATTATTCCTGTAATTAAAAATATTCACAAATCTATTCCTATGAAGCTTTCTGGGCAACCGCCTTTATTTTGGGTTTTTTATGTAATTAAATATTATGCCAATTTTCTTATAAAAAATGAAAGCAACCATATTCCAATTATAAATGAACTATTGGACAAAAATGAAAAATTAGAAATATTATCCTCTCCTAGGGATATAGTTTTTGGCCATAATGATCTTTTGGCAGCAAATTTTTTAGATGATGGCTCTAAAATTTGGGTTGTGGATTGGGAGTATGGTGGTTTCAACGACCCTCTTTTTGATTTAGGAGGTTTATCTTCTAACAATGACTTTGACACACAACTTGAAGAACAATTACTAGAGATGTATTTTGAAAAAAAACCCTCGTCTGATCTTTTCATTAAATATAATGCAATGAAAACCGCTAGTTTATTAAGAGAGACGATGTGGAGTATGGTTTCAGAAATTACCTCAAAGATAGATTTTAATTATGGAGAATACACCTCTGATAATTTAACAAAATTTAATAATGCATTTGAAAGGTTGAAATGATTAATAGCTCAAAAATAATAATTATTGGAGGGGGTATTGTTGGTTGTTCAACAGCTTACCATTTAGCGGATTTAGGACATGAGGTTTGTTTAATAGAAAGCGGTAAATTAACCTCTGGAAGTACCTGGCATGCTGCAGGGCTTGTAGGTCAGTTAAGAAGCAATGCTAATATCACTCAACTTTTAGGATATTCGGTTGACCTTTATAATCGCCTAGAAAAAGAAACTGGTTTAAGCACTGGTTGGAAAATGAATGGCGGTTTAAGACTTGCGTGCAACGAACAAAGATGGAAGGAAGTTTTAAGACAAACTACAACCGCTCATTCTTTTGGTTTAGAAATGGAACTTTTGTCTCCAAAAGAAGCTCAAGACTTATGGCCAATAATGGATATCGAAGATGTTTATGGCGCTGCATTTCTACCAACGGATGGTCAAGCTAATCCAACTGATATATCTCAAGCTTTAGCAAAGGGAGCTAGGAATAAAGGAGCTAAAATTATCGAGGAGACAAAAGCGATTAAAGTTATTATAGAAGATGGTGTAATTACAGGTTTAGAAACAGATAAGGGAGTTATAAATTGTGAAAAAATAGTATGTTGTTGTGGTCAGTGGACCAGACAATTTGCTGAAACAGTTGGCGTCAACGTCCCTCTAGTATCATTCCAGCACCAGTATCTAGTGACTGAAGAAATCGATGGAGTCAAATCAAATTTACCAACACTAAGAGACCCTGATAGGCTAATTTATTTTAAAGAAGAGGTTGGGGGATTGGTTATGGGAGGCTATGAGCCTAATCCACTTTCTTGGGCTGAGAAAACTGTTCCAGAGGATTTTCATTTTTCTCTGTTGGATTCTGATTATGATCACTTCGAGCTAATCATGAACAATGCCTTGGGAAGAGTTCCGCTTTTAGAAACCGCAGGTATTAAAGAGCTCATTAATGGACCTGAGAGTTTTACTCCAGATGGAAACTTTATTTTAGGTGAAAGCCCAGAATTAAATAATTTTTATGTTGGTGCAGGTTTCAATGCATATGGAATAGCTGCTGGTGGAGGAGCGGGGATGGCATTGGCGGAGTGGGTAGCTAACGGACAACCACCTTATGATTTGTGGCCAGTAGATATAAGAAGATTTGGAAAACCACACCAAGATTTAGAGTGGGTCAGAAAGAGGACTTATGAGGCTTATGCAAAACACTACACTATGGCTTGGCCTTTTGAAGAGCACTCTTCAGGAAGAAACTTTCAAACTTCTCCAATATTTGATGATTTAATAGATGCTAATGCATGTTTTGGTGAAAAAATGGGCTGGGAAAGACCTAATTGGTTTGCTCCCAAGTCAACTGAACCTAAAGATGTTTATTCCTATGATAGGCAAAATTGGTTTGAAATAGTTGGAGAAGAAGTTAAAGCTACGCGAGAAAAAGCAGTCCTTATTGACCAAAGTTCCTTTGCTAAATTCATTGTTTCAGGAGAGGATGCAACAAAAGCGCTGGACTATATTTGTGCAAATAAAATCAACAAACCAGTTGGATCTATTATTTATACTCAAATGTTAAATGAAAAAGGTGGCATAGAATGTGACGTTACCATAACAGTGCTTGATGTTAATAAATATTACATCGTTACAGGTACCGGATTTATGACTCATGATTTTAATTGGATAAAATCAAATATTCCAAGTGGATATAAGGTAGATGTTAAAAATATAACTTATGATAATTCTGCTTTCGCACTTATGGGCCCTAAATCAAGAGAGATACTTCAAGGTTTAACAAATCATGATTTATCAAATGAAAATTTTCCATTTGGTACCTGCCAAAAAATTAGAATTGGAAATCATGATGTAAATGCCATTAGAATAACTTACATGGGCGAATTAGGGTGGGAATTACACTTTCCTATTGCTCAAGCAAAAGATGTATATGAAAATATAATGGATTTTGGAAAAAATCTTGGTTTGGTTAATGCTGGTTATCGTTGTATCGAAAGTTGCCGTTTAGAAAAAGGTTATAGGGCTTGGGGTTCTGATATCGGGCCAGACCATACCCCTTTAGAGGCAGGATTGGGTTGGGCAACAAAATTAAATAGTGAGATAGATTTTATTGGTAAGCAATTTCTTCTTGAGCAAAAGAAGAAGGGTTTAATGAAAATTTTTGCTGGATTTACTTGTGATGATCCAAATATAATTTTGTTAGGAAGAGAGACAATTTTTAGAAATGGTAAACAAGTTGGTTGGCTCTCTAGTGGGGGATATGGGTATACAATAGGCAAACCAATTGGTTATGGATACATTAGAAGCGATGAAATTATAGATAAAGAGTTTGTCAAAAGTGGTAAATACGAATTAGAAATAGCTACTGAAAAAGTGTCATGCAGTGTTCATCTATCTCCTTTATATGATGAAAAAATGTTAAAAATTAAATCTTAGTTTCTAATATTTTTAAAAAAGCAATTTTTGTAACAATATTTTGAGGTCTTTTTTTATTTAATAACTCTTTAATTTCTTTCTTATTTAATTTTATTATCTTTATAAATTCACCTTCAGCGGGGTTGCTAATTTCAAAATTCTGAATTATTGGAACCTCTGCAAAATATAAATCAGTAATTTCTTCTAAACAGTCGGGCGCAATAATCAATGAATCAATTTTTTTGACTGAGATGACTTTAACGCCAAGCTCTTCATTAATCTCTCTTATAATAGCTTTTTTACTAGTTTCGTTTTTATTTATTCCTCCTGCAACTATCTCAAGTGGATAATTATTGAATTTATGAAAAAAATAATTTGGTCGCATTTGTTTAATGAAATAGAAAACTTTTAAATCTTTATTAAAGCAAATAGCTGAAACACTTTTCCCATTAAATATAAAATTTTCCTTATAAATTTTTGTGTTTTTTCTTTTAGAAAATTTAATATCTAACTCATATATGTCTTTAAATATTTTTCTTTTTTTAATATTTACCATTTATTTTTTTTTTGTATCTTGTAAGTCAGAAAAGTTAGTNTATTTTAATATGCTCCAAATGAAAGTTCTAGTTGCTGTAAAAAGAGTCGTTGATTACAAAGTCCAAATCAGGGTTAAGAGTGATAANTCTGGTGTTGAAACACAAAATGTTAAAATGTCTGTCAACCCTCCAGATGAAAACGCTATTGAAGAGGCGGTCAAATTAAAAGAGCAGGGAATAGCAGAAGAGACAGTGGCAATTTCTATTGGAGATGAAAAATCTCAAGATGTTCTAAGAACATCGATGGCTATGGGTATCGATCGATCAATTTTGGTTAAATCTCCAAACTCCTTAGAGCCATTGGCAGTAGCCAAAACATTAAGTAAAATTATAGAAAAAGAAAAACCTGATTTGGTTTTGATGGGTAAACAGGCAATTGATGATGATGCAAACCAAACTGGCCAAATTTTATCAGCTTTACTTGGTTGGCCTCAAGCTTGTTTTATTTCAGATTTAAAAATCGAGGGAGATAAATTAATCATTTCAAGAGAGATAGATGAAGGAATTGAAAAACTTGAGAGTAATTTGCCAGCTGTGATTACATGTGATTTAAGATTAAATACNCCAAGATTTGCCTCNTTGCCTAATATCATGAAAGCTAAAAAAAAACCTTTAGAAGTTATAGACATAAGCACGCTTGGTATTGACACTAACCCTAAAATTAAAATTATAAAAGTTGAAGAGCCACCAAAACGTAAAGCAGGAATAATGGTTAATGATGTCAAAGAATTAGTTGAAAAATTAAAGTATGAGGCAAAAGTAATTTAAATGGCAGTCTTAGTTATAGCAGAGCATGACAATAGTGTCCTAAAAACCTCAACTTTTAATACAATAACTGCCGCTACTAACCTTAGTGATGACATTCATCTTTTAATAATTGGCAAAGATATTGAGACACTATCTAATAATGCAAAATCAATTTATCCAATTAAAAAANTTTTAAAATGCGATAACTCAAAGCTTGAAAATTTTATTCCTGAATTATCTGCGCCTATTATTTCAAATATCGCTAATGGATATACTCATATTTTAGCCCCCGCATCTACTTTTGGAAAAAACCTTCTGCCACGAGTATCTGCACTACTTGATATTACTCAAATTAGCGATGTGATTGAAATTGTAACTGAAAATACTTTTGTGAGNCCGATATATGCAGGAAATGCCATTTCTCATGTTGAGACTAACCAAAATATAAATTTACTTACTATTAGACCCACTTCCTTTGATAAATGTGAAGAAACAGGNGGTAGCGCTTCTATAGAGGATGTCGACTTTATCGACAATGAAGTTAAAACNACTTTTATTGGTAGAGAGGTTTCGAAAAGTGACAGACCAGAATTGGGAAATGCNAGAATAGTAGTCTCAGGTGGTCGTGGTATGGAAAATTCAGATAATTTCAAACTGTTGTATGATTTAGCAGATAAACTTAATGCTGCAGTTGGAGCCTCACGAGCCGCTGTTGATGCGGGGTATATCGGTAATGAATATCAAGTAGGACAAACTGGGAAAATGGTAGCCCCTGAATTATACATTGCTGTCGGAATTTCTGGTGCTATTCAACATTTAGCAGGAATGAAAGAAAGTAAGATTATAGTTGCTATAAATAAGGATACTGAGGCACCAATTTTTAATGTAGCAGATTATGGATTATCCTCAGATTTGTTCCAGGCTATTCCAGAAATTATCAAAGAACTTAATTTACTTAATAAACTAGAATCATAACATTTAGTATATAATTAGAGTATGAGTGAACTTCAAAGAGAAGAAATGTTATATGATGTTGTGATTGTAGGTGCAGGGCCTGCAGGATTAGCTACAGCAATTAAATTAAAACAAGTTAATAAAGATTTATCAGTATGTTTGTTAGAAAAGGCNGCAGAGGTTGGAGCTCATATTCTTAGTGGGAATGTCTTTGAAACTAAAGCCCTTGATGAACTCATTCCTAATTGGGAATCTCTAGATACTCCCGTAAATACGAAAGTTTCGTCTGAGGATTTTTTATTTCTATCTAAAGATAAGAGTTTAAAGATCCCTAATTTTTTATTACCTAGATCTCTTCAAAATCATGGAAATTATATTATTAGTCTATCTAATTTATGTAAGTGGTTAGGAGAATTTGCAGAAAATTTAGGTGTCGAAATATTTCCCGGATTTGCTGCGAGTAAACTAATTTATAATGATAAGGGAGAGGTATCTGGTGTTCAAACTGGTGATATGGGTCTTGATAAGGATGGAAACGCCAAAGATAACTTCGAACCTGGGATTAACATTAAAGGAAAGGTTACAGTTTTATCTGAAGGATGCCGTGGTCACTTAGGTAAAGAGGTAATTAAGAAATTCAGTTTAGATAAAAATAATAAATCTCCTCAACAGTATGGAATTGGTTTTAAAGAGATTTGGGAAGTAGAGCCAGAAAATCATGAAATAGGAAAAGTTGTGCATAGTGTTGGCTGGCCCTTAGAAAATGATACTTACGGTGGTAGCTTTTGTTATCATGCAGAAAATAATCAAGTTTTTTTAGGATATGTTATTGGTCTTGATTATAAAAATCCTTATCTGTCCCCTTATGACGAATTTCAACAATTTAAAACTCATCCAGCGATTAAAAAAATATTATCTAAGGGAAAAAGAATTTCTTATGGTGCGAGAGCCTTAATAGAAGGTGGAATTCAAAGCTTACCTCAAATGCATATGCCTGGTGCTTTGCTTATTGGATGTGATGCCGGTACATTGAACATGCCTAAAATTAAAGGATCTCATACTGCAATGAAAAGTGGAATTATTGCAGCTGAGGTTATCAATAAACATATTAGTGAGAACTCTGACTTATCACTTTATGAAAATGAATTTAAAAAGTCTTGGGTGTATGAAGAATTAAAACAAGCTAGGAATGTAAAACCAAGTTTTCAATGGGGTTTGATACCCGCTATGATATTTACTGGAATAGATCAAAAGCTTTTTGGAGGAAAATTACCATTCACTCTTCAACATAAGCACGCTGATCATGAAAGTTTGATTTCAGCAAAAAAATCCAAGAAAATAGAATACCCGAGCTATGATGATGAATTTACTTTTGACAAGCCAAGCTCAGTTTATCTATCTGCTACAAATCACGAAGATGATCAACCCTGTCATTTATTACTTAAGGACAGCAATTTAACAAGTAATTACACATATGATGAATATGATGAGCCTGCTCAGAGGTATTGTCCAGCAGGCGTTTATGAAGTTGAGACCGATACTCAAACTCAAAAAAAATATTTAAAAATAAATGCTCAAAATTGTATTCATTGCAAGACTTGCGATATTAAAGAACCCTCTCAAAACATTGATTGGGTTGCACCTGAGGGTGGCGGCGGTCCTATATACTCTGGAACTTAATTAAATTCATACTCAAAATTTTGAGATGTTGCATTAATGTTTATTAACTTCGCTCCATGCTTGATGTGAAAGTGTGTAGCTATAGGNGTAAGGGGAGATAAAGTAATAAAGCGATTTACATTTGTAAATTCCTCTTTGATAAATTTTTTTGTATTAAAAATAGTTTCTTTTCCAGCTCCACGTTTTCTTGACCAAACAGTATAGGCCACGGCAATAGTTCCATTTTTTTCATGGAAGGCATTTTTACTCATCAAATCCAACTCCTTCATTGTTTGAGGAACATCATTGCAAAAAGCTATACAAATAAAACCCTCTATATTTTCATTGGATTTTAAACCATAAATTTTTCGCCCATGTGAATTTCTGAATTCATTATCGTATTCCGGGCGAATTGGATCTTCAGTTATATCTACTGAGTCTAGTTCAACTAACTCAGTTTTAGATAGCCAACTAAAAAAATTACTAATTGAATTTTGAATTTTTTTCAAATTAAAGCCAATTCTGCTTCATTAATAGTATGTCTTCATCTCCTTTAAGGATGATAGATGACAAACTTTCAATTTTTGGCAAAATACTTGATAGGTATATCGAAGATGTAGTAATTTTTGCATTTAAAAACTCTTCATCCATTTCATTCTTATTTTTTAACTCTAAAGATTTAGCGGCTGTTCTTATCATCATCCAACCCCCAAGGACATATCCTAACATCATTAGATAATTTACTCCGGATACAGCCGGTCTCTTTTTATTATTTGATATTGATACAATATGATTAACTACATTTTTAGAAGACTCTATGGCTGTANGCATTTTTTGACATGAATTTTTAAGAATTTTATTTTCCTGATTGGATGTTTCTTCTATTTCTTTGTTAATTTCATCTAACAATCCTGTTATGCCTTTGCCATTATCCCTTAATGTTTTCCTAAAAACTAAATCATTAGCCTGAATAGCAGTAGTTCCTTCATAAATNGGCAATATTCTTGCATCTCTGTAATGTTGGGCAATACCAGTTTCTTCAATAAATCCCATTCCCCCATGAATTTGTATAGCATTAGAGGTAACCTCGAGTGATCGCTCTGTTAACCATCCNTTTATTATAGGTATCATCAATGAGGATTTTGCATTCCAATACTCACTATTGGTGGACTTAGTCATATCAAGGGCAAAACCACCATAGATAGCTAAAGCTCTCATGGCTTCAATTTCAGCCTTCATTGTCGAGGCTAATCTAAGAACNTCTGGATGGCCAACTATAGGATCACCTTTTTTTCCATCAATGGGAATTCCTTGGACTCTATCAAGTGCATACATTTTTGCCTGTTGATAGGCTCTCTCAGAAACAGCTAGCCCCTGAACGCCAACAGAGAAACGAGCGTGGTTCATCATTTCAAACATAATGTTTAACCCTTGGTTTTCCTCACCAACAAGATATCCAATAGCTCCATCCTTTTCTCCAAATTGAAGGACGGCAGTAGGCGAACCTTTCACTCCTAGTTTTTTTTCAATAGAAAGACAAGTAACATCATTTNTTTTACCAATACTTCCATCATCATTNGGAATAAACTTAGGCACAAGAAATACTGAAATACCTTTATTGCCTTCTGGTGCATCTTGAGTCCTAGCTAAAACTAAATGAATAATGTTTTCNGATAAGTCATGCTCTCCNTAGGTAATGTAAATCTTTTGTCCAGATATTTTGTAATGNCCATTTTCTTTAATAGCCTTAGTTTTNATTGAAGATAAATCAGTACCTGCTTGAGGTTCGGTTAAATTCATTGTGCCGGTCCANNTNCCTGATGCTAGCTTTGGAATATAGAAATTTTTCTGCTNATCNGAAGCTGATTTTTGCAGAGCNTANATTAANCCTTGTGTAAGCAAATGACATAAAGCTAAAGACATATTNGANCTATGCCAAATTTCATTAACAGCGGCAGANAAGGTTACTGGAATTTGCTGTCCACCAAATTGTTCTTTTGCTTCNAGACCAAACCANCCGCCATCCCTTAAATTTTCNTAGGCTTCTTTATATCCTTTTGGTGTTTTTACTTCCCCATCATCAAGTCTTTTTGAACCCTCATGATCACCTGATAAATTACAGGGATCCAGGACTTCNGATCCTATTTTTCCTGCTTCTTCCAAAATAGCATCAACCAAATCATCAGAAAAATCTTGATAGTCAGAGATTTTATTTAATTCTTCTAAATTNATTAAATTTTTGATNACAAAATTTAAATCTTTTACTGGTGCTTCATACATTTTCTTAAATATATACTTTTTTAGAATTCATTCCCAAAGAAATTAAAATCTCATGTTCATTAGTTCCTGTTTGAATTGCTAAATCTTCACAAGATTGATTGTCACCTAAAATTTCTACGGCCTTACCGAGATACAAATCTTTATCTTCAANATTTGAAACATCAATAGTGATTAAATCCATAGAAATTCTTCCAATAACATCACAAGCATTTCCATCAATAAATACTTTAACTTTATTTCTNCCAGATCTTAGATATCCATCTGAATATCCAAAATCAATAGTTGCAACCTTAGTTGTCTTCTTCGNTTTATAACTTTTACCATAACCAACTGTNTGTCCTTTAGCTATTGTAGCTATTTGAAGAATAGGCGCAAAAATACTCATTACTCCTTTCAATCCAAAAGATTTTTTGAAAAAGGGATTTATTCCATAGAGNCTCTTTCCAGGNCTTACATAACTTTGGTGAAACGATTTACCTAAAAAAATACCTGATGAATTAGCAATGCTTAATGGTTTTTTAAAATAACTATTAATTTTTTTTATCTGATTAAGTTGATATTTACACTCTATCATATTTTTTTCATCTGCAGAGGATAAGTGAGTCATAATAAATTTAATTAGGTTAGTTTTAGTTAATGATTTTATTCGACTTATTTCACTGTATTTGAAGCCTAATCGATTCATACCAGTATCGAAATGTAAAACATATGGTATGGCCTTGGGATGCTGATTTATTATTTCTAATTGACTAAGATTATTGATGATTGGATAAATTTGATATTTACTTAATTGATCACAAGTTTCTTTAGAGGTTGTTCCAGAGAGCAAAAAAACATTTATGTTTTTATAATTTTGTTTTTTTAACTTTATGGCATCCTCTAGCCTAGCTACGTAGAAGTTTCTCGAACCACACCTATAGAGTACTTTAAAGCATTCAATGATTCCATGCCCATAGGCATCCCCTTTGATTACAGGTATAATTTTTGAAATCCCGATCCTTTTTTTTATCTTGTTGTAGTTGTGGGATAGTTTTTTTTTATCAATAATTACACACTTCTCTGAAATAATTCTCATTTTACTGATATTTTTTTGTTTCATTATGTGAATTTTTTTACTTCTAGGTAAGGCATTAATATCATATTATCTTTTAACTATTATAATAGGAAATGGAGGAAATTATGAAAAAATTATTTTCATTATTTTATGCTCTAGTCTTGTTTGCTGGTTTTACTACTGTAGCAAAAGCAGCAGATCCGATTAGAATCCCAGTTTTAAACTGGTCAAGTCAAATCGTAACAGCCCATGTTATGAAACAAGCTTGGGAAGAAATGGGTTATGAAGTTGAGCTAGTTCCTGCTGAATCAGCAACAAGATATGAAGCTGTTCGTGTTGGAGAATTACACGTTGCTCACGAAACTTGGCAGTCAACTATGGCTAAGCCAATGTATGAAGCTATGGATAAAGGTGGATTGATTGACGCTGGATCTCACCCTGCTCCTACACTTGAAGATATGGGTGTTCCTCAATGGGTTATTGATGAAAATTTATGCCCAGGTCTTCCAAGTTGGGAAGCTTTGAAATCTGATGAGTGTGTAGCTAATTTTGCAACACCTGACTCTGAAGGTAAAGGTAGATGGCTAGAAGGTCCTTATGAGTGGCACACTGACGTTATGCCAAACAGACTTAAAGGTCTTGGGTTAGACGATAAGTGGATGGTAAAATTTGCTGGTAGTGCTGATGCATTATGGGC
>NHLE01000034.1 GCA_002169365.1 Pelagibacteraceae bacterium TMED259 | reverse complement strand
TTATAAATAATATCTATTTCAGGATCTTGGTATAATTCTTGATAAGATCCATAACATTTAGGTATCTTCATTTGCTTTGAGAGCGATCTTGCTCTAGAAATATTTCTACTTGCTAAAGCAATAACTTTACTATTTTTTGATCTGTGAATAGCAGGAATTAGATACTCCCAACCAATTTTAGCGGTGCTAATTACTCCCCAATTAATGATTTTTTTCATAGTTTAATTTTATACTTATTATATAAACACTCAATAAAGACAATAAGTGTCTTGAGCTGTAAAATTTATTGTATAATTATATATAATCTAAAATTATGACTTCAAAATTCAAAATTGGAATTGATTATGGTGGAACAAAAATAGAGGGTATTTTAATGGACCCCTTAGGAAAAGAGGTTCTAAGAAAGCGCTCTACTTATGATAAGAACTACCAAAGCGGTATTGACACAGTTAAGTCTTTAGTGGATGAATTTGATGATTACTCAAATGAAAAAAATTCAGTAGGTATTTGTATACCTGGGTTTTCATCAACTGAAACAGGATTGGTAAATAATGCCAATTGTGTTTGGATTAATAATCAACCATTTAAAACTGACTTAGAGGCTTCTCTTAAACGTGAAATAAGAATGATGAATGATGCTAATTGCTTTGCTTTATCTGAAGCTATCGATGGGTCTGGGGCGGATTATAAGTCGGTTTGGGGTATTATTATTGGGTCCGGTTTTGGTGGGTCTTTTGTGTTTAACAAACAAGTTGTAGAGGGAGTCAATCAAGTAGCAGGTGACTGGGGTCACCAACCTCTTCCCTATCCTACTCAAGATGAATATGATCTGAATGTTGAATGCCTTGTGGGCAATTGTCAAAGGCCTTTATGTGCAGAACAATTTATTTCAGGAATAGGCTTTACCAAAATTTTTAATAAAAAATATGGAACAGATCTCAGAACAAGAGAAATTGTTGCTTTAGAAGCTAATGGAGATGAGAGAGCAAAAAAAGAATTTGAACTTTATGAAGATCGATTTGCAAGATTAATTGCTGTCATGATTGGAATAGTAGATCCAGATGCAATAATTTTAGGTGGGGGGATGTCAAATGTTGGAAGACTTTATGATAATATTCCAAAATTACTTCCCAAATATACATTTAGTGATAAAGTGAGGAACAAAATCTTACGTAACACCCACGGTGACTCTAGTGGAGTTAGAGGAGCTGCTTGGTTGTGGGACTCAGATAAAATTTGATATGAAAAAAATAGGAATTCTAACAAGTGGTGGTGATTGTGGTGGCTTAAATGCAGCCGTGCGATCAATATTTTTTAGAGCTAAAAATACATATGGTATGGAAGTTCTCGGCATTAGAGATGGAACAGTTGGACTTATGCAGCGTCCTGTTGCTTTCCTTCCACTTGATTACCAGACTTTTAGTGGTTCACTTTTACGCCAAGGCGGGACTTTTTTAGGCACAACCAATAAAGGAAATCCATTTAAATTTCCTATGCCAGATGGTTCCTTTAAAGATCGTACACAAGATATAATTGATGGATACCATGAGCTTGGACTTGATGGTTTAATCGTAATAGGTGGAGATGGAAGTATGGCTATACTTACTGAAATTGCCAAAAGGGGGAATCTCAATATTGTAGCAATACCTAAAACAATTGATAATGATGTAGGAGCTACAGAAAGTTCAATTGGCTTTAATACTGCTGTAAATGTTGCAACACAAGCATTAGATAATTTACAATCAACTGCTGCAAGTCATCACAGAACTATGATTTTAGAAGTAATGGGAAGAGATGCGGGACATATCGCTATAAATGCGGGTATTGCTGGTGGAGCAGATATTATCTTGATCCCTGAATTAAAATATTCAATCAAAGGTATAGTAAATAAGTTAACAGAAATGAAAAATAGAGGAATTGTACATTCATTAATTGTTGTCGCTGAAGCAGTCAAAACTGAAAATGGGGAAACTTATGAAGTAGAGTTTGCGGATGGTCAAAAAAGACTTGGTGGGATTGGATCGTATCTATCTGAGGAAATTATGAATAAGACCGATATTGAATGTAGAGTCACATCTCTAGGTCACGTACAAAGAGGAGCTCCCCCCACTCCCCGAGATAGAATTTTAGCAAGTGCCTTTGGTGTTTATGCTGTTGATTTACTTGCACAAGGAAAATTTGATAGAATGGTAGCCTGGCAAGATAGAAAAGTTGTTGATGTGCCTATAAGCGAGGGAATTTCAACATATAAAGTTGTGGATCGTTCTGACCCCTTAATAGAAACAGCTTTAGCATTAGGTGTGTATGTAGGTGATATCGAATAATTGTTCGAACCTATAAAAAAAATTTCTAATCTTAAAAAATTCAAACAACAATTATTTGATGGTAAGATATTTGTTTTTAAAAAGTCAAATATTTCTTCAAAAATCATACAAGAAATAAAAGATAAGATTTATAAAAAATATAATGGTGATTTAGATAAGTTACATTTATTAGATAATTGTGAAGAGATAAGTGCCAATCTAGTATCTCATTTAAAAAATTCAGAGATATTTCTTAAACTATTCAAAAACTTTCTTGAAGAGATTGAATTCTACAATGGAGAGTCCTATTGGGATAAATTTGTAGTAAGAGTTGCGCCAGCAGAAAATAAATTTTCATATCGAGAAGCATCTAGAATAAAAACTCACCGTGATACTTGGGGGACAAATATCCATCAACAAATTAATTGGTGGGCACCGATCAACAACCTTGACCTGACAAATACAATGTTATTTTTTCCAGATTATTTTTCAAAACCAATCAAAAATTCAACGGCTACTTGGGATTTAGATATTTATTTGGCCAATAGAAAAAAAGGTAATTTTTCATACCCTTCAGCCCCACAATTAGAAGAAAAACTTCCTGAAAATGTTAATATATTGCCTGTAACAATAAAACCTGGAGAAATATTATGTTTTTCAGGCTGTCACCTCCATAGCTCCTCAAAGGAAAGATCTGAAAAAACACGATTTAGCTATGAAATCAGGACAATTTGCCAAAATGATATTGATAACGATATTGCTGCACCAAATACAGATTGTGAGCTGAGATTTCAATTTCCTAAGATATTTCGTCATATTGATGACAATTCGCCATTGAAATTATCTAGCTGAGTAAATTTTTTTTTGCTATTTTGCAACGGTGAAAAAAAAATATTCTATTTTTAGCATTGCCAAAAATGCACTAAGTGGTCATAAGAGTTGGCCCAAAATGTGGCGCAGTCCTGAACCAAGAGAGTTTTATGATGTCATCATNATTGGTGGTGGNGGTCATGGTCTTGGTACAGCNTATTATTTGGCAAAAGANCATGGTCTTAAAAATATAGCAGTAATTGAAAAAGGTTGGTTGGGTGGTGGNAATACNGGAAGAAATACTACTATAATAAGATCTAATTATCTTTGGGATGACAGCGCTCATCTATATGAACACTCATTAAAGTTATGGGAAAATTTATCTAATGATCTTAACTACAATGTCATGTTTAGCCAACGCGGAGTAATGAACTTAGCTCACAATGAACATGATATAAAAGAAATTAAAAGAAGAATAAGNGCAAATAATTTAAATGGNATTGACTCACTGTGGTTANCTAAAGAAGANATACAAAAAAAAGTTCCAATTATGAATACNGATAACTTACGTTATCCTGTATTAGGTGCCTCTTTTCAACCACGTGGTGGAGTAGCGAGACACGATGCTGTTGCTTGGGGATTTGCAATGCGTGCTGATGAAATGGGCGTTGATATCATTCAAAATTGTGAAGCTCATCAAATAAAAACTAAGAATGGAAAAATTGAAGGTGTAGAAACTTCCAAAGGTTTCATACGAGCAAATAAAGTTGGTGTTGTTGCGTCAGGACACACTGGTGTACTTGCAGAAACTGCAGGAGTAAGGCTACCTCTACAAAGTAAACCCTTGCAAGCTCTTGTTTCAGAGCCTATTAAACCAATCATAGATACTGTTGTCATGTCCTCAGCTGTTCACGCTTATGTCAGTCAATCTGATAAAGGAGAATTGGTTATAGGGGCAGGAACAGATAGCTATAATTCTTTCACACAAAGAGGAGGGTTTGATGTCATTGAAGATACGATTAGGGCTATGGTAGAGCTTTATCCTGTATTCGGGAAAATGAANATGTTGCGCCAATGGGGTGGTATTGTTGATATTTGTCCTGATGCCAGTCCTATTATTAGTAAATGCGATGTCGATGGATTATTTTTTAATTGTGGTTGGGGAACTGGTGGCTTTAAAGCGACCCCAGGAAGTGCCAATGTTTTCGCACATACTATAGCAAAANATCAACCTCACAATATTAATGCTGCTTTTAGTCTTGATAGATTTGTGAGTGGAAAACTTGTAGATGAGCACGGGGCTGCCGCGGTAGCTCATTAAGAAATAAATGTTAATTATTGAATGTCCTTATTGCGGGCCGCGTGACCAATCTGAGTTTTCTAATGGCGGGGAGGCACACGTCAAGAGACCAGATGGGTCCCAAGATATAAGTGACAGGGAGTGGGCAGAGTATGTCTTTATACGCTCTAATCCAAAGGGATTGTTTTATGAGAGATGGGTGCATTCTCATGGATGTCGTAAATGGTTTAATTGTGTAAGAGATACTTCAACCGATGAAATTTTAATAACCTATAAAATAAACGAACCTAAACCTAATTTAAAAAAATTTAAAAATAATATTATTACTCCATCTGGAGAGCCCAAACTAGGCTCAGGAAACTTTACTGTTAAGAAATGAAAAGTTTGAACATCAAAAAAAATTCATTTGTACAGTTTCATCAAAGAATTGGATTTAAATTTGATGGAAAAAAATATTATGGATACAAAGGTGATACTGTAGCTTCTGCCCTGCTCCGTAATAACATTCGAATTATAGGAAGAAGTTTCAAATATCATCGACCAAGAGGTATCTACACATGTGGTATCGAAGAACCCAATGCACTTGTTCAAATATTAACTGAACATTCTGAACCCAATACTAGAGCTACTATAAAAAAGATTTATGAAGGTATGGAAATAGAAAGTCAAAATCGATGGCCTTCTCTTGATTTAGATTTAGGAAGTATCAATAATTATTTTTCACCTCTTTTTTCGGCAGGTTTTTATTATAAAACTTTTATGGGTCCCCATAAAAGTTTTTGGAAAAAGATATATGAGCCTATAATAAGAAGAGCTGCGGGTCTGGGTAAACCTCCCAAAGAATTTAAGGCAGTAAGCTCACACTTACATCACAATGTAGATATTGTAATTGTAGGTGGAGGTTTAAATGGCCTTTTAGCAGCAAAGTCTCTTATAAATACACATTATGATGTTTTATTAATTGAATTTGATAGTCATTTAGGTGGAATAATAAACAATTCGGATAAAATTAATTCTATTGATAATCAATCTCCCAAAGCGTGGGTCAAAGAAACAGTTGAAGCTATTGAGCACTCTAAAAACATCAAAATCCTAAAAAATACATTAGTAACAACCTATAATTATATTAATCATTTAATAGCTGTTGAAGATAAATTCGTAGGAGCAAAACCTTCTGAAAGTAAAGTAAATAGCACCCTTCATAAGATTAGAACAGAACATGTACTATTATGCAATGGACATATAGAAAGATTTTTATCATTTCAAAATAACGATCTTCCAGGAATAATGCTGGCCTCATCTTTTGAAAAATATATTACTCGATATGGTGTTTT
Source organism: Pelagibacteraceae bacterium TMED259 (assembly GCA_002169365.1). The sequence continues at coordinate 9,963 of NHLE01000034.1, read as the reverse complement.
ACCCTCAACAGAGCCTATAATTTTTAGCAATAACTCTAATACAAATAGTCTAATTCAATCTTTAATCTCAAATGGATGTAAGCCTAAAGCTTACATTGACTCTAGAGTAGGAGAAAATATTGAACCTGAATTATTCGATCTAATTAGAAAAAATGACATTCCACTTTATACAAACTCTCAAATCAAAAGTGCTTCAGGCAGAAAAAAATTTGAAAAAATTATTATTGCTGATAGCAACGGAAGCCTAAGTGAATTAGATGCTGATTTTTTATGTGTATCAGGAGGAATAAATCCTGATGTTCATTTATTCACTCAATCAAAGGGATTGTTAGATTGGGATGAAAAAGACTTAACCTATAAGCCCTCTGAACCATTTCAACAAACTATTACTCTGGGATCAGCAAGTGGGCAATTCAGTTTTAAAGATATTAATGATGAAATTAATTCCAAGTTAAAAATCTTTAAAATTAAAAAANTTGATGTNANTATAAAACTTAANACAAGCCCTGTTTATCATATCCAAAAGTTATGGGAAGTGCCTCCCACTAAATCATCTATNTGGTCCAAATCTTTTATTGATTTACAAAATGATGTCACTACAAAAGATATCCGCCAAGCTATCTCAGAAGGTTTTGATAGAATTGAACATCTAAAAAGATTTACAACCAATAGCATGGGAACTGATCAAGGAAAAATTAGCAGTATCAATGCCCTAGGAATAGTATCAGATTTACTGGATAAAAAAGTTAATGAAGTAGGCACAACAATCTATCGTCCTCCTTACGCCCCCTTAAGTTTTGCAGCAATTGCAGGAAGAAACTCCTATGAATTCTATGACCCTGAAAGAAAATCTCCAATTCATCAATGGCACCGTACTATGGGTGCAGTCTTCGAAGATGTTGGCCAATGGAAAAGACCATGGTTTTTTCCAAAGAATACCTCTGAAACTATAGAAGAGGCAGTCCAGCGTGAGAGCAAACATGTAAGAGAATTTGCTGGAATACTTGACGGCAGTACACTTGGTAAGATTGAAATTAAAGGAAAAGATGCCCTTTCCTTTNTGAATTTAATTTATACAAATAGTTTTACCAAAATGAAACCGGGATCGGCAAGATACGCTTTAATGCTAGGTGAAGATGGTATGGTAAAAGATGATGGTATTATTTGTAAGATCTCTGATGAACATTTTATAGCCACAACAACAACTGGTGGAGCGGCTAATGTTCTAAGTTACATGGAGGAATATGCTCAAACAGAATGGCCCAATTTGAATGTATTTATGAATTCTATCACGGAACAATTCGCAACTTTTAATATCAGTGGTCCTAAGACAAAAGAAATTATGTGCAAGGTTTTTCCAAAAATAGATTTTAACAGTGATGCCTTTCCTTTTATGACTTTTCAATTTCACCAATACCAAGAAACCCAAATAAGAATTTTAAGGGCAAGTTTTACAGGTGAAATGGGCTACGAAATTTATGTTCCTGCCAATAAATCACTTCAAGTTTGGGAGCAGCTCCATAATTATGGCAAAGAATTTAATTTAATTCCTTATGGAACAGAAACAATGCATCTACTTAGAGCAGAAAAAGGGTACATTATTGTTGGTCAAGATACCGATGGCTCTATAACCCCTATCGATTTGGGACTAACTTGGATGATAGGAAAAAATAAAAAAGACTTTCTTGGTAAGAGATCTCTTACAAGGTCTGATACTATCAGATCTGATCGCAAACAACTTGTTGGTATTATTCCTTCAGATAAAAAAGACTCTCTAGAGGAAGGTCAGCATATTATCTTAAATCAAAATGTTGAAACTCCAATTCCCATGTTAGGTCACATTACTTCTAGTTATCACAGCCCAACTTTAGGGCATAGTTTTGGACTTGCGGTTATTAAAGATGGTCATTCTTTGATTGGAAAAAAAGCATATACCTCCACTTCAGATCAAAAAACTATTGCCGTAGAAATTGTAAAGCCAGTTTTCTATGATGAGAATAATGAGAAATTAGTATCATGAGAGATATAATCCGATCAAATGATGTTTGGATAAAGTCTGCCCTTCCTCAACAAATTATTATTAGAGGGACCGGTGACTCTGAGTTTAATAATGCTGTTAATAAATTATTTAAACTATTACCTCCAATAGATAATTTAAGAATAGTCACTAACGATAACAATATTTTATCAAAACTATCCTTTGATCAATGGAATTTGCTATTTACCAAAAAAACCTCAGATTTAAAAATCATGCAATACATTGAAAAACTTAATAAAATAGATGCAATATTAGCTACAAATTTTTCAGATGCTCAGGTATTCTTTGAAATTCGAGGTCAAAATGCATTCAAGACACTCAATAAATTAACTCATTTTGATTTTAGAGAAAAATCTTTTAAAAGTATGACAGTTGCTCAAACATTATTAGGAAGAATTGATTGTACCATGTTAAAATTTGATGACCGTCTCTTATTGAGCTGTAATCGCTCTTTTAGTGATTACCTTGAGGATCGACTCATCGACGCAGTAAATTTCTAATAAACTTTTCATATTGACATCAATTTTTGGAACTGATTAGCTTTAGCTGATATTTAGGAGGATTAATGTCTCACAAATCTAGAATTATTATTGTAGGTAGTGGAATTACTGGAGCCAGTACTGCCTATCATTTAGCGCANTTAGGATGGAAAGATATGATGATCTTAGATCAAGGTCCTCTTTTTGAAACTGGTGGATCTACCAGTCATGCCCCAGGTGGAGTCTTTCAAACAAACCCTTCAAGGATGATGTGTAAGTTTGCACAATACACGGTTGATTTACTAAGGTCTTTATCTTTTGAGGGTAAGCCTTGTTACCACACCGTTGGAGGAATAGAAGTTTCAAAAACAAAAGAAAGGCATGAAGACCTTTATAGAAAAATGGGTATTGCACACAGTTATGGCCTAACAGATGCAAAAATTATTTCCCCTGATGAGATTTTAAAATTAAGTCCATTCATTGATCCTGAAAAAATTTATGGTGGCTACTATGTTCCAACTGATGGTTTAGCTGCTCCAGTAAGAGCGGTAAGTGCGATGGCAAAATATGTAACTGATATGAAGGCAGGTGAATTTATAGGAAATACTCCTGTTACTGGTTTTAAAGTTTCTAATAATCATATTAGAGGAGTGGAGACACCTAACGGAGATTACGAAGCTGATATTGTTCTTGTCTCAACAGGGATATGGGCACCAAAAATGGGAAGGCTAGCTAATATTTCCCTACCTTTGGTTCCATGCGAACATCAAATGGCATGGCTAGAACCATTTGAAGAGTTAAAAGAATTTCAAGCCGATCTTAAAGAAGCTCAAGTAAAACATGCATTAATGCGCCATCAAGATTACAGTTTATATTTTAGACAATGGAATGACACTTATGTCATAGGTAATTATCGACATGAACCAAGAATACTAGAATCTGAAGAGTTAAAAAACCCTGGTGATGCTGAAGAAATGCCCTCTTTAGTAGATTTTAGGCCGGGTGATTTTGAGGGAGCACACAAAGAGTCAAATTGGTTATTTCCAAAATTTGCTGAAAAAAAATTAACCAAAAAAATCAATGGTCTTTTTTCTTTTACAACCGATGGGAATCCATTGATGGGTGAAACATCAATAAAAGGCCTTTGGACTGCTAATGCAGTATGGATTACTCATAGCGGTGGTGTTGGTAAGGCTATGGCAGAATGGATAGCGAACGGTGAACCCGAGTTGGATGTTCGCCAAGGTGATATTAATCGATTCCATCATCATCATCACGTCAGAAAATATTTAAGAGCCAGAGGCAAACAAAATTACAGAGAGGTTTATGATATTATCCATCCTCTCCAACAAATGGAACAACCTAGACCTTTAAGAAGAAGTCCTTTTTACTCTCGTCTAGAAGGTCAAAAAGCACAATTCTTTGAAACAATGGGATGGGAAAGACCACAGTGGTATGAATCAAATGCTGAACTAATCAAAGGTAAAAACTTTCCTAATCGATCAGGTTGGGCATCCAAATACTGGTCACCTATTCAAGCTGCTGAACACTTAGTTACTCGTCAAACTGGAGCACTTTTTGATATTACTGGTTTTGTAAAAATTGAAGTAAGTGGCAAAGGAGCTTTAAATTTATTACAAAAAGTTTGTACTAACAATATTGATGTACCTGTAGGTAAAGTAGTCTATAGCGTCATTTCAAATATTTATGGTGGCATCAAAAGTGACCTTACAATTTCACGACTTGAAGAAAATAAATTTTGGATTCTAGCGGGTGCTGGTAATGGTATGATTGATTTAAATTGGTTAAAGATTAATGCTCCTGATGATGGGAGTGTGCAAATAATTGATTGGACCTCTGCCCTGGCAGGTATTGGTCTATGGGGGCCAAACTCACGATTAGCTCTTGAAAAGTTATGTGANGATGATGATGTCTCCAATGAGGCTTTTCCATTTTTTTCTATCAAAAGAATTTCGATTAGCAATATACCATGCGTTGCAGTCAGAATTTCATACATAGGCGAACTAGGATGGGAGATATATACACCTACTGAATATGGCTTAACGCTTTGGGACGAGCTAAGAGAGGTTTCTCGTGAATTCAATATGATTTGTTCTGGTGCTGGAGCTTTTGAGTCACTTAGATTAGAAAAAGGCTACCGTTCTCTTGGATCAGACATTCATACAAATACAAACCCCTATGAATCTGGCTTAGGTTTCACAGTAAAACTTAAAAAAGATATTGATTTTATTGGTAAAGAAGCGCTATCAAAAATTAAAGAGCAACCTGTCCAGAAAAAATTAGCTTGTATGATACTAGATGATCCTGAAGGAATGGCTTTAGGTACAGAGCCGATTTATAGTGAGGATAAACCCATTGGCTATGTCACAAGTACCAATTACGGATATTTTGTTGATAAACATATTGTGTATGGGTATTTGCCTACAGAATTATCCGATTTTGGTACTAAGCTAGAATTGGAATATTTCGGTAAAAGATATCCGTTGATAGTGACTAATGAACCTCTTTTAGATTCTGATAATACTAGATTAAAGTCTTAACCTTCTGTATTTTTTAAATGATGATTAAAGAAAAAATTATTTCGCTAATTGACGGTTTTACAATCGAGCTAAGTCCAAAAGTTAGACATAAACTAAAATCAATACCGCTTGATAAAAAAAATAATATTTATATTACCTATCTGCCTGATGCCTCTGAAAATGATATATTAGAGACTGTTGATTTTGTCTCTAAAAATAATTTAACACCAATAACTCACTTACCAGCTAGAACAATGAAAAATTTAGACCATGTTAGTCAATTTTTATCTCAAGTAAGAGAAAGAACAGATAGTAAAAAAATTTTAGTTATTGGAGGTGGAGGAAATCAGTTAGGGCAAATTAGCTCCTCTTTAGAAATTTTAAATTCAGGAATTTTAGAAGAATATAATTTTGATGAAATAGGAATAGCAGGACATCCAGAAGGATCACCTGACATTACCCAAGAAACAATAGATAATTTTTTAAACGATAAGTTTGATCTTACTAAATCTAAAGGTTTAAATCTTGAGTTGGTAACTCAATTCTTTTTTGATGCAAAACCATTTATAGATTGGTGCGATAGTCTTATAGAAAAAAAAATTACAATCCCAGTGAGGGTAGGATTTCCGGGACCTGCCTCATTTAAAACTCTTTTAAACTTTGGGCTCATGAGCGGGGTTGGTAATTCAATTAATTTTCTAAAGAAAAACTCTTCTAAAGTGACTGACCTTTTAACTAAAACCTCTAATGATGAGATGCTTATTTCTTTGGCTGAATATGCATACAAGAAAAACCCTTTAAAATCATTTCATTGTTTTCCATTTGGGGGCTTTGAAAAGACTTGTTTGTGGCTTAATGAAATACAAAATGGTGATTTTATTGTTGAAAATCAACGATTAATGCTCCACAAGAAAATATTTTAAATCCATAGTTTTCGATTGCATTAATATAAAAAAAAAATATTTTCCAAATTGCTAATAGCTTTCTAGGAGGATACATGAAGCTAACACAACCAAGCACCGTGGACCAGTCAGATAGACTTGTTCCGTATAACTTAAGACAGTCTGGACCTACTCCACAACAAATGTTGATTTCTACTCGTGTAAGAAAATCAGCCTATTGGCATCTTGCTGTAGAAGCAGGATGTTGGAGATGCACCGTATATAATCGTATGTACCACCCAAGAGGTTACGTTAAACCTGAAGATGGTGGGGCAATGGTTGAATATAATTCTTTAGTCAATGACGTAACTATGTGGAACGTTGCTGTTGAAAGACAAATTCGAGTCAAAGGACCCGATGCATTAAAATTTACTAACTATGTTATTACAAGAGATGCTTCAAGAATTGAAGTTATGCATGGAAAATATGTCATACTTTGTAATAGTAAGGGTGGTGTTCTTAATGACCCAATTCTATTAAGAGTAGCAGAAGACGAATTTTGGTTTTCACTCTCTGACTCAGATATTATGTTTTTCTTGCAAGGTGTAAATCATGACAAGAAATTTGATGTAACAATAGATGAAATAGATGTAGCTCCTGTGCAAATTCAAGGACCTAAATCAATTGACCTTATGGCTGATTTAGTTGGAGATGCTGTGAGAGATATTCCTTATTATGGTTTAATGGAAGCAAAAGTTGGTGGAAGGGATTGTATTATTTCTCAAACTGGCTTTACTGGTGAAAAAGGATATGAAATTTATCTTAAAAATGCCACTCTATATGCTGACGATATGTGGAATGCAGTTTTAGAAGCTGGAAAAAAACACAATCTAAGAGTTATTGCTCCTGCACACCATAGAAGAATAGCAGCTGGTATTTTATCATGGGGACAAGACTTAGATGCAGAGACTTATCCTTTTCAGTGTAACCTAGGGTACCAAGTACCAAGAAAGAAAACTGCTGATTACATTGGTAAAGAAGCACTTGAATCAATGAGAGCTAAAATGGAGTCAGGAGATAAGCCCTATGCAAATCAACTAGTTGGTTTTAAATTAGGTGGCAAACCTATAGAGGAATATGCACCTGATTTTTGGTTAATATCAGAAGATGGTTCAACACCTGTAGGTTATTTAACATCTCCTTGGTATTCACCAGAATTAGGAACTAATATTGCTATGGGATATGTGCCTTATGAAAAAAAAGCTATAGGTAANCAATTTAAATTTCACCTTCCNGATGAGTACTGTGATACACCAGGTCANCCAGTAGATGGTGAAATAGTAGAAATGCCTTTTAGACCTTCTGTTAATCCGAATGCTAGAGAAATAGCCAAATCAGACGGAAGAGACGCGGCCTTTTAAAAAACACTATTTAATTAAAAAGCCCAGTTAAAAACACTGGGCTTTTTTTATTGTTTAATTTCATTAAATAAATAGATTAATTTTTCAGATGAAAAATGATNTNGATAAATTACAACTTAATTTAGAGTATGGTCAGATANTAAAATTTAATAATAAATACAATATACTCAATCCCACCGATGAAAACTTTAAAAAATATGATAGTCGTATTAAAGATTCTGAGATTGCACTTCCAATCTTTTTATTAAAATTCCATGGGATTGAAATTAAAACATCAGAAAATTTCTTAAAATTTAAATTAAAAAAGAACCCAAAAAAAATTCAAAGTTTTTTTTCTAAACGTCAAAATATAAAAAAATATATTAATTTAGATACCCCACAAAATTTAGATGTTAATGAAAAGAAATTAATAAAGATTTTTAAAAAATTGAATATTCTTCCTTTCCCTATTTTTTTAAAAGATAGAAAGAAAAAAAATGACTCAAAAGTTTCATTTAATATCAATGAGATATCTAAATCTTTAAATATATCAAAGGTTGTTTTTCGTAATTCAACATCATTACCTTTAAAAAATAATCATGATGTTAAAATCTTATTGTTTGATGATACTGTACTTAAATCAACTCATTATGCCTTAGTTTTTAATGAAAACAGTAGATCTAAAAAAACAAATGTTAGAATACACTCTTCGTGTCTGACGGGAGATTTAATGGGCAGTCAAAGATGTGATTGCGGATATCAATTAAATACTGCTATTGATTACATGAATAATAATTCTGGCAAAGGTATCATTGTTTATTTAAACCAAGAAGGTCGCGGTTTAGGAATTCATAATAAAATTATAAGTTATAATATTCAAGAAACAGGCTGGGATACATATGCAGCAGACAACATATTGGGTTTCAGTGGAGATGAGAGAGATTATAAATCTGCTATTAAAATTTTAAAATATTTAAAAGTTAACAATATTAATTTGATTACAAATAACCCAGAAAAAATAAGCTCTTTAAACAAAAATGGAATAAAAGTTACTCAAGTAATTAAAATTAGACCTGGCGTTAATAAGTATAATAAAGAATATATGAAAACTAAGAAAAATATTGGTAAGCATCTTTTAAATCTTTGACAATATTTTTGATTTTGTAGTATCATTATATAATGAATTTTTCTATTAAAGATAACTATGCAAAATTAAATGATCTATGTGATCAAATATTTGATTATTTCAATTTGACGATTTATGATTATGAATCAAAGATTGATACCAGCTTTTCAATTGATACGATTAAAAATAAACTAGAGACATTCTCAGATAAACATTTTAAATCTGCTTTAATTGAGTTTACAAACGAAATTCAATGTTTAAAGACTCACTTTCCTAAAGAATTACACCAATTAGAGAAAATATCAGAAGAAATAAAAAAAAAATTTAATGACTTTGTAGATCATAAAGTACTTGACCAAAAAATAATCATGGATTTAAAAAAACAATTTGAATTTAATATTAAAAAATTAATTTAAATTGTTCATTCCTTATTTATATTAAGAACTGTAATATTGTAATATGAATTTAGAGTATTTTATTATTTTATTATTATGTATAGTCATCATTCTGCTAGCAATAGTAACGATGAATTTAAATAAAAAAGAAAAATCATCAAAAGAAATAGACCTAAATCAAATTAATTTAAAAATTGAATCTTTGTTTAACAAGACATTGGAGCAAAGTGGATATGTCAATTCCAAAATTGATGAAATAGGTCACTTGACAAAAAAAATGACTAATGCCATGACATCAAATATCTCTGATATGGGTCAAATGGGCGAAGTTATTCTTGAGAATATCCTCCAAGATTGTGGAATGACAAAAGATAGAGATTACAAAACACAATACACAGATAAAAATGAAGAAGGACGGCAATTTAGACCTGATGTTGTAATATTTTTACCTGAAAATAGAAATATAATTATAGACTCAAAGGTCCCGTTAAAAGATTGGTATGAATTTCAAAATACCGATGATAACCAAGAAAAAGAATTACACATTAAAAATTTTATTAATGCCGTAAAAAATCATATTAGTTCCATTAATAAAAAAGAATATACAAAACTACTTAATATTAATTCACCTGATTATGTATTTATTTTTATGCCACATGAATTTTCATTAATCACAGCACAAAAATACGACAATACATTATTGACCTTCGCTCAACACAAACAGATTATAATAGTTGGTCCCACAACATTAATTATGTGTATGAAACTTGTAGAAAGTATTTGGAAACTAGAAAAACAAAATAAAAACTCTAAAGAAATAGCTGAAATTGCAGGTGGAATGTACGATCAAATTGCTAAAAGTATGAACTTATTAGATAAAACAGAAAGTAGTATCCAAAAATCACTTGAGTCAATCGCCCAGTCTAAAAACTATATAAAAGAAGGCAGAGGCAGTCTGTTTAGTAAGGCAAATAAAATGAAAGATCTAGGAGCAAACACGAAGACTAAAATAGAATCTATTGAATGAAAATTCTCATATATAGCTATAATGATAAGATAGGTGATGGTCTTCAAAAAATTACTTTCATACAAAGTTTAAAAAAT
>NHLE01000033.1 GCA_002169365.1 Pelagibacteraceae bacterium TMED259 | reverse complement strand
TAATTAATTGAAGCACTAACCTTTTCAACACTAGCTGCACTAAACTTGAACTCTGGAATTTTTCCATAAGGGTCTAATTGAGGGTTTGTTAATACATTAGCTGCAGCTTCAGCAAAACAAAAGGGAATGAAGACCATGCCCTCTGGTATTTCTTTATCACTTCTTACTTTGATCACTATGGAACCTCGCTTGGTTTTAACATGAACATGATCACCTGCACCAATCTCCATTCTTTTCATATCCCAACGATTCATACTAACTATTGCCTCTGGTTCTATATGATCTAAGACTGTTGCTCTTCTTGTCATGGACCCTGTGTGCCAATGTTCCAGAAGACGACCAGTTGTTAAGATTAATGGAAAATCATCATCGGGTAATTCAGCAGGAGGTATGAGCCTAGCAGGGACTATCTTTCCTCTACCGTTTGCTGTAGGGAAAGATTCTCTAAAAATATATTCACTGCCACTACTATCAGGTGCTTCACAAGGATATGTAATTGCATTTTCATTCTCTAATCTCTCCCATGTAATATTTTTAAGAGATTCCATAATTTGACACATTTCTTTGAATACATCTCTTGGATGTAGATAGCTCCAATCTAATCCCATTCTTTGAGCNATAGCTTGNGTAATCCACCAATCTTGCCTAGCATCTCCGGGTGGAGAAACTACCTGTCTGCCCATTTGAACAGTTCTATTTGTATTAGTAAAAGTACCTGTTTTTTCTGCATGAGCAGAGGATGGAAGTACAACATCAGCAAACCATGCGGTTTCAGTTAGAAATATATCTTGAACTACTANNTGATCTAATTTTGCTAAGGCCTTTCTTGCATGCTCTTGATCTGGNTCAGACATTGCAGGATTTTCTCCCATGATATACATAGATTTAATTTGGTCATCGTGAATTGCATTGATTATCTCAACGACAGTCAGACCTCTTTTTGGATCCATTTTTTTATTCCAAAATTTTTCGTATGAATTTTGATTTGCCTCTCCATCTACAACTTGGTAATCAGGATACATCCATGGAATTAATCCTGCATCGGAGGCACCTTGAACATTGTTTTGTCCCCTAAGAGGGTGAAGGCCTGTCCCCTCTCTTCCAACTTGTCCAGTTGATAAAGCTAGTGCAATCAAACATCTCGCGTTATCCGTTCCATGAACATGTTGTGACACACCCATTCCCCAAAAAATAATAGANTTTTCAGATTGAGCATAAACTCTTGCNACATCTTTTANTGTATTTGCATCAATTCCACAGATAGCTTCCATTTTTTCTGGAGAAAAATCTTTAATACTTTCTCTTAGTTGCTCAAANCCCTCTGTTTGACCTTGGACATACTGCTCATCATAAAGCTTTTCTTCAACAATTGTATGAAGCATAGCATTAAGCATAGCTACATCAGTACCTGGCTTAAATTGAAGATGGTGATCAGCATATTTTGTTAAACCTTGTTTTCTTGGATCCATAACTATTAATTTAGATCCTCTTTTAGCTGCTCTTTTTAGATAAGTAGCTGCAACAGGGTGGTTTTCTGTAGGTCTAGCTCCAATAACNATTATACANTCAGCAACGGTGGCAGCATTGAAAGGTGCAGATACAGCTCCAGATTTTAAACCNTCAAACAANGCTGCAACAGAAGATGCGTGACAAAGCCTAGTACAATGGTCAACATTGTTTGACCCAAAACCAACTCTAACTAATTTTTGGAAAAGATAGGCTTCTTCATTGGAACATTTNGCAGATCCAAAACCTGCAAGTCCTTTTGGNCCCTCTTCATTAAGAGTTTTATTTAAGCCATTTGCTGCTATGTCGAGTGCATTTTCCCATGTGGTTTCTTCAAAGTGATCATATATATTTTTATCATCAATTCTTACATCCCACTGCTTTGGTGAATCTTTTTTTCTAATTAATGGCTTTGTTATTCTGCCGTCATGATTGATGTAATCAAATCCAAATCTTCCTTTAACGCAAAGTCTATTTTCATTGGCGGGTCCATCTTTTCCATCAATCTTTATAATTTTATCATCTTTTACACTTACTTCAGTTTGACAACCAACACCACAATAAGGGCAAACACTTTCAACGACCTTATCAGCATAGGTAACTCTAGTGCCTTCATTGTTGACTAAAGAGGACTCCATTAGAGCCCCAGTAGGACAGGCTTGCACGCACTCACCACATGCAACGCATGTACTCTCTCCCATTGGGTCATCGAGATCAAAAATTATTTTTGCAGTTGAACCTCTATAAGCCATGCCAATTACATCATTAACCTGAACTTCTCTGCATGCTCGAACACAAAGATTGCAACTAATGCAGGCATCAAGATTAACACTCATAGCTTTATGAGATCGATCAATTTCTATTTTTTCTTTACTTGGAAAACGACTTGAGCTAACACCCATCTTTTCAGACCAATTCCAAAATTTTGAGTCAGGATCAGGTGATTTATCTTTTTCAGGTTGATCTGAAACTAATAATTCAAATACCATTGACCTAGATTTTTCTGCCCTCGGAGAATTTACTGTTACTTCCATTCCCTCGGTAGGCTTTCTTATACATGATGCAGCCAAAGTTCTTTCACCTTTGATCTCGACCATACATGCTCGGCAATTACCATCAGCCCTATAACCCGGTTCAGGAGAGTAACAAAGATGAGGAATGTCTATTTCATTTTTCTTAGCAATATCCCATATTGATTCCTGAGGGTCTGCTATAAAATCTTTTCCATCAATTTTAAATTTAATTTTNTCAGACATTAATTTGTTACCTCACTTGGAAAATGTTTTATTACGGATAACATTGGATTAGGTGCAGCCTGACCCAAACCACAAATAGAAGCATCCATCATTGCCGATGAAAGCTCCTTAAGAAGATCAATATCCCATGATTTTTCATTCATTAATTTAAGTGCTTTTTCAGTACCATTTCTACATGGCGTACACTGACCACAACTTTCATCGTGAAAAAAGAACATTAAATTTTTAGCTATATCTCCCATTTTATCCTGATCAGATAAAACAACAATCGCCGCAGATCCAATAAAACATCCATGTTCTTGCAAAGTATCAAAATCAAGAGGAACGTTATCCATAGATGCAGGAAGAATGCCTCCAGATGCGCCACCAGGTAAGTAGGCCTTAAAAGAGTGATCATCTTGCATACCACCACAATACTCATCAATTAATTGGCGAATTGTAATGCCTGCTGGAGCAAGTTTAATTCCAGGATTTTTTATTCTTCCTGAAACTGAAAAAGTACGAAGACCCGATCTATCATTAAGTCCGTGACTGTTAAACCAGATNGCTCCTTTTTCNATAATTTCTCTTACCCAAAAAACTGTCTCAATATTATGAATTAAAGTGGGTCTCCCAAATAGACCAACTTGCGATGGGAATGGNGGTTTGTGTCTAGGAAGACCTCTTTTACCCTCAAGGCTTTCTAACATAGATGATTCTTCTCCACAAATATATGCACCAGCACCTCTTCTTAGATGAATTCTAGTTTTAATATTTAAGTTATTATCCTCTAAAATTTTAATTTCTTTTTTCAAAAATTTTATAACATCAGGATATTCATCTCTCATATAGATATAAACGTCTGTTGCCTCAACTACCCAAGCAGCAATTAACATTCCTTCAAGAAATCTGTGAGGATCTCTAGTTAAATAATGATGATCTTTAAAGGTACCTGGTTCTCCTTCATCTCCATTGATTGCCATTAATCGAGGCTTACTCTCAGCGCGAACAAATCTCCATTTTCTTCCAGTTGGAAAACCAGCTCCACCCAATCCCCTTAGACCAGATTTTTCCATTTCTTCAATTAAATCCATTGGATTTTTTTTATTATCTAAACAATTTCTTAACAAAGAGTATCCACCTGATTTAATATAAGTTTCGTAATTTGTATATTCAGGAATGATAGGCTTTGTTTCTTTTGATGAGATCAGATCTTTTATTTTTGTAAGATTAGCATTTGTAAGATGTCTTTTACCGACTTCAACAACAGGGGCTTGATGACATCGTCCCATACATGGCGCTCTTACAACTCTTATACTTTCATCATTTTTAAAATTATCAGTAAGGTCTTTCTGCAAAGATTGGCAGCCATACATTTCACAAGTTAAACTATCACAAACTCTGATAGTAAGTTCTGCAGGTTTAACATCATCATCTTTAAAAATATCAAAATGAGCATAAAAAGATGCTGTTTCGTAAATTTCAGTTAAAGGAAGGTTAGTAAGTTCTGCGAGTGCGGATAAATATTTAGGCTTTAAACACTTGTAATTATCTTGAATTAAGTGAAGGCATTCAATTAACATGTCTCTTTGTCTAAGATAATCAGATGGAATTAAATTTTTGAGTTCATTGATTGAATGATCGTCAGATTGCCTTCCTTTATTAAAAGTAAGTGCATTTCTCCTGCCCGAGCCAGGATGTATTTTTTTAGTATTTTTTTCCACAATACTGAACTTATTTAAAAGTTATTAAATATCAATTATTAATGAGTGATTGATTGATAAGTATTACTTATCAATAGAGTTCAGATATTTAATAAATCTATCTTTTATAGGCGAAGGACCTTTGTCTTTGATGTAGACACCCCCAACATGATGAAAAATAGACGGACTGGTTAATTCTAAAAAAGAAATTTCATTGTTAAAATTGAATTGTTTTGCAAAGGAACCTGGCATAATTGTTGAAAGGCTAGAAGAAGAAACATGAGAGAATAGATGAATTAAAGAGTTAGATTCGATTAGTACATTTGGTGATATATTTTTTTTGAGGAATATAGAGTTTAGTATTCTTCTAAATTGATTCTCAGGCGAAATTAAGCATAAATCTATTCCATGACACTCAGACCAAGGAATTGAAGTTTGCGATTGGTAAGATTTTTTATTAGTAACTAAAAAATATTTTTCTTTATACAAAGGAAGTTTTTCAACACTCATTAATGGTTCATTTTCTAAATATGTAAAACCAATATCTAACTTAAAATCATGTAAGTTTTCTTCAATCTTATTTGATGACATCGAAAAAACTTGGATATTTATATTTCTATATTTACTTACAAATTGACTCAATAATTCTGATATATCCAGTAAAGCAGAAGGGATAACGCCTATGCTTAAATTACCAGTTAAATTATTTCTTAATTCAGAACTTAATTCTTTAATCTCTGAGAACTCTTTAACAATATATTTAAATTTTTCTTTAAGAATTTCACCCTCTTCCGTAAGACCAATATAATTTTTTCCTCTTTTAACAAGCTTAATACCAATTTCATTTTCCAAGGATTTTAATTTCATGGAAAGAGCCGGTTGAGAAATATTCAACTTCTCAGCAGCTCTATTAAAATGTTTTTCACTATCAAGAGCTAAAATTATTTCTAAATTCTTTATTTCCATGAAATAGTAAAATAAATATATACATAAATGGAATATTTTCTAGATACCAAAGGTTTTGAATGCCCAATACCAGTACTAAAAGCCAAAAAGTTTATTAAAAAATTGAAAAAAAAAGACACTATTCTTATTGAAAGCGATGATCCATTATCAAAGTTTGATTTTAAAAATTTCTGCGTAGAGAATAATTATCAACTATTATCAATAATTCATTCAAAAAAAGTCATTAAAATTAAATTTAGAATTTAACAAAATTGTACTTCTTTCCTTTGATGATTTTTTTTTCATTCTCATTGGAAATTAATAAGCCATCACTTTCAGAAATTGATATTAATTTAGCAGAGCCTTTAGAATTATGCGCAAATGCTATTTCATCTTTAATTTTAACTCTATAAAATTTAGTAAGATTCATTTTTTTCACATCGCTAAAACCAGATTTCACAAATTTAATATTTTCCTCAATTATTTTTTTATGATTTTCTAAAAATGGTTTAATCACAAACATCAAATTAATAAATACCGCTAATGGATTTCCGGGTAAGGAAAAAATATATTTAGATTGATATTTTGAAAATATTATTGGCCTTCCTGGTTGCATCCGAATATATTTAAAAATTATCCTAGATTTTTTTTCTAAAAAAGATGATATCAAGTCACCAGAGCTAAAAGACGAACCACCAGAGCTGACTATAATATCAAAGCTATTAATTTTATTCTTATAGAAAGATTCAACCTTAGAAATATCATCTCTTAATATACCTAGATCATAAACATCAACGTTGTATTGTTTTAAAAAGTTTAATATTTGCAATTTATTTGAGTCAAAGATTTGAAAATCATTCTTGATTTTATTTAAAGGAACTAATTCATTCCCATTTGAAACAACTCCAATTTTTAATAATTTATAGACATCTAAAAACTTAATGCCAGCTGATGCAAGTAAAGATATATTTCTGAAATTTATTTTTTGATTTTTCTTTAAAATAATTTTTCCTTTTTTTAGATCTTCTGATTTCTTTTTTATATCCTTATTTGAAATTTTAGAATTTAAAATATCTATGCAATCTTTTTTAATTGATGCATTTTCAAGAGAGATAAAAAAAGAAAATTTATCTGGTATAATTGACCCTGTATTAATTTTATAAGCTAATTTTGTATTTAAATTTGTATGTAGCTTACCAGGGGTAATAACTTTTTTAGATATTTTGATTATCTTCTTACTTTTATTTGATGACAAAACATATCCATCTAAACCTGCGCTATCATAGGTTGGTAAGCTGACTGGGGAGGTAATATTTTTTGAACTTATTCTGCCTAGTGAGTGCTCTAATTTAATTTTTTCCTTTTTAATAAAATCCTTTTTTTCTTTTTGAACTAATTTAATAGCTTCATTTANNGAAATTAGAATCTTACGAGCCATTTAAAATAAAATTTGCAATTAAATGAATTTGGTCATGATTCAGCGATCTCAGAGGATGATTTTCATTATCATCCGTAATCAGCAGTCTCACATTCTCAATAGTTTTATATAAATGGTCTTTTTTATTTCGCTTAAGAAAAACTTCAATTTTTGGAATTTCTTTTCTTTTTTTAAAACCTTCAAGAATTATAACATCACATCCTTCATTCATATCCATAAGTGAATTCAAATCAATTTCATTTTCGTTAACTCTTTCTTCGATGAAAGCTAATCTTTTATCAGATATTATAGTCGTCTTGTACGCACCAGATTTACGTATCTTATAACTATCTGTATTAGGGTGATCAATTTCAAAACTATGATGAGCGTGTTTAATAACTCCAACTTTTATACTCTGAGAACTAAAATAATTTACTAACTTTGATACTAAGGTTGTCTTGCCACTATTCTTCGAGCCTATAACTGCTATTGTTTTCACCTAAACACCATATTACAATCTTAATTGATATGACAGATTTTTTAATTAAACCAAATATTAGAAATAAATCTTTATATAAATTCAAAAAGGCAGTTAACGAAAATAATGAAATTGTAGACATTCCTGTAATTGAAGAAAGGCCCCTTACCCTTTATTTAAACAATCAAGAAATAGTAACTATGATGACCATAGGAGATTACCCAGAATATCTCTCAATTGGATATTTATACAATCAAGGAATGTTAAAAAGTCACGAGGACGTTAAAAAAATTGAATATCATCAAGACTTAAAAACAGTAGTGATAAGAACAAAAAGTAAAACAAATTATGAAAAAAAATTAAAAAAGAAAATTAACACTTCTGGATGTGCGCAAGGAACTGTATTTGGAGACTTATATGATGAAATAGAAAAAATTACATTGAATAAAAAAGTTAAAATCACTCATCAACAATTAGTGACTTTATCAAAAAAAATTAATATTGAGCCAAGTTTGTATCTTCAGGTAGGTGCTATTCATGGTTGTGTCTTATGTGAAGAAGATAGACCACTTTATTACTTTGAGGATGTTGGACGGCACAATGCTGTAGATAAAATAGCTGGATTAATATTAAAAAATAAAATTAATACCAAAAATATGTCATTCTACACCACTGGTAGACTAACAAGCGAAATGGTACTGAAATGTATTAAGATGGAAATACCCATTCTTCTCTCTCGATCTGGTTTTACTTCCTGGGCGGTTGAGATTGCCAGAAAAAAAAATCTTACAATGATCGGTAGATTACGAGGTAAGAGAATGAGCATCTTGTCTGGTAAATTCAGACTAAAAAATGAACAATAAATTAATTAGCGTAATTTTAACTGGGGGTAAATCCTCAAGAATGAATTACTTGAATAAAAGTTTTTTGAAAATTAATGATCAATTTTTTATAGAAAAAATTATTAGCAGCTTAAAAGATAAAACTGAAACTATTTGCATAAATGCTAATAATGATATTGAAATCTACAAAGATTTTAAGTTAACAATTATTCAAGATGTTTTGAAAGGTTATAAGGGCCCATTAGCTGGGCTTCATAGCGCCATGAATCATTATAAAGATACATCAAATGAAATTTGGTTTGCTATTTTTCCTACAGATGCTCCCATTATAGACACAAATCTCATTGACTTATTTCAATCTCAAAAAAAAGAAAATTGTCAGGCCTATATTCCTAAAATAAATGATGTAATTGAACCAATGTTTTCATTTTGGTCTATAAAATCTTTTGACTATTTGGAATCTATTCTTCGAAAAAATGACGGTTATAAGATTATGAAGTTTGCACAAGAAATAGGCTTTGAATATTTAAATTTTGAAAAAAGATCCAAAGCAGATTTTTTTAATGTCAATAGTCCTGAAGACTATGAAAGTTTACTGAGACTTGTTTAACTCAATCAAAACAGTTCCGCTTTCATTGATNGTTTTTTGGTTATNTGNAAAACCTCTNTGACTGAAAAAAGGGATTAAATCTTTAAAATTAATGTAAGAAAATGCAGGAACACCTGACTTAAAATGAATGGGTTCAATAGTTATATAAATTTTATTAATCAAATCAGCGTATAAAAAAAAATCATGAATCTTGGTCCCACCTAATATCAAAACATCTGTAGTGCAAATATTCTCAAATTCATTCCACTGATGTTTATCAGGATTAAAATAGAACTGATTAGGGATATCCTTTTTAATTAATTCAATTTTTTTAAACTGACGAGAAAAAACTATTCTTTTCCTTGTATCATTAGGGTTTAATTCGTGAGTTTTTCTACCCATAACCTGCCATTCATGTTGATTTATAAGATTTTTTAAGTGATCTTGATCATTTTTAGAAGTCCACTCAAAAGGGTTATCATTGCTATGCCTGGCAATAAAACCATCAAGACTGGAAGCAAATGCTAAAGTATAATTAACCATTATTATGATATATAAAATATATTATTAAAAAATCTTAACAAGAAATGAACTTCTACCTACCAATTGCAGAAATATCTATAAATATTTACCTTCTAATTTCTCTAGGTATTGGAATAGGATTTATTTCAGGATTGTTTGGAATAGGCGGTGGTTTTATTACTTCACCACTTTTAATTTTGGTTGGCATCCCCCCTGCTGTTGCTGTAGGAACTACAACTGTACAAGTCTTTGCATCTACTTCTACTGGGGTAATGAGCCATTATCAAAAAAAAAATATTGATTATCAAATAAGTTTTACAATGATAATTGGAGGTATTTTTGGAACTCTTACAGGCGTTCTTCTTTTAAATTCTCTTAAAAACATAGGATTGATAGATAATTATTTAAATTCAATTTATATTGTTCTTCTTCTTGGCACTGCTCTGTTTATATTATACGAAACTGCAAAAATTAATTTATTTCACAAAAATAAAAAGTTTAAGCTCCATCAACACTCTTGGATACATGGCCTGCCAATAAAAATTAAATATAGAAAATCAAAATTATATATAAGTATTCTTGCACCTCTTTCAATTGGATATCTAATTGGTATGTTAACCGGACTTACTGGAATTGGAGGGGGTTTTATATTAATCCCTTGTATGATTTACATTTTAGGAATGAAAACTATCTCTGTTATAGGATCCTCTCTTTTAAATATTACAGTTGTTGCATTAATATCATTATTTTTACAAATATATATTAATCAAAACATAGATTTTGTTTTAGCTATTTTTTTAATTATAAGCAGCTCAATAGGAGCGGCGATAGCATCAAGGATTATAGATAAGTTTGATCAAGAAAACCTAAAGGTATTATTTGGAGTGCTCTTAGTAATCATAGCTTCATTTTTAATCTATGAATTATTTAGAACACCTATAGAACTATTCAAAATTAATTATGTATAGAAAATTTATATTTTTAATTTTTTTTAGTATAATAGCATCTAGTGTTCAATCAGCTAATTTCACGTTGGATACTTTTAAAATAGAGATTAATTCTAGCTTCTTAGGTAAGGAAATTTTACTCTTTGGTCAAAAAAAGGAAAACAGAGATGTTATTATTATTTTTGAAGGTGAAAAACAAAAAGCGAAACTCAGCACTAAAATAAAAAATGGTTTATTTTGGATTAATGACACACAAGAACTATCTAATATCCCAGTCTTTTTTGGTATTTTTACGACTCCAAAAAAATCCTTAAATGAAATTTTTTTAATTTCAGAAATTACAAATAGACATAATTTAATAAATAATTTTTCTGAAGAGCTCTACCGGATAAGAAAGGCCTTAGAGGCCAAAGGTCTGTACTATGAGGAAGAGTTAGATGAAATAGAAGAGAATTTATTTTATACAAAGTTTGAAATACCAGATAATATTTCAGAAGGCGATATAACAATTCATTTATATGAAGTTTTAGATGAAGAAATAGTATCAACAATAGAAAAAAAATTAACTATTGAAAAAAAAGGATTAACAAGCAATCTAGAAAAGCTTTTAACAGAACAATCATTTCTTTATGTATTTATATTGATTGTTTTTTCGATAGCCTTTAGCTTAATATCAAATTTAATATTTAGAAAAAAATGAAGAAAAAAAATAATAGAAACTATTTTATAGTAATCGATCAAAGTCAAGAGATGTGGACTGCTGTAAAATTTGCTATAAAAAGAGCTAAGTCAACTAAGTCTCACTTAACAACAATTAGTTTTATTGAAAATGTTAGTGATGGGATGATGCTAACCAATTCTACTGAGTCAATACTTAATAAGGATCTGATAGAAAACGAAAAAATAAAACATAAAGAAGTACATGATTTTATTTTTAAAAAATTAAAAATTAAGGCAGATGCTGAAATATTTAAGATCAATGAAATAGATAATTTTATTGATTTTCTTAATAAATACTCATCTAACTCAACAATTATTTTGGCAACAAGTTCAGATATTGGAAAACCTGGACCATTAATTGACAAACTTGTTTATGAAAAAAATAATTCCCTATTATGCCCATTGGTTGTAATTAATGGAAATTTACAAGATGATGAAATAGAAAAAATTATCTAGCTGAACAAAAAACTCTTTAAAACCTGTATTGTATGCAAAAGACCATTTAATTGGAGAAAAAAATGGGAAAAAGTATGGAATGATGTTAAATATTGCTCTGAGAAATGTCGAAGGTCAAAATCAAAACTTCTAGACAAAAAATAGCTAATATTTTACTTAGCATTGGCTGTGTAAATATTAATTTTAGAAATAAATTCATTCTTACATCTGGAAAAAAAAGTCCAGTCTATGTTGACTGCAGAAAGTTAGTATCCTTCCCAAAAGAAAGAGAAATAATCATTAACGAAATGTCAAAACAAATTAAGGATATCTACAAAGGTGAAATCATTGTTGCCGGAGGAGAAACTGCTGGTATTCCTTATTCTTCTTTCATATCTCAAAAACTAAAGCTGCCAATGGTATATATCCGCAAACAACCAAAGGGCTTTGGAAAAGGTAAGCTGATAGAAGGTGAGTTTAGAAAAAAATCTAAATCAATTTTAATTGAAGATATGGCAACAGATGGAGGAAGTAAGATCCATTTTATTAACTCAATGAGAAAGGCTCACTTATCCGTAAAAGATATTTTTGTTGTTTTTTTTTATGACATTTATCCCAGTGCTAAAGAAAATATGAAAAAAATGAGAGTTAATCTAAATTATTTGGCTAGTTGGAAAGATATTTTAGAAGTCTCGCCTAATTACATATCAGAGAAAGATTATATCAATCTTAAAAAATACTTAGAAAATATAACTAATGGATAAAAAAATAATTGGAATAGTTTCAGGAGGTTTTGATCCTATCCATCCTGGCCATATAATGATGATGAAGGATTGTTTAAAATTTTCAGACTACTTAATTGTTGGCATTAACTCAAATAATTGGTTAATCAAAAAAAAAGGTAATTATTTTATGGATATAAAACATCGAATGTTTGTAATTGAAAATTTGTCTGTAGTTGATGAAGTTATGGATTTTGAAGATGACAATCTTGGAAGTGCTAACAATTTACTTTTAAAAATAAGAAAAAAGTTTCCAAATAATAAAATCATATTTGCAAATGGTGGAGATCGTTCAGATAGCTCAAAGATACTTGAGCATGATACTGCACTTAAATGTGATATTAAATTAGAATATGGAGTTGGAGGAAATCATAAAGAGTCTTCAAGTTCAGATCTTTTAAAAAGGTGGAGTGAGTACCTTTTAAAAAAAAATTAAGGACTAAGAGTGTATTGCTCCCAAGAATTATTAATAATTTCATAGACAGTTCTTTGATGGATTCTATGAGGCATATCTTGCCAAAATTCAATTTTATAATATTTAATTAAAAAGCCTCCCCAATATGAAGGTCGAGGGACATTTTGAGCATCAGGGTATTTCTTTTTAAAAAATTCAATTTTATTTTCTAAATCTTCTCTTTTATTCAATAAATTTGATTGATTAGAGGCCCAAGCTCCAATTCGACTTAAATAGTGCCTTGAATTAAAATATTTATCTGAAACTTGTGATGGTAGTTTTTCAATTATACCCTCTACCCTCACCTGTCTTAATAAAGACTTCCAGTGAAAATTTAGACAAACATTTACATTAGAATAAATATCTTTACCCTTGTTGCTTTCATAATTGGTATAAAAAATGAAACCTTTTTCATTAAAGTCCTTTAAAAGCACCATTCTGGAATGTGGTTTATTATCTTGAGATACTGTAGATAAGCACATTGCATTTGGATCATTGATTTCTTTTTTTGAGGCAAGATCAAACCATTCTTTAAATTGAATAATTGGATTTAAATTTTTATCTAACATGGTATGTCTATTATATAAAGTTTAAATCAAAATGGATCTAAAAAACAAAAAAGGATTAATCATGGGCGTTGCTAATGATAAATCAATAGCTTGGGGCATAGCAAGACAATGTGCAAATTTTGGTGCAGAATTAGCTTTTACATATCAAAATGACCTTCTTTTAAAAAGAATTGAGCCACTAGCGAAATCAGTTAATTCTGATTTTTTAATACAATGTGATGTAAGCGAAGAAGGATCAACAGAAAAAGCATTTAAAAAAATTAAAGAAAAATGGGGTAAAATTGATTTTTTTGTCCACGCTGTAGCTTTTGCTGACAAAAATGAACTAAGAGGAAAATATGTCAATACATCGAAAGACAATTTTCTAAATAGTTTGAATATATCTTGCTACTCTTTTACTGAATCATGTAAATTCTGTTATGAACTAATGGAAGATGGAGGGAGCATACTAACTTTAACTTATTACGGAGCCGAACAAGTAATGCCGCATTATAATGTCATGGGGGTAGCTAAATCAGCACTAGAAGCCTCTGTAAAATATTTATCAGTTGATATGGGAGATAAAAATATTCGGGTAAATGCAATCTCAGCAGGGCCTATTAAAACTTTAGCGGCATCAGGTATCGGTGATTTTCGATTTATTCTTAAATGGAATGAGCTTAATTCTCCATTAAAAAGAAATGTAACTCTTGAAGATGTAGGCAATACAGGAGCTTATTTACTTAGTGATTTATCATCTGGTGTAACTGGAGAAATTCATCATGTTGATTGTGGTTACCATACCGTTGGAATGGTTGCGGTCGATGAAGCAGAGGGCGTTGCCAATCTTTTGAATGAATTTAAAAATAAATAACATAGATAATGTCTCATAACTCATTTGGAAATCTTTTAAAATTCACGACATGGGGAGAAAGCCATGGTGAAGCTATAGGATGCGTCGTAGATGGTTTTCCAGCTAATATCCCTATAGATTTAAAATTTATACAGTCCAGATTGGATTTAAGAAAACCAGGGCAGTCAAAATTTACAACTCAAAGGAAAGAACAGGATTTAGTTAAGATTCTTTCAGGAGTTTTTAATGGCAAAAGTACAGGCTCCCCTATTTCATTTATTATTTATAACTCTGACCAAAGAAGCAAGGATTACTCAAAAATAAAAAATAAATTTAGACCAGGTCATGCAGACTTCACCTACCATATGAAATATAAGAATTTTGATTACAGAGGGGGTGGGAGATCTAGTGCGAGAGAAACTGCAATGAGAGTTGCGGCAGGAGCGCTTTCAGAAATTCTACTTAATAAAATAATTAAACCTAAGATTAAAGTAAACAGTGCAGTAATTCAAATAGGAGAAAATAAAATTTCTAATAATAATTGGAATGAGAATTTTATCCTTAAAAATCCCTTTTTCTCCCCTGACAAATCCATAATTAAAACTTGGGAAGACTCTATCCTATATCACAGAAAAAAAGGGTCGTCCTTGGGAGCCATAATTGAAGTTAGAGTAAAAAACTGCCCCGTAGGTATTGGTGAACCTATCTATCAAAAACTAGACTCAGAATTATCAAAAGCTATCATGAGCATTAATGCTGTAAAGGGCATTGAGTTTGGTTCAGGATTTGACTTAGTTGAATTAGATGGAACGAATGCCTCTGATCAGATGTCTTCAAAAAATAAAAAGATTTCATTTCATAGTAATCATGCTGGGGGCATCTTAGGAGGAATTTCATCTGGGCAAGATATTGTTTTTAGATACATAGTTAAGCCTACTAGCTCAGTATTATCTGAAAAAAATACAATTTCTAAAGATCTTAAAAATACAAAAATTAAAACTATTGGTCGTCATGACCCTTGTGTAGGAATAAGAGCAGTCCCCGTTGGAATAGCTATGACA
>NHLE01000032.1 GCA_002169365.1 Pelagibacteraceae bacterium TMED259 | reverse complement strand
TGATATAATAGAGGATTTAAAAATTGGGCTTGAGGCTTCTAGCAAGGTTGCTGGGTCGAGTTCTGCAAAAAATTAATTAAAAGATAACCTCAATATTTAAAAGGGCGCAGCTATAAATTTATAGACAATAATGCTGCGCCCAAATAAGTTAATTTCACAAAAAATTTTGTTAATTAAAAATTTTATTATATAAAGAAAACAAGATGCCCACTTCAATAAAATTTTTAATTTTTGCAACTGGATGGATGGTATTTAGAGCAATTGGTTCTGGACTTTTTCTTTCTCTGGGTATTTTGGAAAGTCCCCGCGCCGCGCCGCCAGACTGGACTATAGCTTTTCTTGGAGATTTCGTGATTGGTATAACAGCATTATTTCTGGCATATATGATATGGAAAAAGCCCTCTGCTTTTATGTGGGGAATCTTACTAGCTTGGCATGCAGTTGGATTATTTGATTTATTTGGCGCCTTATCCCATTCTTTTAGTGCACCTTTCTCGCCTTTTCCAGAAATTGGTATAAATGAAATAAGGATAAGAGCTATTCTAAGTTTAAATACATTTGTACAATCTGTTGCTCTCATAGTTATGTTTAGACCACAAGTAAAAGCGTATTTTCGAGTTTAAAACAGCTTTGTATGATTCTTAAATGATTCCAAAACTATAAAATAAAAGTAGGTCATGCCCCCGCATGTGCCATAGGGGGGGTACATCCATTCCATTCATTCTAACTCTTGCTTCAAATGTAACACCACTCCGTATCTTTCTTTTCCAAATTGTGCCCATTTCTACTCCTTTTCTGTCCGCACTGTCGGATAAGTGTCGGACAAGTTATTTATTTAAGATAGAAAGATGATAGATTTGTTGATAATTGGACATTCGGTTCCGTGGTGTAACGGATAGCACAAATGACTTCGGATCATTTAGTCAGGGTTCGAATCCTTGCGGGACCGCCATTTTATTTTGGAAATATTAATTGGCTTAATTAAATTCAGATTTAAATCTTCAGGAAAATTTTGAAATATCTTATATAGAATTTTTATTATGACATACGTTATAATAAAACTCATTATGGTATCGCTAAAAAAATGATCGCCTTCCATTATTCGAAGTAAAGAAATTAAGCCAATACTTATATATGCATAAGTATTCCAGGACTGTTTATTGAAAATAATTAAAATAGCTAGAGAAAGTGTGAAGAAAGAAACATCACCAGAAACAAAACTACAATTTGTGTCACAATAATCAACATTAAGCCAAGGGATAGTAAAAGGCTCTTCTCCATTGAATTCGAGAGTATCGTTAGGTCTGGCCCTTCCCCAAAGATTTTTAAATATAGAGTTAACCACAACACCTGTGCCTATAATTAAGCATGTAAAGACGTACATCCAATCACGAGTAGGAATATTCAGTATTTTTTCCTTAAAAAAATATTGTTTTGCCATCGAGGCTAAAGGGATGAAAAAAACCAATAAAGCCAATAAAGGCATTATCATTTTCCTAATCAAATAAATGAACCAGTCTTGTTCTGTTGCAATAAAGCTTCCATTTTGCCCAAAAAATAAACCACTCACAGTAATGTCAAGGTTAGGGAATAGAAAAAAAATAATCGAAAGTAACAATGTAATTGTTAATATTTTAAAATAGAAATTAAAATCTAAATAGATAGAAAATAAACTCTGGTAAAATTTATTAATATTTTTAAAAATTTTATTTACCTCATCATTAGACTGAAAGTAATTATCTTTATCAATAAATAGTTTTTCTTGTTGTATAAATTTATTTCTAAGAAAAATTGAAGACAGATAAGCGACTAAAACTCCACCAAAAATATCGCTAATAAAATGCGCCCCAACTATTACACGGGTAGAGGCTATAATGACTGCTATAATAATTAAAATATTCTTTATTTTTGGAAATAGAAAAATAAGACAAAAAATAAATGCAAAAATTGTTGTTGTGTGGCCAGATGGGAAGGAATGCCATTTAGAGTCAAAGCTAAAAATCTCTAAAGATGTTTTTTCAAAACTATTATATAAAATTGGCCTTGGCCTTCCAATGATATGCTTAAAAATTTGAGCAGTTACCCCGCTTAATAAAATTGTTAAGAAAATAAAGATACTTATATCACCAAATGTTTTAATAGTAGGATTTTTGTTATTAAAAATTTTTACAAAACACCAAACTAAAATAGTGGGGACAAAAAAATATAATGAATCACCGAAGTGAGTGAGAGTTTCAAATAATGATTTAGTTTGATAATTAATGTTATGAAAGAAATGAGCAATTGAATAATCAAAAAAGACAAAAACTGCTATACCAAGAATTAAATATAAACTATTTCTTTTTTCCTCAGGACTAAGTGAATTAAGAATATTCATAATTTTTTTATATTTAAATTTAGAAATAATTTTTGATTTATGCTCAATATGGTTTTATTAACAGAATTTATATCATTAATTGGCAAGTCCGTTAATGATGTAAAACTTAACTCCACATGGCATAGTTCATTAATATCAGAATACATATTTTCATAAAAATGTGAGGAGATGACATGTAAATTATCCTTGCTTGAAATCTTTGTAGTTTCAATATCACATTGAAAATCATCTAACAATGCGAGTGGTACTGTCCTATGTAGTAATTGATGATGATATTGATGATAAAAAAATACAATAGATACCGTCATAATAGACATGATTGAGAAGATAATGACTTTATGGGCACTAACAATTTTTTGTTTCTCAAAAATAAAAAAAGGATTGATTAAAGATAGAAATACAATCAGTAAATAGATAATAAAATTTATAATAGGGATATCACTAATTTCAGAATAAAGAGTTGTGTCTAAATAAATTATAAAAAAAGGTATAAAAAATAATGATAGGTAAATAATTTTTAAGTACTTAATTTCGACAAATTCAAGGGTTCTATATATATAGATTGAGAGAAAAGGCAGTAAAAAAACCAAAGGAGCGTAATTAGTGTTTGGATAGAAAATAAAAAACACCAAAGAACCAGAAATAATAAATAAAAAAGATAACAGATCTGTATTCCAATTAATTCTTTTAGTAATATTAAAAATTATAGAAACAATAAAAATACCAATTAAGGGTAAAAGAAGAATCGTGCTTTCTAGCAATCTAGATAAAACACCATCAATAGAAATATTTAATTGGAAATTAATATCCTGCTGATTTATTTGATTAATAACTAATAAAACAACAGCAAATATAAATATAAATGAAAGATTAGAAATTAAACTAAGTCTTTTTTCTTTTTGAAGATTTAAGTTGATTAACTTAAAAATGCTAAACAAAAATATTATTATTAGAAAGAAAAAACTTCCCATTAATAAAGCTAGGATACTAAAAAATGTAAACAAAATATTATTAATTATTTTTTCTTCTTCAAATATTTTTAAATAAAAATAAAAAATAATTAATGTAATAAGCCCTCTAGCAAGATGATCTTGTATGGTTAATGAACAATAAATAATAACGCCACTAAATATAATAATACTTAAAGGGCCCCAAACTTCTAAATCATAAAACTTTAATTTAATAATTTGATATGAGGTGAATATCAAAAAAAACAAATAAATTAAATTTAAAATTTTTAAGACTTCATAATTGGCGATAGAAAAGTAACTCAATANNGATTNAAGTATAATTAAAAAGAAAAAATGAAAATTTAAGATATCAAAAAAATTCCATTGGGAGNTATGGATTATANTTACTGATCCTACTAAATCCGATGTTNTAAAAAGAGGTATTAAAAATACCATCGATGCCAACAGTAAAAAGCCATACACAATATAAAAAAAGTTTGAAATTTTTTCAGGGAATCTAAATAGGAACATGATATTGATTTTCTAAATTTAGTAGCATATTGGCTCGAAGATTTCTATATATAGTGGTTATTTCAATTTTCTTGAAGATATATTTCTAGCTAATTATAATGATTTAAAGAGATAATATCTCTATTTTTACAGCCTTATAGAAGCGGCTTTTTTCTTAGTGGGCCACTTCTTTCTAAAAAGGGTTAGGACAATTAGTTCTAACCCTTTTTTTATTTCTATAATATTCTTGTTCTTAAATGATTAAATTAGTTTTTATGATAATGTTTTTTTTTCTAGGGTATTTTCTTGCTGATACTAAATTAGTTGAGATTCCATTTAGAGAAATGCCATACATAGAAAGATTATATGAGGTTGTAGATGATTAATACAGATAGCGTTTTACATGGCTTTACAGACTTAAAAAACTTAGATGACTTAGGGCCGATAGTTTTAAATCAAGCTAAAGGAATTTATGTTTATGATCAAAATGGAAAAAAATATTTAGATGCAAATTCGGGTCTTTGGAATTCTGTTGTAGGTTTTGATCATCCGCGAATGATTGAGGTTGCAAAAAAACAATATGAAAAATTTTCTGGTTACCATTCTTTTTTTGGAAGAATTTCAGAACCTGCTGTTGAATTAGCTAACAAATTAATTGAGATATCTCCTTTTTCACGAGGCAAAGTTTTTTTTACAAATTCTGGATCTGAAGCTAATGACACTACTGTAAAACTTTTATGGTTTATAAATAAAAGAAAAGGGAAGCCTCACCGAAGAAAAATAATAACTCGCATCAATTCTTACCATGGTGTAACTGCAGTTTCAGCATCTATGACTGGGAAGCCTTACAATAATGAATTTGGTTTACCCCTCGATGGATTTATACATGCTGCTTGTCCACATTTTTGGAAAAATGCGCATGCAGGAGAAAGCGAAGAAGAATTCACAAAAAGAATGGGTGAAGATTTAGAAAATATTATTCAAAAGGAAGGACCAGATACTATTGCTGGTTTTTTTGCAGAGCCTGTAATGGGAGCAGGGGGCGTAATACCTCCCTCTCAGGGCTATTTTGCTATTGTTCAAAAAATTCTACAAAAATACGATATTCCCTTTATTGCTGATGAAGTAATCTGTGGATTTGGACGAACAGGAAATTTATGGGGATCGCAAACATATAACATTCAACCAGATATCATAATTGCCTCAAAATGTATTACCTCAGGTTTCTTTCCCCTAGGTGCTGTCATTCTGGGTGAGAGGTTGACAGAGCAAATGATGGATGCATCGTATGAAGCAGACGAGTTTTTTCATGGTTTTACAGCTGGCGGTCATCCTGTAGGTTGTGCGTTAGCTTTAGAGGCAATTGATATCATCATTAATGAAAAAATGATTGAAAATGTTCAACGATTAGAGCCTATATTTATGGGTGGATTGAAAAAATTTGAAGAGCTTGAATTTATAGGAGAGGCTCGCGGTGTTGGTCTAATGGGCGCGTTAGAAATGGTTCAAAATAAAGAAACAAAACAATCTTTTGATGGGTCTATTTCTATTGGTGAGAGAGTTGCCAATCAGTGTATTGAAAATGGCTTAATATGTAGACCATTAGGACCCTCAATTGTTTTATGTCCACCATTTATTACCTCTGATGATGAAATGGATATTATTTTTGAAACATTAGAAAAGACTTTAAAGACAGTATTTGCTGATGTTAAGTCTTTAATATAACTGACCCGGTAGTTTTACGGTTTTCAATATCTAAGTGGGCTTGCCCAACTTCCTCTAAGGCATATTCTGTAATCTCATTTAACTTTATTTTTTGTTGCGCTATCATTTCGAAAAGTAAAGCGCTTGCATCAACTAACCACTCTCTATTAGCATAAAAATGAAAAAGAGTAGGTCGAGTTAGATGAAGAGAACCGCTCATTAAGTCAGTCATTTGTAAATTTTTATACATACCGGATGACTGTCCAAAGGAGACAACGGTACCATGTTTTTTAAGACACTTAAAAGAATCAGACATTGTATCTTTACCGACGCTATCATATACAACATCCACTCCTTCTCTTTGAGTAAGTCCTTGTACTTCTTGTAAAAAATTTTGATTTGTGTAGTTAATCATTTCATTATAGCCGTAGACTCTAGCCTTGGAACATTTTTCATCTGAGCCTGCCGTTCCAATGAGCTGACAACCAATTTCACTAATCCACTGACCTGCAATTAAACCCACACCTCCAGCCGCAGCATGAAAAAGAACTTTATGATGAGCTTGTAATTTAAAACTGTCTGTTACCAAATACTTAACTGTTAATCCTTTGAGGATAGCAGCAGCGGCTTGATCAAAAGATACGCTTTCAGGAATAGAAACAATCAGATTTTCATTAATTATGCGGTGAGTAGCATAAGCATTATTTGGCTGAGCATAAGCAACTCGGTCTCCTACTTGAAATTGTTTTACTTCTGATCCTACTGCCTCAATTTCTCCAGCTGCCTCAGAACCAAGTACGAGATTTTTTTCTTGAGGCCACGGATACAGTCCCTCACGAAAATATATATCAATAAAATTAACACCAATTGCATGATTTTTAATCAATACTTCGTTCGGTTTTAAAGTTGAAATTTGAAAATCTTTTTTTTCTAAAACGCTAGTGTTCCCAGGCTTAGATGCAATAATTGAGTACATTAAGAAAAATTATACTATCTCGATGTGTGAATAAATATCAAATTCGTAAGACTTGAAATAATAATTTCAATTCCCAAATTAATAATAGTGAAAGTTGCCATTTGGGACTTTCTTAAAAAAACGCAGAGTGTTTCTGCAACTTACAATTAACGCTTAAGGAGGTTAATTATGACTACATTTGACTTATCTCCTCTTTGGAGATCTTCAGTTGGATTTGATGAGTTTGATAGACTCTTTGACTCCGTATTTTCTACAAACAACAAAGGGTCATCGTACCCACCCTATAATATCGTGAAGCACGATAAGAATATTTATCAAATAACAATGGCTATTGCTGGATTTGATCAAGAACAAATAAACATCTCTCAAGAAGGTAACTTGCTAACGGTCAAAGGAGATATGGGATCTGATAAAGAAAACGATAAAACAGAATTTTTGTATCGAGGTATTGCCAATAGAAACTTTGAGCGAAAATTTGAATTAGCAGATACAGTCAAGGTTGTAAAAGCTGATTTAAAAAATGGATTGTTGAGTATTGACCTGGAAAGAGAAATACCTGAACATCAAAAGCCAAGAAAAATAGAAATAAATACAGAAAATCTTTTAACTGCTTAATTAAACTGAGGAGGGGATGCCCCTCCTCATTAAAACTTATTTTTTATCGTAGATTATTATAGATATTTAATCTAACTGAGAAGAAACAAACTCCCAGTTAACCATGTTATCTAAAAATGCTTTTAGATAATCAGGTCTTTTATTTCTATAATCAATATAATAAGAGTGTTCCCAAACATCACAGCCTAAAATAGGCTTCATTCCCTCTACTAAAGGATTTGACGCATTTGCTGATTTCGTCACAACTAATTTGCCATTATCTATAGCAAGCCATGCCCAACCTGATCCAAATTGTGTGGTTCCTGCTTGAACAAATGCTTCTTTAAACTGATCCACACTGCCAAAATCAGAGCTAATTCTATTTTCCAGTTCAGATGGCATTGCTCCACCACCATTGGGTTTCATACATTGCCAAAAAAGTATGTGATTCCAGTGTTGACCTGCATTATTAAAAATACCCGCCATAGATGCGTCTTTGCTGGATTTGATAACAACATCCTCTAGAGAGGCATCTTGCATATCACTATCTTTTACTAAGTTATTAAGATTGGTTACATATGTTTGGTGATGCTTGCCATGATGAAAATCAAGTGTTTCAGAAGACATATAAGGTGCTAAAGCATCGCTTGCATAGGGTAAACTTGGTAATTCAAAAGTCATAATTTTTTCCTTTTAATAATTCTTTATGCGTATTTTTTATATTATTGTAACTATATTGACAACCTTTGACCAAAAATACTAGTCTTTTCAAAATGACCAATATAATTAGCATACAATCTACCGTTTTAAATGATCTTGTTGGAAACCAAGCAGCTCGGTATATGTTAAGCTCAAAACAATATAATTTTTATGAAATTCCAACCATAGTACTAACTTCACACAAAGCTCATAAAAATTCGATACAATTAAATTCAAAAAGTTTAAATCCTTGGTTGATATATAATCATTTAAAAAGAACTTATTCTTTGCGATCAAAAGATTTTACGATAATCGGCTATACTCCAAACTTATTGTCTGCTAAAGCTGTAAAAAAAATAATCCATAAACAAAAAAAAATATTATTAGATCCTGTTATGGGAGATGTGGGCGTTGGACTGTACATTAATAAAGAAGTTGCTAATTTTTTTAAGACTATAATTTCTCAAGTTTCTTATATTTCTGCAAACTTTTTTGAATGGTCATATCTCAATGATAAAAGTACTGATAGCTATTCTTTAAATATTTTATTAAAAGATTTAAAAAAATTTTCTAAGAAAAACAAAACAACTGTATTTGTTAGAAGCGTCCCTTATGAAAAAAAAATACTTAATATTTTATGTAAAGGAAATCAAGTGTGGGGCATCACTACACCCTATATTAATTTCAAAACTCGATTTCATGGGGCGGGAGATTTATCAACAGCTCTTTTTGCTCACCATATAATTCAAAAAGAGCCACTAAAAAAAGTATTAGAAAATGTTACTAAAGAAATTTATTCGTTCTTACTAACAAATAGTAGAGGGCCTAAAAATAAAATAATTTTTAAGGCTAAGAGCTTAAGTAATCTTTGATTAAAATTTCTGCTATCTGAACAGTATTTAAAGCAGCGCCTTTGCGCAAATTATCAGAAACACACCAAAAGTTTAAGCCATTTTTAATTGTTGGATCTCTTCTAATCCTACTCACATAAACTGGATCCAAACCAGCAGATTCAACAGGAGTGACGTATCCCTCATCGGCACGATAATCAATCATCTTTAAGCCTGGGGAGGTTTTAAATATTTCTCTTATCTGATCTTCATCATAGGATTTTTCAAATTCGACATTAACTGCCAAAGAATGGGAGACAAAAACAGGTACTCTCACACATGTGGCTGTTAATTCAATCTGAGGATCTAGAATTTTTTTGGTCTCGTTATACATTTTCCATTCCTCTTTTGTTTGACCATCATCTAGGAAAACATCAATATGAGGAATTACATTGAAAGCGATTTGCTTAGTGAATTTTTCTTTGACAATAGCTTCATTTGCATAGATTGCTTTTGTTTGATTAAAGAGTTCATCGGCAGCCTCTTTTCCGCCCCCCGAAACTGACTGGTAAGTTGAAACAACAATTCTTTTCACCTGAAATTGATCATGAAGAGGCTTGATTGCNACTAACATTCCCATNGTNGAGCAATTAGGATTNGAAATAATATTTTTATTTCTAAAATTTTTTAAGGCTTCAGGGTTCACCTCTGCAATTACCAATGGNACATCTGGATCGGTTCGAAAATGAGAAGTATTATCGATAACTATGCAGCCTTGTTTTGCGGCCTTAGGGGCAAACTCACTAGAGATTTTTGCTCCTGGAGAAAAGATAGCTATATCAGTGTCTGAAAAGTCATATTCAGCCAAATCTCCCACAAGTACAGATTTGTTTTCACCAAAATCAATGGAACTTCCCTTTGAGCGNGAAGANGCCAAAGCTACTAAATCTGAATACTGAACTTCTCTTTCATCAATTATATCTAGAACTTCTCTTCCAACATTACCTGTGGCTCCAACAATAGCAATTTTAGGTTTTTTTGAGGCAGCCAATTAAATTCTTTCGATAATTAGATCGCCCATTTTAGAGCAAGACACCAATGTTTGATTTTCNTCAGTATAAATATCACCTGTTCTAAAACCCTCTGAAAGAACCTGCTGAACNGCATTTTCAACTTTGTCAGATAANTCAGGCTTGTTGAGATTATATTTTAACATCATAGATAAACTAAGAATAGTAGCNATTGGGTTAGCCTTATCTTGTCCAGCTATATCTGGCGCACTACCATGAACTGGCTCAAAAAGACCGTGTCNTTTGCCATTATTTTCAGCTCCAAGTGAAGCAGAAGGTAACATCCCTAAAGAGCCTGTCAACATTGCAGCGCAATCACTTAATAAATCTCCAAATAAATTATCTGTTACGATAACATCAAATTGTTTTGGATTTCTTACTAACTGCATTGCACAATTATCTGCGAGCATATTTTCTAACTGAACATCAGAAAAATCTGAGTGNGTATCTTTCACCACACTTCTCCATANAACACCGGTTTCCATCACATTCGCTTTTTCAACTGAGGTAACCTTGTTGTTACGTTTTCTTGCTAAGTCAAAGGCAACTCGAGCAATACGATCAATTTCATAATCATGATAGACTTGGGTATCAACAGCTTTTTTTCCATTAGCCGTTTCTTCAATGCCTCGTGGTTGACCAAAATAAACACCACCAGTCAATTCTCTAACAATCATAATATCTAAATTATTAACTACTTCTTTTTTTAAAGTTGAGGCAGAAACAAGAGCTTCAAAAACAAGCGCTGGCCTTAAATTAGCAAATAATTCTAACTCTTTTCTTAACCCTAATAAACCAGCCTCAGGTCTTTTTGATCTTTCAACATCATCCCACTTTGACCCACCAACTGCACCTAATAATATTGCATCAGAATTTTTTGCTTTTTCTAAAACAGCAGGTGTTAAGGGGTCTCCGTTAGCGTCATAAGAAGCTCCACCAACCAAATCTTTTTCATAGATAGCATCAAGTCCATGATCATTTAATTTTTCAATTACTCTTATTGCTTGATTAGCAACCTCTACACCAATGCCATCGCCTGGCAAAACTAAAATTTTAGAACTCATTTATTCACCCTTAAACAACCAAGGTTTTTGATTTTGTTTTTCATCTTCATAAGCACTAATCTTATCTTGGTATCCAAGAGTAATGCCAATGTCGTCGAGACCCTGAAGGAGCCTCTCTTTTCTAAATTCTTCAATTTCAAAATTGAAAGAGTGATTACCTGCTTTAATAGTTTGCTCAGGTAGGTTGATATGAAATTCCGTTTGATTTGATGCTGCTGTCATTAACTGATCTAACTGCTCTGGAGTAATAACAATAGGTAAAATGCCATTTTGAAAACAATTATTATAAAAAATATCTGCAAAACTCGTTGATAATACACACCTAATTCCAAAATCTTTAAGTGACCATGGTGCATGTTCTCTACTAGATCCACATCCGAAATTATCGCCTGCAACAAGAATTTTGGATTGATCGTAAGGAGACGTATTTAAGACAAAATCTTTTATAAGTTTACCTTCATTATCGTATCTCATTTCATAAAATAAACTGACACCTAATCCTGTTCTCTTAATGGTTTTTAAAAATTGTTTTGGGATAATCATATCCGTATCAATGTTGACTATTGGCAAAGGTGCTGCGATGCCTTTTAGAGTATTAAACTTATCCATATTAACTAAAATCTCTNATATCTGAAATATTACCTACAATAGCAGAAGCAGCAGCGAGTTCAGGGCTCATTAAATGGGTTCTGCCTCCTCGACCTTGTCTACCTTCAAAATTTCTATTAGATGTNGAAGCGCATCGTTCACCAGGTTTAAGCTGATCAGGATTCATTCCAAGACACATAGAACATCCGGCATCTCGCCATTCAAAACCAGCATCAATGAAAATCTTACTAAGGCCTTCTTCTTCAGCTTGCTTTTTAACCAAACCCGAACCAGGAACAATCATTCCTCCAATGTGGCTTGCGATTTTTTTATCTTTCACTATCGAAGCTACGTTTCTTAAATCTTCAATTCTTCCATTGGTACAAGACCCAATAAAAATTTTATCTAGTCTTATGTCTGTGATCTTTGTACCTGACTTCAAACCCATATAGTCTAGAGATCTTTGAATACTTTTCTGCTTATTTTCTGAATTGCCGCTCGAAGGATCAGGAACAAAACCATTAACAGCTACAACATCTTCTGGGCTTGTTCCCCAAGTCACCATTGGATCTATTTCATCACTATTAATAATAAGTTCCTTATCGTAAAAGGCATCTTGATCACTAGGTAAAGAGGACCAGTACTCGATTGCTTTTTCCCAATGTTCTTGGGAAGGGGCGTAAGGTCTTCCTTTGATGTAATCAAAGGTAATTTGATCTGGAGCTATTAACCCTGCTCTGGCTCCTGCTTCGATACTCATGTTGCAAATAGTCATTCTGCTTTCCATTGATAGAGGTTTTAAAGTTGTACCAGCGTATTCAATAACATGGCCGTTGCCTCCAGCAGTTCCAATTTGTCCTATTATATAAAGTATTAAATCTTTTGATGTTACGCCGAATGGGAGTTTTCCATTTACAGCAATACGCATATTTTTTGCAGGTTTTTGAACAATTGTTTGCGTTGCTAAAACATGTTCAACTTCACTTGTTCCTATACCAAATGCCAAAGCACCAAAAGCACCATGGGTCGACGTGTGACTGTCTCCACATACCATAGTCATGCCTGGTTGAGTTATTCCTTGTTCAGGGCCGATAATATGGACAATACCTTGTCTTCTATCAGTTAACTCAAAATATTCTATATTATGTTCTTTTGTATTTTTGGCTAAAGTTTCAACCTGTAT
Source organism: Pelagibacteraceae bacterium TMED259 (assembly GCA_002169365.1). The sequence continues at coordinate 3,493 of NHLE01000032.1, read as the reverse complement.
ACGGCTTTGTTCATCTGCAATATTTTCTCTATTAATAGTTGGGACGTTATGATCAGCCGTAGCAAAAGTTGACTCAGGTCTTCTAACTTTTCTATTTGATAGCTTTAGACCCTCAAAAGCTTGAGGGCTTGTTACTTCATGTACAAGATGACGATCAATATATAAAAGACTAGTGCCATCTTCTCGTTGACCGACTAGGTGATCAGACCAAATTTTATCAAAAAGAGTTTTTGGGCCTTGATTGCTCAATTTAAAAATAAATTAGCTTTTAGCTTCAGGCTCTGCTGCTTTTTCTTCAACAGGAGCTTCTTCCTTAACTTCATCTTTAGTTGTTTCTGCTGGGGCAGTTTCTACTTTTTCTTCTTTAACTGTTTCTGCAGGCACTTCTTCTGATGATACTGGTTCTGGTGAAGGTGCTGCCTCTTGAGATGGCTCTACAACCTCTTCTTCATCTTTAATTGTTGAAACAAATTGTTCATCATCATATGCGCGGCCATCAGTTCTTTCAGCAATTCTTGCTTTTTTACCAGATAGCTCTCTTAAATAATAAAGTTTCGCTCTTCTAACATCACCAACTTTAATTCTTTCAATTGAATCGATGACATTACTATATAAAGGAAATACTCTTTCAACTCCTTCACCACTAGAAATTTTTCTAACAGAAAAAGATGAATTTAAACCGTTGTTCTTTTTTCCAATGCAGACTCCTTGGAATGCTTGAACTCTTTCTTTATTTCCTTCTTTAATTTTTACATTAACTTTAACCGTATCTCCCGGTCCAAAGTCTGTTACCTTAGAATTTTTTAAAATTTGCTGGATTTGTGTTTGTTCGTAATTTTTAATTATTTCATTCATTTTGTGCTCCATCCAATACTAAAANGTGGCTGGTATTAGAGCGGGTATTCTACTCATTTTTGTTTTTTTTTAAATACTTTTTAAATAAATCTGGTCTATTTTTTTTAGTATTTTCCAAAGCATTATCTCTTTTCCAAGACTCAATATCTGCGTGATGGCCACTTGTTAAAACTGAAGGGACCTCAATAGTCCTTTTATCAGGTGCAATCCAAGAATTTGGTCGGGTATATTGGTTATATTCTAACAAATCTTGGCTAAAAGACTCCTGAAGGTGTGTTTTTTCATTATTTAACACACCAGGCTGGAGTCTCATGAAAGACTCAATAAAAAGCTGAGATGCTATTTCTCCTCCATTTAAAATTACATCACTGACTGATATTTCATCAAAATGATAATAATCAATGACTCTTTGGTCTATTCCTTCGTACCTGCCATTTAGTAAAATGAAATCATTACTAGAAATTTCTTCTTCTAAATATTTTTGAGATAATTGTTTTCCTTTGGCTGAAAAACAAATTTTAATGCATGAGTCGATATACGATTGGGTAAAATTTTTTTCAATTGCATTAGATATTATGTCTGGTCTTAAAACCATTCCTGGCCCGCCACTAAAAGGCTTATCGTCAACAGAATTAGCTGAAAGATTACTATAATCTCTAATATTAATTATATTAACATCGAATATTTTATTCTTATATGCTTTACCCAAGAGACCCGTTTCTTTCAGGTTAATGAAGCTCTCAGGAAACAAAGTGAGAATATTAAAAATAATCATTAAGATTTAATAGTGATATTTTTTTCTTTGATGTTTATCGAAGGAAAATTTTGTTCTGTAAATCTAAAAAACTCATTTTTATTACTTTTTAGAAAAAGTATTTCTAATAAATCCCCTGCACCAAAATTTACTACTGATATAACTTTACCAACTATCTCGTTTTTATTATCAATAACATCTAAACCTTCTAAATCATGAAAATAAAATTCATTATCATCAGTTGGTTGAAGTTCTTCTTTTTTTAAATAAATATTTTTATTAACAAAAATTTCTGCATTAGTACGATTATCAATATCGTTAATAAATACTATTGGACCTTTTTTATCAAAAGAAACTAATTTTAGTTTGATAATAGATTCATCTTCCAAATAAAATGTTTCGAATTGATTAATATCTCTATCATCATTGAGATAGCAATGGAGTCTTAGCAGGCCCTTTGTTCCTTTGGGCCTGCCAATTTTACCAACTTGAATAAAATGATTTGGAGAAAGAGACAACTTAGGAATTATTCTTTTTCTTTTGGCTGCTCTTCTTCTTTTGGCTCTTCAACTTTTTCCGGTTCTGCTGGTGTTTCGGCTTCTTGGTTTTCAGCCTCCGCAGGAGCTTCTTCTGTTACCGTATCAGTTGAAGTTTCTTCTTGAGGTGCAGCATCCTCAGATGGAGCAGGAGCTTCTTCTGTCGGTTTTTCTGCTTCAGCCTTTGCAGCTTCCGCTGCTGCTTTTGCATCCTCTTCAGCCTTCAATGCAGCTTCTTCTTTTGCTTTCACTCTCTCTTGAGCTTTTGCCTTTGGTAAATGTTTTTTCGTTTTTTCAGTAATTTTAGGAGCTTCCATCATTCCTAAATCAGCAAGTATTCTTTGAACTCTGTCTGTAGGCTGTGCACCTACTTTTAACCAATGTTCTGCTCGTTCTTTACTGATGATCACTCTTTCTTTGTGATCTTTAGGAACCATTGGATTAAAGTTACCAATTTTTTCAATGAAATTTCCATCACGTGGTGCTCTTTCATCTGCTATTACTATTCTATAAAAAGGTCTTTTTTTAGACCCCCCTCTTGCTAGTCTTATTTTTGTTGCCATGATTTCTCCTTTCTTATTTTATTCAATCGTTGGCATTTGGTTTCCACCTAATAAACCTTTTAATTTATTGGCAAAGCCTGGCTTTTGAGCTTGTTTCATAAGTTTTTTAGTTTGCTCAAATTGTTTTAGAAGTCTGTTGACCTCATGAACCTGTCGACCAGAACCAGTCGCTATTCTTCTTTTTCTAGAAGCTTTTAACAAATCTGGCTCGATTCTCTCCTCTTTTGTCATGGAGCGAATAATTGCTATTTGATGATCTATAATTTTTTCATCAAAATCATTATTTTCCATCATATTTTTAATTTTACTCACGCCCGGCATGTATGACATCATTCCAGACATACCTCCCATTTTTTTCATTTGTAAAAATTGTTTTAACAAGTCGTTGATACTAAATTTTCCACTCATCATTTGAGATTGGAGATTTTCCATTTCTTTTTCATCAAAGTCTTTTTGAGCTTTTTCTACAAAAGAGACTACGTCTCCCATCCCTAAAATTCTTGATGCAATACGATCAGGATGAAAGACCTCAAAATCCTCAATATTTTCCCCTGAACCAAAAAAGCGAATAGGAAGACCTGTTTGATATTTTGCAGAAAGTGCCACTCCCCCTCGAGGATCGGCGTCTAATCTTGTTAATATAAAACCAGATAAGGGGGCAGTATTATTAAATGCTTCTACGACACTAAGAGCTTGCTGACCCATCATGGAATCTAAAACTAATAAATTTTCTTGGGGTTCTGCTATTTGATAAATAGCCTTTAATTCTGAAAGGAGTTCTTCAT
>NHLE01000031.1 GCA_002169365.1 Pelagibacteraceae bacterium TMED259 | reverse complement strand
TTTAGATAAATTATTAATCAAAGGCTTTAAATCCTTCGTTGAGCCAACAGAATTTGAGGTAAAACCTGGACTCACAGGTATTGTTGGACCAAATGGTTGTGGAAAATCTAATATTGTAGAGGCTATTAGATTTGGTCTTGGAGAGGTGTCCGCTAAACAATTAAGGGGGAAAGAGATTGATGACTTAATTTTTAATGGAACAGATAATAGGCCCTCGTGGAATTTAGCTGAGGTTGGTTTATTTATAAATCTCGAAGGATCTGACTTAGAGAGTAAATTCCAATCTAAACAGTTAGAAATTGCAAGAAAGATTTATAGAGGTGAAGGTTCAAGTTCTTTTATCAATGGTAAAGAAGTTAGATTAAAAGATATTCAACTACTTTTCGCAGATGCATCAACCTCTGCAAGGTCTACATCAATAGTAAGTCAAGGAAGAATTGGAGCAATTACTCAAGCTAAACCTGAAGACAGAAAAATGGTATTAGAAGAGGCAGCGGGCATTCTTGGACTCCAATCAAGAAGACATGACTCTGAGTTAAGACTCAAAGCAGCAAATAATAATTTATTGCGCGTAGAAGATGTTATTGCGACGTATGAAGAACAATTATCTATTTTAAAAAAGCAATCTAAAGAAGCAGAAAGATTTAGAAATATATCTACTTTGATCAAAAATGCAGAAGCTTCGGTTTTTTTTGTAAAAAGAAATCAAATACAGAAAACTATTGAAGCACTTGAAGTGGAAAAAAGGAACATTGAAATTAAGCTTGCTGATTTTCAAGGTGATGTCTCTTCTCAAGACCAGGCTTATGAAGACTTAAAAGTAAAAATACCTCCAATGAGGGAAAAAAGTTACTCTCTAAACTCTGAGCTAGAGAGGTTAAATATGACTGTAGATAATCTCAAACAGGAAGAGCTGAGGTTTGAAGAGCATAAAATAAATTCAGAACGTCGTGTTGATCAACTAAATGATGACTTATCTATAGAAAGAAAACAATATGATGAAACTGATAGAAAAATTAATGAAATAAATAAAGAAATTGAAGATTTGTCTTCTAAGGATTTTGAGAAATCAAATGATAAAAGCATAGGACAATCAGATAGAAGTCTTCTTAATAATATTAATTTTGATAAAAAACATGAAAATGTAGTGGCTGCTATTTTCGGTAAAGAGCTTTTAGCCTCTTTAGATAAAGATGGTATTTTTTACTGGTCAGATACAATTGATGAAAATACATCATCTGCTTTCTCATTTAACTGTGAAATTGCTGCTAAAGTTATAAAGGCTCCTGAGAGAGTAATGAATAAATTAAATAACATAGCTATTGTTAATAAAAAAGAAGATGGGTACGCTAATCATCAAAAACTAAGCCCTGGTCAAGCTATTGTAGATTTAGAAGGAAATTTATGGAGATGGGATGGTCTATTCATTTCGAGTTCTTATGAGGCGAATATTTCCACTATCTTAGCTGAACTAAAGGAAAAACGATTAAATGATTTAAAAAAACAACAAATTGAATGGCAAAGAATTTTGGAACTAACAAATCAGAAAGTTGTTGATTTAAATGATAGAATTAAAACAGCTAAAGAAGAGTTAGAGATATCTCAAAATAACCCAGGTGACATTGATAGCAAGAGACAGTTTCTTCTTAATAAAATTAATGAACTAGAGNGCGAAAAAAAACTTTTTGANAATGANCTTCAAGAAAATGAAAATTTACTTGAAGAATTATCTAAAGAGCTTCGCAATAAAGAGCAAAACTTTTCTATAGTTAAGGAAGAGCTTATTCGTAAAGAATCTGAAATTTCTAATTTTGTTAATAATTTAAATCAGTTAGCTCAATCTTGCCGTGAGAAAATTAATGTGGATCTATTGAATTTAGAAAATGAAGTTGAAAAATTCAAGAAAGATGAAGATTTAGAAACTGCTGAAAAAAGAGTGTTAAGATTGTTATCTGAGAGGGAGAGAATTGGAGCTGTTAATCTTCTTGCAGAAGATGAATATACAAAATTAAGAGAAAAAGTAGATGAAACAATTAAAGATAAAAATGAGATTCAAGAATCTATAGAAAAATTGCATGATGCAATTAATAAAATTAATAAAGAGGGTGTTACGCGTTTAAAAGATGCATTTCAAATTGTTAATGAAAATTTTGAAAAACTTTTCACTAAGTTATTTGGTGGTGGTAAAGCTTACTTAAAATTAATTCAAAATGATGAGGATCCACTAAATTCAGGCTTAGAAATTTTTGCCAGCCCACCAGGTAAAAAAATGCAAAANATTACATTATTGTCTGGGGGAGAACAGGCACTAACAGCAATCTCCTTACTTTTTGCAGTTTTCATTGCTAACCCCTCTCCTTTTTGCATTCTAGATGAAGTTGATGCTCCATTAGATGATAATAATGTTGATAGATTCTGTAGTATGGTTGAGGAGATTTCAGAAAAAGTTCAAACTAAATTTATTATCATCACCCATAATCGAATGACGATGTCTCGAGTTGATAGACTATACGGTGTTACTATGCCAGAAGAAGGCGTATCGCAAATTGTATCTGTTGAATTGGAAGAGGCTGTTAAGTATGCAGAATAATGAAGAAGAAGAAGAAAGTAAAAATAAAGAATCAAGCCTAAAAGGCCTTAGTTTTGCTTATCGAATCTCATCTGANCTGTTAGCTGCTATGGTTGTGTCAGTATTAATTGGTCTAGCAATCGATAAATACTTTAGCAGTAAGCCCATTGGTCTAATAACGTTGATAATATTAGGTTTTTTTGCTGGCCTTTTAAATGTTTACAGGCTTATACGTCGCATAGAAAATAGTAAATAAATTTGTTTTATTAGCGCATGGCAAAAGGCGAGAGTCCACTTAAACANTTTGAAATTCAACCTTTAGTTGAGCTTAATTTTCTTGGACAAAATATTTCTTTCACTAATTCATCATTGTGGATGACCATCACCACTGTATTTATATTGGCCTTTTTCACTATTCCATTTTTAAAATCAAAAAAAACAAATTCAGTTGAAGACCTTTATCCATCACGGCTACAAGTTGCTGCAGAAATGGGTTTTAGTTTTATCAATAACCTGATTGCCGATACTGCTGGTAAAGAGGGAAAAAAATTCTTTCCTTTAGTTTTTTCTCTATTCATGTTCATCCTTTTTGGAAATTTGTTTGGTATGATTCCTTATAGCTTTACCTTTACTAGTCATATCATCGTTACTTTTGGTTTAGCCTTAGGGGTGTTCATTTTTGTTACACTNTTAGGTTTTATAAANCATGGATTGAAGTTTTTTAGCTTCTTTGTAATTCCAGGGCTTCCTATTTACATGCTTCCTTTGTTAATACCGATTGAAGTTATTTCCTATTTATCAAGACCAATTAGTTTAGCAGTGAGGCTTTTTGCAAATATGTTAGCAGGTCACACTTTATTAAAAGTTTTTGCAGGTTTTGTTTCTGCANTAGGTTTTTTTGGAATTTTGCCATTAGTATTTATCGTAGCTCTTACAGGCTTAGAAATATTAATAGCTTTTTTACAAGCATACGTTTTTGCAATATTAACATGCTTGTATATTAACGACGCTTTACACTTACACTAGGTGAACATAAGGAGGTAAATATGGAACTAGTAGAAGGCTTTAAATACTTAGGTGCTGGATTAGCAGTGATCGGAGTGATCGGTGCTGGTTTAGGTATCGGAAATATCTTTGCTGCGTTTATTACAGCTGTTGGAAGAAACCCAGCTGCAAAAAACGAAGTTTTTACAATGACAATGCTTGGATTTGCTCTTGTTGAAGCTATAGCACTTTTTGCTCTAGTTATTGCATTGGTGATTTTATTCTCATAATAAAGAAAGTTAATAAAGTTACTTAATGCCACAATTAGAACAAATAGAGTTCTTTATTTCTCAGCTTTTTTGGCTGGGTGTATTTTTTGGTATACTCATTGTAGTATTAACATATTTTACACTACCTAAAATTAGAGCTTTTTTGAATAAGAGGGATGAATTTGTTAACTCACATCTCTCAAAACAAGATGAATTAATCAAAAAGGCTGAGCAATTAGTTCAAGACTATGAAACTAAAATAAATGAGGCAAAAGATCAGGCTTCTCAAATTATCAATGAAGCTAAAGAAAGCGCACTTCAAGAAAGTGAAAAATTGATTAAAGAGACTGAAGATAAAATCCAATCGGAAATTAAAAAAACCGAAGAAAGAGTAAATCAAGAAAAAAAGCAGGCACTTAATGATCTTGAAGATCAACTTAAAGACTCTGCTACTTCTTTTTTAGGTAAAATTACAAATCTTAACAAAGAGGATATTAAAATTTAAAAATGTTTGAAGATCCAAAATTTTGGCTACTGATATCCTTTATTTTATTTGTTATCCTTATGTATAAGCCTTTTAACAGTATGTTAATTGGGGGCTTAGATAATAAGATTGAAGAAATAAAAAAAAATATAAATGAGTCTCTTCAATCATTTACTGAAGCAGAACTGAAACTAAAAGAAGCTGAAAAAAAGACAGCTGATTTAGATAAGAAGATGAACGAACTTTTAAATGGAGCCAAAATGCAATCGGACTCTATTTCTAAGAATATTGTTGAAAAAACAAAACAATCAATACTTTCTAAAGAGAAGAATTCATTAGAAAGAATTAAGCAAATAGAGCTATCGGCCATTCAGACCATAAAAAATCAAGCATCTAATGAGCTTAACCTATTAATATCAAACTACTTAAAAAACCTGTCTGAATTAGACAAGAGCGCTATTCTCTCAAAAAGTATATCTGAATTTAAATCTTTAAATTAGTTTAAAGAGATAAATATCTTCAATCCATCTTCGTATTTTTGCTTATCAATAATTATTTGATCTAAAAAACTAAATTTAATGTNTTCACTCTCATCTTCAATAGANCCAAAATCGATAACTTTTTGAAACATTTGTTCATTAACTTTAATATTTTCTTTTTTATTAGTTAAAAATACCCAAAAATCAAACAATAATATATCCGAGTCAGGCAATACATTATTAGTATCAATAATATAATTAATTTCGAATATTACCGTGTTAGGTTCATTGCTATAATAAAAGCAATCTATTTTGTAATTCTTGTTAATGCCAATAATAACATTGTCTTGTATTTTTTTGCTACCAGCTAACAAAATAAGAGACTTGGGACAGTCTAGATATATTAACTCGTTTTTTTTAGGAAAAGGATTTTTTATACTGCAAGAAGATATAATAAAGATAGATAAAAATGTTAATATAAATGTTTTGAACATTATGATAGTTAATACTATTAAATTATCATGAAAGCACGAATTCTTTTTTTACTATATTGATAGATGGCTGTATACACTCATATTAATAAAACAGATTTAATAGATCTTTTTCAGGGCATTGGTGAAATAAAAAATGTGAAGGGTATTACTGAGGGAGTTGAAAATACTAATTATCTTGTAACGCTAAATAATAGTAAAAAATTAATATTTACAATTTTTGAAAAAAGAACAAAGGAGAGTGATCTACCTTTCTTCAATAGTGCCATGAAAGAATTTCAAGAAAATGGAATAAATTGCCCAGTTCCTCTTGAAATAAAAGGCCAAAGTATATTTAAGGTCAAAAATAAACCTTGTGCAATATATACTTTTATTGAAGGAACACAGATACAGGAATCAAACCATGAAAGTATAGTTTCTCTAGCTAGCTTTGTTGCCAATCTTCATAAAGTTGGATTGAAATCAAATTTAAAAAGAGAAAATAATATGCTCAAACCTTCCTGGAATTATATTTGTAATAAATTTAAAGATTATAATGGAGACCACTCTGTAGAATTAAAAAATGTGACCCAGGAGATCAATAAGATTGAAAGTCTTTTTCCTAATAATATTCGAGTTGGTTTAATTCATGCAGATTTATTTAAAGACAATATTTTTTTCAATCAGCACAATCAGGTNTCAGGTATAATTGATTTCTTTTTTACATGTAGCGATAGCATTGTTTATGACNTAGCAACTTTAGTNAATGCATGGTTTTTTTCTAATAATCTATTTTCTGAAATGGATTTTCAACTTTTCATTAANAAATATTTTGAATTAATTAAATGGGAAGATGAAGAGAAAAAATTATTTAATTTTTATCTTAAAGCAAGTGCTATTAGATTTTTTCTAACTCGACTATACGATTTAAATTTTAACAATCATGGTCAAGTGAAACATAAAAATCCAATTGAATTTTATGAAATTTTGCATTTTCATAAAAAAAATAATCTTCAGAGTTTCTTATGATAGATGTTTATACTGATGGTTCCTGTTTAGGTAATCCGGGTAATGGTGGATGGGCCTTTCTTGTCAAAAAAAATGATATTATTTCTAGTCGGTCAGGCTTTGTTTTAAATACTACCAATAATCAAATGGAATTAACTGCTGCTATTAAGGCAATAGAATTTTTAGATACTAATGATGTTATAAATCTCTTAACTGATAGTAATTATGTTAAAAATGGAATTACATCTTGGATAAAAAATTGGAAAATTAATAATTGGACAAATTCATCAAAGCAGCCGGTTAAGAATAAAGATCTTTGGGAGAGACTTGATGAATTAAATTCTATTAAATCTGTGAACTGGCAATGGGTTAAAGCACATAGTACTAATAATTATAATAATCAGGTTGATTTGCTAGCACGTCAATCAGCAGAAAGTTTAACTGAGTCTTCTTTTGATGGAGTCTAAAGACTCTAAGTTTTTAATTGGGCCAATCGAAGATAAAGTAATATTTGACTTCAATATATTTAGTCTTGCTTTTTCCAAGTCCTCTAATTGAACCTGATCTATCTCAGCTATTATTTCTTCATGAGGAATAATTCGATTATGCATTAAAAATTTAGATGCATTAGACCTACATCTTCGAGATGTACTCTCCTGCCCCATCAATAAAGAGGATTTAAATTGTGCTCTCGCTCGTTGTAATTCTTCTTCTGAAAAATCTTTAGCACTAATGTTTAACTGGTCACATAAAACTGGTATGAGTTCCATAATTTCTTTTTGACCTGTTCCAGCATATACACCAAAAATACCAGAGTCTGAAAAAGACGAGGTGTAACTGGAAATGCTATATACAAGACCTCTTTTTTCTCTAATTTCTTGAAATAACCTTGATGACATTCCTGAACCTAAAACAGTTGAATAAACTGCAGTTGCATAGTAAAGGTCCGAGTAGAAATCTACACCTTCAAAACCTAAAATAACATTCACTTGCTCTAGGTCTTTATCCTGTCGAAATTCACCACCTTGATAGTTAGCTTTAGGAGAGTGATTTTCAGACCCATTAGGAAGATTTTGAAAATATTTTTCTATTAGCTCAATTACATTTTTTTCTTCAAAATTACCTGAAACGGAAAATACCATTTTATCAGGCCTATAATAACCTTTCATAAAACCCTCTACTTGGTCTCTAGAAATAGTCTTTATAGTTTCACTTTTACCAAGGATAGATCTGCCCATTGGTTGGTTAGGAAATGCCATTTCTTGCCATTTGTCAAAGACTACATCATCAGGCGTATCTAAATACATTCCAATTTCTTGAAGGACAACTCCTCTTTCTCGATCTAATTCCTTAGAGTCAAAAGCAGAATTTTGTAAAATATCACTAATGATGTCTATTGATAAACCAATATCCTCTTTTAAAACTTTCATGTAGTAAGCTGTGACTTCTCTTGAAGTATAGGCATTTACAGCCCCACCAACCATCTCAACTTCTTTCGCGATATCAAGAGCAGAGCGATTATGAGTTCCCTTGAACGCCATATGTTCTAATAAATGAGCAACACCATTTACATCTTCGTGTTCATTACGTGCTCCAACTTTATTCCACATACCAACAGATACTGTTTCAACAGTATCAATATAATCTGTTATAAGTGTAAGACCGCTTTTCAGCGTATGAATATTAGGCATAATTTTGAATATACTCCTTCATAATGGGATAATTATTTTTTAAAACATCAAATTTTTCATCATGTTCAAATTTGAAGTTTTTTTCATATTCTAATTCTCCGTTAATAGATTTTTTAACTGTATCTTGAAATTTTACAGGATGTGCACATGCTAAACACATTGCCCCTTTAATCTTTATTTTTTCTGCACAGGCCAATCCTACTGCGGTGTGTGGATCGACTATTAATTTAAAATTTTCATAAGTTTTTTTAATCTGTGCAATTACTTCATCTGAGTTTGCAGACATAGAAACAAAAAGGTCTGATAAATTTTTATGGGCGTTTTGATTTATACTTTTTATGTGATCTTTAGTTGGCATTTTTTGATACAGTTCAACCAAAGATGAGGTATCTATAAATTCTGACAATATTCTTTCAAAGTTACTAGAAATTGTAATATCCATGCTTGGACTATTTGTTTTTATAACATCAGTAAGGGTAAAGTCATTATTATTGATGATACGATGGAGAATATTGTTTTCATTAGTGGCAATAACTAATTTTCTTAGAGGAAATCCCATCTTTTTTAATAAATAAGCAGAATATATATTTCCAAAATTACCACTAGGAACAACAAAACTGTCTATTGAGTGGTTCAAATAACTCCACGCATAGTAAATAGATTGAGGCAAAACTCTGAACCAATTAATAGAATTCACGGCTGTTAAGTTATAATTTTCATTCAAAGACTCATCTTTGAAGGCTTGCTTTACAAGGAATTGACAATCGTCAAAAGTTCCCTCTATAGCTAAATTATATACGTTATTAGCGCCACTCGTCGTCATTTGTTTTCTTTGAAATTGCGACGTTGAATTATGAGGATGTAAAATAAAAATTTTTATATTCTCTATACCTTTAAAAGCATGGATTGCAGCAGAACCAGTATCACCTGAAGTTGCTCCAATAATCAATAATTTTTGGTTTTTTTTACTTAAATAGTACTTATAAATTTTTGCTAAAAGAGACATAGCGTAATCTTTAAAAGCCAAAGTGGGCCCATGAAATAAATTTAATAGATAATTGTCGCCTAGAGGCGAAGATGTAACTATTTCTTTATCAAAATCTTGGTAGGCTTCATCAATAATCTTTTTAATTTCGATATCTGAAAATAAATCACTCAAAAAAGGTTTTATAATAAAAAAAGCTATATCTTGATAATTACTTCCTTTTAGAGAGTTAATTGAATCTTGAGAAAACATGGGAAGATGGTCTGGTATAAACAACCCCCCATCAGGGGCTAAACCATAGTTAAGGACCTGTTCAGAAGTATATATATTCAGTTTATTGCGAGTACTTGTATATTTCATTTGATAAAACGATCTTTTAAATGATTAGAATAATATTTAGAATTAAGCTTTTCTCCCGATATGTTTTGTAACATTTCATCTGAAGATAACAAAGAAGCCTTTTGATGTATATTTGTGGACAACCAAGAAGTAATATCTTTAAGATTTTGCTCTGAGGGATTGTCTAAAAAATCCTCATAAAAAGGGCAATGATACTTTATTTGAGAGGAAATCATTGCACCCAAAGCATATGTAGGAAAATAGCCAAATATACCTTCATACCAATGAATATCTTGCAAAATGCCATTTGATTCACTGTCAATGTCAATATCAAGAAATTTTTTATAATATGAATTCCATAAAGATTTAATTTCTTGAAATTGTATTTTTTCAGAAAATATTATCTTTTCAATTTCATATCTTATGTATACATGAATCGGATAAGAGAATTCATCGGAGCTTACTCTAATTGGATTAGACCGAATTGTATGATAGTGCTCATTAAACGATTTTATAAAATCCTCATTTTTATTAAAAATTTCAGAAAAATTTAAAAAATAGTTGTGAGATTTAAATATATGATTTTCATAAAACAAAGATTGGCTTTCATGTACACTCAAACTTCTAGATTGGCCAACTGGTTCATAGAGGTATTGATTTGGTCTATTTTGTTCATATACACCATGACCAGTCTCATGAAAAATAGCTGATAAAGTTTCTAAAATATTATCTTCAAACCTTGTAGTAATTCTTACATCATCATTAGCTCCCCCACAAAAAGGATGGTGCGATTGATCAATTCTTCCTTTAGAAAAATCAAAATTTAATATCTCTAGTTTTTTTTTGGTATCTTCTAGGACCCTCTCTTCAGAAATGCTTGAATGAAAAACACAGGGGTCTTTGATTTTATCAGAATTTAAATATTGGGGTATGATTTCAGATTTGATAACTGAAAAAATTCCATCAATTTTTGAGGAATTATAATCCATATCATATTTTGAGATTAAAGAGTCATAAGGGCTTAATTGAGTAGCCTGAGACAATTGACTGGCTTCTTCATGAACAAGGTTTAGGAGATAATTAAAGTCTTTTTCTATTATTAAAGAATTATTTTCTTGTCTAGACTTTCTCCATAGATGTTCGCATTTTAATTTCTGTTTAATTAATTCAGATTTAAGATTTGTATCAACTGAATTTTCTCTCAAAATGATATTTTTCATAAGTCGAAGGTTTTTAAGGTCTATTTCATTTAAATCAGATGAATTAATTACAGATATTTCATTCAAAACTTCAGGACTTCGAAATATCTTATCAGTATATTCTGCAAGAAGAGTCATCTGCTCTGANCGTGAAGTAATGCTATTGGAGGGNAGATTTGTGGCGTTATCCCAAAATAAAATCCCACTGATATCATTNAAAATATAGTAATTTTTAAAAAGTTTTTTTAATTTATTCATTTTTTCTTCTAATTATTAAAAGCATGACAATACTGGATAAACTTAATAAAAACCATGTAATTGAATAATTTAAATGATTATTCCTTAAAAAAATGATTGGATTTAAGTCCGATTTTATTTCAGAGTCTAATAAAACAAAATAATAAGGTGAAACAATTTTTTCTTGGAAATGATCTTCCAAATTCTCACGATTTACTGAAAACCAGATATTAGAAGTTAAATTATTTTCAGGAATGAAAAAATCTTTATCAGATGTAAGATATCTTAAATAAACAGTAACATCTTTCTTTTGATTAAACTGAATAATAATATTTTTAATATTTTCAATATTTTTATCTGGAACCCAACCTAAGTTTAAAAAACTATAAATTTTATCATTGAGAAAAAGTGGCGTGACAGCATGGTAGCCAACTTTTTTTTGATTTGTTTTTGATTCAATAAAGATAGGTTGATCAATAGCTGTATAATCATTATCTAATTTGACAGCAGTTAATTCGCTATAATCAACAATATCTGGGGAATAAAAATTTGGAGTAACGATAGATGAATTAATATTTTGTATTAAATTATTTTTCCATTCAAGTCGGTAAAGCTGCCAGCACCCTAGAACAAACGTCAAAGTGATGATAAACAAAAAAAATACTGTTAATGATTTATGTCTCATTACTGAAATATAAATAATTTTGTAGTGTAAATATTAAGAGACTATCTTCCCCACCAGTATATGGCGATGTATAGGAATAACCATACCACATCAACAAAATGCCAATACCATGCAGCAGCTTCAAAGCCAAAGTGTCTTTCTGGAGTCAAATGACCTTTTCTAGCTCTCATTAAACAGACTAATAGAAAAATAGTTCCAACAAGAACATGGAAGCCATGAAAGCCCGTTGCCATATAAAATGTGGAAGGATAAATACCCTCCGTAAAACCAAAGGTGGCATGCTGATATTCATAAACTTGAAGACAAGTAAATATAGCACCTAAAAAAACTGTAAAATATAAACCTTGCAGAGCTTCTTCGTTATGACCCTCACGAACTGCGTGGTGTGCCCATGTGCATGTAGTACCCGATAAAAGAAGAATCAGGGTATTTAAGTAAGGAATATCTAATGGATCAAAAGTTTCAATACCTTCAGGCGGCCAAATACCAACACCAAGTGAACCGGTAAAAACATCTTTATAATCTAAAATGAACGTCTTAGGTAATAAACTAGCATCAAAGAAAGCCCAAAAAAAAGCAACAAAAAACATAACTTCAGAGGTTATGAATAATGCCATACCCCAACGAAGACCCAATTCGGTGATGGAGTTATGGACTTTTAAAAATGTGCTCTCTTTTATGATGTCTCTCCACCACATAAAAAAAGTAAAGCAAATCAAACCAAAACCCGTAACTAATGGCCATAACATTTCATAATGCATGTATAAGATAGCTCCAGATACCAAGAAAAGCGCTGAAAAAGAACCAACTAGAGGCCAAGGACTAGGGTTTACAAGGTGAAACTGGTGTTTCTTTTCTGAATCTTTAAAAGTTAAGTCAACCATTTATTCTATTTCATTCTTTTTTCTCAAAAAAGGTATATGACAAAGTGACATTCTTTACGCTACTTGCTTCAGGGTCATCAAGTATTAGGGGGTCTATATAAAAGCTCACGGGGAATTCTACTGTCTCTCCAGGACTTATAGTTTGATCTAAAAAACAAAAACACTCAATTTTTAAAAGATATGGTCCTATTTTTGGGGGAAGAACATTGAAAATAGACGTACCTGTAGATATTGATTGGGTATTATTTTTAGCTTTAAACACAACATCATACTTTTTGCCTTCATTGATATTCATTTTAGGTGGAGCTTCAAATATCCAGTCTAACCCTTCCTCAACCTGACTAGTAAAAATAACATTTATATTTAACTGACTATCTGAGAGTTCAGAAGTAGAATTAATATTTGTTGTTTGTTGATTAAAACCCTGAAATCCAGTTAAATCACAAAAAATTTTATATAGAGGAACTGAAAAGATAACCAAACTTGACATAAACATCAAAACTAAAACTAGTACAACGACAGTTTTAGACTTATTAGAAAATTTCAAAATCCAGATTTAATTCTTTGAATAGTTATGAAGTAAAAAGCTACAATAAGACAACATAGGATAAACAGCACAATATAATTTTTTTTCTTTCTATTCATTTAGATATACTTATCTATAACAGCAAAAAGAAAAATTGAAAATAAGTAAACGATTGAAAATCCAAAAAGTTTAATGGAGTCTTTTTTAAGATTATTGGAATAATTTAATTTAAAGAGCTTCAATGCAAAATAACCATTAAGAAAATTTGCAGATACAAAAAACAACCAATCTGCAAAGCCTATAAAAAATAATAAATTTACTGCTAAAATCATAGCGAAAGTATAAATATTCATCATCATTAAAGTTTTTTTAATACCATATTTAACCGGGTACATAGGCACATCTGCATTAGAATAATCTTGATTGCGATAAATAGCTAAAGCCCATGAATGAGGAGGAGTCCAAAGAAAAATTATCAAACAAAGAATAATAGGATAGCCCAACATATCACTCGAAATACTTATCCAGGCGATAACTGGTGGAAGAGCTCCAGCGAGCCCACCAATAACGATGTTTTGTGCAGTACGATGTTTTAGATACATTGTATAAAAAACTGAATAATAAATAATTGTAAAAGCTAGTAGTATGGAAGCTTTAATATTGGCAAAAAAGAAGAGTAAAACTACCGAAAAAAAAGAAAAGACAAGACCTACCGCCAAAGCGGCATTTGCTGAAATGTTACCAGCGGGTATTGGTCTGAATTTAGTTCTCTCCATTTTGGAGTCGATAACCCTATCATTCCACATATTCAATATTGCAGAACCCGAGGCTCCCATTGCTATCAGTAATAGGGAGACTCCTTTTATAAAAAGACTCTTATCAGATGGGGCAATTAACATTGCACATAAAGCTGTAAAAATAACTAGAGATATCACTCCAGGTTTAATTAAAACATAAATTTGTTTTAAAAAATTCACTATATAAAAGAATAGCACACCAAAGTTGTTAGAATTTATATTACTTTGGTGCTTGTTATTCAAAGACACAAGTTAATTTTTAACTTCTGGTAGCGTTTCAAACTGGTGATAAGGAGGCGGTGATGGAAGAGTCCATTCTAAAGTCTTTGCCCCTTCTCCCCACGGATTTGCTTCCGCTTTTTTACCTCGAAATAATGCTACGCTCATTACCACAAGAAACAAAAGAAAAGAACCAAAAGACAAATAAGATCCAATGGATGAAACTACATTCCAACCTGCATATGCATCAGGATAGTCTGGAATACGTCGGGGCATACCTGCGAGTCCTAAAAAGTGCTGAGGGAAGAAAGTTAAATTTACTCCAAGAAAAAATAACCAAAAATGTAATTTCCCAAAAAACTCAGAGTAATGTCTTCCTGTCATTTTGCTAAACCAATAATAAATACCAGCAAATATTCCAAAGACTGCACCCATACTTAAAACATAGTGGAAATGGGCAACAACATAATAGGTATCATGTAGAACTACATCTACACCAGCATTTGCTAAAATAACCCCAGTAACACCCCCCAAGGTAAATAGAAAAATAAAGCCTAAAGCAAAAAGCATTGGTGTAGTAAAAGTAATTGAACCTCCCCACATAGTTGCAATCCAACTAAATATTTTAACACCAGTCGGTACGGCAATTACAATTGTGGCTAACATGAAATAAGCTCTTACATTAGCACTAAAACCAACTGTGTACATGTGGTGAGCCCATACAACAAATCCAATAAACCCAATCGCAACCATGGCATAGGCCATTCCAAGATATCCAAAAACAGGTTTTTTTGAAAATGTTGAAACAATATGAGAGATAATTCCAAAGGCAGGAAGTATCATAATGTAAACCTCTGGATGCCCAAAAAACCAAAAAAGATGTTGGAATAAAACAGGGTCTCCTCCACCAGAAGGATCAAAAAACGTTGTGCCAAAGTTTCTGTCAGTAAGCAACATAGTGATTGCGCCACCAAGAACTGGGACAGCTAATAATAATAAAAAAGCTGTAACTAACATCGCCCATGCAAATAAAGGCATTTTATGAAGAGTCATGCCAGGCGCTCTCATATTAAGAATGGTTGTAATAAAGTTAACTGCTCCTAGTATCGAAGAGGCACCTGCCAAGTGAAGGGAAAAAATCGCCATATCAACTGCAGGTGAACTATGACCTGTAGTTGAGCTCAAAGGTGGATAAATCGTCCAACCAGTCCCTGCCCCTGTGCCTACAAACATTGAACCAACAATTAGAAGCAATGAGGGA
Organism: Pelagibacteraceae bacterium TMED259; assembly: GCA_002169365.1. The sequence goes on along the minus strand of NHLE01000031.1, from coordinate 7,358 downwards.
ATTAGTAACCAAAAACTTATATTATTTAATCTTGGGAAGGCCATATCAGGCGCACCAATCATTAGAGGAACAAACCAATTACCAAACCCTCCAATTAATGCAGGCATAACAACAAAGAAAATCATCAACAATCCGTGCGCAGATATAATCACGTTCCACATTTGACCATCAGTAACTACCTGCATACCAGGGCTAGCTAGCTCCATTCTCATAATAACAGAAAGGGCACCACCGATAGTTCCTGCTAAGATAGCGTATAAAAAATATAAAGTGCCTATATCTTTATGATTTGTTGAAAAAAACCATCTTACAAAAAAACTTGGTTTATGATCATGATGATCATCTAGTGAAGCAGTATTAACGCTCATAATTTTTTCTCCTCTAATTGTATAATTTTATTTTCTGAAACAATTATCTCCTCTGATGAGGTCACATCAGTTTGAATATCCTCATTAATTGCATAATTATTTTTGGCAGTGTTAACCCATGCCATAAATTCATTTTCAGGCAACACTTTTACTACAACTGGCATAAAACCATGACCAGTTCCACAAATTTCAGAACATTGGCCACGGTATGTTCCTGGTTCTTTTACATTCACCCAAGTTTCATTTAGCCTTCCTGGAACAGCATCAGTTTTGATGCCCATTGATGGGACTGCCCAGCTATGTAAAACATCTCCAGCTGTAATAAGAATTTGAACATTCTTATTAGCGGGTATTACTAAAGGATTATCTACAGTCAATAACCTTAAATCACCCTCTTGTAATTCCTCGTCTTGGATCATATAGCTTTCAAAGTAAAAATCCCCATGATCAGGGTATTCGTACTCCCAGTACCATTGATGTCCAATGACCTTAACAGTCATATCGTATGTATCACTTTTTTCTTGTTGATAAAGTAATTTAAAAGATGGAATAGCAATGACTACTAGAATAACAACAGGAATTGCTGTCCATAAGACTTCTATAACTGTGTTATGAGTAGTTGTAGAAGGTGTTGGATTTCTTTTTGCGCTAAAACGAAAAGAAACATAAAAAAGTAAAAAAAGAACAAATAAAGTAACAATTGTCATTACCACAAGAATTCCATTGTGAAGAGTAATTACCTTTTGCATTAAATCAGTTGCTGGATTTTGAAAGCTTAGTTGCCACTCATTAGCGCTGGCATAAAGGTTTGAATTAAAAAATAAAATAAAAAATGTAAATAAGAATTTCATAAAATCATATTAGTTAACTTTTAAAGGCAGTATATTGACAGGTTGTCGCTTAAATTGGCTATAATTATGAAAAATAATGAAATGTTAAGCTCAGTGCGGCAATAACAGCAGTATCAGCTTTCAGAATTCTAGGGCCTAGAGAAATATTTTGAAAGGTTTTGCTATTTTTAGATATCATCTGCCTCTCCTTTTCCTCAAAACCTCCTTCAGGCCCAATAATCACAATAATTTCTGTTTTATTGTCAGATATTGATGAATTAATTTTTTGGATAGGGTCACCCTGTAAATTCTCATCAAACATTAGTACATGACACTTAGACAACAAATCGATTCTTTGGTCTAACTTTTGATAATTGTCTAATGTTGGAATTGACATCCTCCCACATTGTTGTGCTGCTCCAATAGAATATGATGAAAATTTACTAAGATTAATTTTTTTTATGACAGTTCTTTGAAAAAAAGTTGGATAAATATTCCTAACCCCTAATTCAGTTGACTGTCTAATAATAGCTTCGCTATTAAGATTTTTAATTGGAGAGAATAAAAGACTAATATTTGGCTCAACAAAAGAGCTTGATATCTTTTCTAAGACTTCTGCAATTATATTTTGATTGTTAATTTTTTTTATTACGGCCTTCCATTCACCTGAATTAGGGTTAAATAATGCAATTTCACTTCCGATATTTAATCGCATCACTCGAATTAAATGGATATAGTACTTTTCTTCTAGTTGATAAGTGCTACCTTCATCTAAAATTGAATTACAATAAACTCTCTTCATGAATGATATTAACCAAGATAATTTAATTTTTAAAATTTTACCATCATTTACGCACCCCTATCTCATATTAATAAGGCTAGACAGACCAATAGGTTTTTTACTCTTATTTTATCCAATAAGTTTTGCTCTGGTGTCTTATGGTGAAATTGGATTAAACACGTTAAAATTTTTAATCATATTTTTTCTTGGTGCTTTTGTAATGAGATCAGTGGGTTGTATTGTTAATGACATCTTTGATAGAAATATTGATAAAAAAGTTGATCGAACGAAACTTCGCCCACTAGCCTCTTCTCAAATAACTCTTACTAAGGCTATAATTTTATTACTTATTCTTTCTGCAATGGGTTTGTATGTTTTNATTAATTTAAATCCTCCNGCTATTATATTAGGTCTAGTNATAGCTCCATTAATTNTATTGTACCCATTNGCCAAAAGATTTTTTATCATCCCTCAATTAGTTTTAGCAATGATTTATAATTGGGGNTCTATAATAGGCTGGGTCACAATTCAGTCACCTTACAAATTTNATAATATCCTGATTTTATATTCAGCATTGATTATTTGGACGATTATTTACGATACTGTTTATGCAACTCAGGATGAGATGGATGATAGAAAAATGAGTCTTTACTCAAGCGTAATCTTTTTTGATAGCAAAAGATTTCAAATAATTAATTTTTTAATCTGTTTAAAATATGCACTTCTATGCTTTTTTGCCTATTCTCTGAATTACCACTTTATTTTTTATGTATTAATCATTTCAGTTTTTATTGTGAATTTATTAGATATTCACATGAAATGGAAAAATCTATCTCAAAACGCTCTTGGTTATTTTAAAAGAAATAACCATTACGCTTTATTAATTCTATTTAGTATAATGATTGGCAGTCAATTAAATGTCTAACAGTCGAAAAGATTTTATAAGAATTTCAAAATTATTTTTAGCCTATAAGGCTCAAATGTTTATCGCAATACTTTGTATGATAATAGCCGCTTTATGTACTGGTTTTCATGCTTGGTTGGTAAAGCCTGCTTTGGACCAAGTTTTAATTAATGCAAATAGTTTTTATTTATACTTCATTCCACTTGCCATTTTACTTACTGGCTTCGTCAAAGGAATTGCAAGCTATACACAAATAGTATCTCTGCAGTTTATGAGTCATCGAATTATTGAAAAATTAAGAAAGGATGTCTTCCATAATGTTATAAATTTACATTATGGTTTTTTTTTACAAAATAAAACAGGATCTCTAATAACAAGAATTACCACTGATACCTACTTCCTAAGTGGGGCTATGGCTAATACGTACACAGCTCTTATCAAAGATTCATTGACCCTATTAGTACTTGTAGGAAATATGTTTTATCAAAACTGGAAATTAGCTTGCTTGTCTATAATAGTTTTTCCTATTGCCATTATACCCGTTAGGGTCTTAGGAAAAAAAATTAGAAATGTTACGAGAAATCTTCAACATCAAGTAGGAAATTTAGCTTCGATTCTAGAGGAAACTTTTAAGGGAATTAAAAATGTAAAATCGTTCAATGCTGAAAATTTTGAGATTAGAAAAATTAGCAAAGAAATTTCTTTTGCAAGAGAACTAAATTTTAAGCAAGAGAAAATTACCGCAAGATCAAGACCATTTACTGAAACATTGGGTTCAATGGCTGCTGGATTAGCTATTTTTGGAGGCGGTGTTTTTGTAATTAACGATAATATGACAGCTGGCGAACTTATGAGCTTCTTGGTAAGCCTAATGTTAGCCTATGCACCTTTAAAAAATTTAATAAATGTCAATGTAACTCTTCAAAGCGGACTTGGTGCTGCCTCACGGATATTTGAATTCATCGATATGAAAAATAATATAAAAGGAGGCAGCAAGGACCTTAACCGTTTCGAAAAAATAGAATTTGAAAAAGTAAAATTTCAATATCCTAATAGCCAAAGAATCATTTTAAATGAAATGAGTTTTGTCATTCAAAAGAATAAAAAAATAGCATTGGTTGGGCCTTCTGGATCAGGAAAATCATCTTTGATGGCTCTCATGATTAGACTTTTTGACAATCAAGAAGGAAATATTCTTATTAACAACAACAATATTAAAGATCTTAAGTTATCAACTTTAAGAAAGTTATTTAGTTTAGTAACTCAAGATACAGTATTATTTGATGGATCAATTTATGAAAATATAAAATACAATTCATCTAGTTCAAAAAAAATTATTGAGAATTCCATTAAATTGTCATGTATTGAAGAATTTACTGATGAGTTACCTGAAAAACTTAACACTAATATTGGTGAAAATGGAGTTAAGCTATCTGGTGGTCAAAGACAAAGGATCGCTATTGCTAGAGCTCTAGCTCAACAAAATCAAGTTATACTTTTGGATGAACCAACTTCCAATCTAGATCTTAAAACTGAAGCAATTTTATTTCAAAACTTATCAAATATAAAAAATATAACTTTAATAGTAATAGCACATCGTCTTAGTACAATTAAAGACTTTGATGAAATATATTTTATTGAAAATGGAAAACTTATTGAAAAGGGAAATCATAAATCTTTAATGTTAAAAAGAAAAAAATATTATCACTTGTATCAAAACCAAATTAAAAAAAATGCTTAAATATTTAAGTAAGAATTCTTTTTTTTTAAATATATTTGCAAATTTAATTTTTTTTTCACTTTGGTTTATAAAAAGTACAAGCAATTGGAAGGGCATCAACGAAGAGATTGTAGAAAAAGAATTAGGAAATAAAAAATCAATAATTGTGCTAATTTGGCATAATCAACTTATGGGTTCCACTTTTAGTTGGAAGTTTAAACCAAAACTTCGACCCATTGCAACCTCTCATCGAGATGGTCAGTTAAGCATTCTAGTGCAAAGGAAATTTGGCTTAGATCCACTTTTAAGAAAAAAAGATAACCCAAGTTTTTTAATTAGAAATATCTCCAAAACTAAAAGCAATGGGGATTGTATATACATAACTCCTGACGCTCCTCATGGACCAAAATATCAGATTAATACAAATATTTATAAATTAGCAATTAAATACAATATGAAATTAGCAATTTTATCATTCAAAACGAATAGGTTTTTTAGATTAAAGAATTGGGATCAGCTAAAGATACCCCTTCCTTTTAGTAAAGGGGTATACTTATGGGGAGAGCAAATAATTGACGCTAATCATTTCAAATCAGAAGATGAATTCAATACCGAAATAGTTAAGGAACTCAATACTAATAAGAAAAAGATAGAGTCATATGTTTAAATACAAATGCCTTCAATTCATAATTTATCCTATTATTATCTTTTTTTCTTTTATTCGAATTTTATTAAAAAAAGAGACTTTTTATTCAATAAAACAAAAAATATTTTGTATTTATGATTTTGAAAAGATAAATAATTTAGATGTAGTCATTCACTTTGCTAGCATTGGTGAATTAAATTCAATCAAATACATAACTGATAATCTATTAAATCAAAAAATCCTATTAACATGCACAACTTTATCCTCTTATAATCTAGCAAAAAAAAAATATCCCCAATATCAAATTGTTTTTTTAACATTTGATTTTTACTGGAATGTTAAAAAATTTTTACAAAAAACAAAACTGAAAAAATTTATATGGATTGACTCAGAAATATGGCCAAGTTGGCTTGAGGAAGTAAAAAAAAACAATATTAAAAATATATTAGTAAACGGTAGATTATCAAATAAAAGCTATAATAATTGGAGTAAAATCTCTTCTTTTGCAAAACTCATTGGTAAAAATTATGATTTAATTTTTACAAAGAGCGAAGATGATAAAAGAAAATTTGAAAATTTATTTACAAAAGAAGCTTACTTTTATGGAAACTTAAAATTTAATTTAAATATTAAAATTCAATCAAAAAAAAGAAATAATATTTGTTTTGCTAGTATTCACAAATTAGAATTTCCAAAGATTATCAAAATAATAAAAAAATTAGATCTTAGTCTTTTTGATAATATTTTTATCATACCTCGCCATATTCAATATTCAGAAAAGTTAAAATCAATTCTTGATATAAATATAGAAAATAAAGTCCATATTCATAAAGAATTTGGTAATACAATTGATTTATTTGATCAATCTAAAGTTGTTTTTATGGGAGGATCTTTATTCAATCATGGTGGACAAAATCCCTTAGAGGCCCTTTCAAGAGGGTGTTATTTATTAACTGGAAAGCATATTAGTAATTTTCAAAAAGAGTATTCGGAATTAGATGAATTAAAGTTAGCCTCATTTATTGAAACTTCACTTGAAGATACAGCAAAAAAAATAAATAATTTGATAACCAGAGATATAGAAAACTCTGAAAATATAGTTAATTACTTTACAAAAAATACTAAAGAATTTTCTAAGATAATGGACTTAATTAATAAATGTTAAAAGCACCAAAATTCTGGTACCAAAAGAAAATTGGAATTCTCTCAATTGTTTTTATTCCTCTTACTCTATTTTGGATAATAGGTACCTTTTTAAAAAAGAATTTTACTAATATTAACAGAGCCCCCATACCTGTCATAGCCATTGGTAGCGCTATAATTGGAGGTTCTGGTAAAACGCCATCAGTACTATATGTCTGTGAAGAGCTTACAAAAGCTGGGTATCGCCCTCATATAATCTCCCGAGGGTATGGTGGAACCACTAATGAATTAATTAAAGTTAAATCTAGTATGAACTATTCATTAGTTGGGGATGAGGCTTTAATGATGTCTCACTACTTTCCAACCTGGGTAAGTAAGAATAAGTATAGCGCTTTTAATGAAGCAAAAAAAAATGGTGCAGATATACTAGTATTAGACGATGCACTCCAATCATTTAATGTTTTCAAAGATATCTCCATATATATTTATGATGGCATTCAGTCGTTTGGTAACAAGCTTCTTGTACCCGCTGGGCCATTAAGAGAAGGGATCAAGAGAGTGATAGAAAGATCTCAAATTTTTTTTCTAATTAATGCAACTTCATGTGATGAACTAGATGAAAAAAACACTAAGCATATTTTAAAATATAAGATTTCTGTGAGTCCTGAAATTATTGAGAAAAAACTATTAGCTTTTTCAGGTTTAGGTTTTAATAAAAAGTTTTTAGATCAATTAGAGTCAGAAAATTTGAATGTTGTACAATTTAAAGAGTTTCCAGACCATCATAACTATACAGTAGAGGATATTTTTCAATTGCTTGATGAAGCTAATAAAAAAGATGCTTACCTAATAACTACTGAAAAAGATCATATAAGGATACCCAAGGAATTTAAAAGCTCTGTTGGTATAATTTATGGTAAAATTACCTCAGAAGATCCAGGGAAATTAATTACAGAAATTGAAAAA
>NHLE01000030.1 GCA_002169365.1 Pelagibacteraceae bacterium TMED259 | reverse complement strand
AATTATGACAAATACTACAGCCCCACAAAGACAAGAATCAGATAGACATCAAAAAAAAACCTGGTTAACAAATTTATTCTCAAGACCTGAAGTTGGGCCAATTGGAGTTATGCTCCTTTTATTCGGCATGTTGGGTTATTTTTCTATTCCTGCTGGTGAGATGTCTTGGAATCCTTTTTCTGGAGAGGGTTTTAACGCCCTTGGTATAAGAAACTTTTTAAGAGTTATTTCTCAATTAGGTATTATTGCAATAGGTGCAGGAATGCTAATTATTGCTGGAGAGTTTGATTTATCAATTGGTTCAATGATTGGTTTTGCCGGTGCTTGTATGGCAATGATTTTAAGATGGGGATTTTCAGTAATCATTCCTTATTTCTCTTTTGATGGTGGCTTTCATATTGAATTTTATACGTTATTTCATTTGTCTGATGTGTCTCCGATTATGGCAATATTAATTACTCTATGCTTCACTCTTCTTTTTGGATGGATCCAGGGAACCATTGTTGTTAAATCTGGACTACCATCATTTATCGTCACCCTAGGGGGACTATTTTTTTTAAGAGGTTTAACCGAAGTATCACTTCGATCTTTTAATCACAGAGCAGATCAGGCCAAAGGTGCAACAACCGTTACTGAAATTCCTGATATCAAAAATATTATCAGCGTTCCAGGACATGGTGAAATGGTTAGAGAAAAAGCCAAGGCTCTTCCAGAAGCTGATTTAGTCTCTATCGCTGAACAAATTCCAGCTGACACCGTTGCAACTATTACAGAAAGATTAACTTATACTTATCAAAGAGTGGCAGATGCCAAGATGGAGCTTTTAATTAAGAAGGGAACAAAGCCTCTTCAAGAAGCTTTAGCAAATGCCCAGCAATCTGGTAATGATTATATGGTAGGCGTAATTCAAGAAAAAATTGCTAACTTTCAAATTGACCCAGTAATCCCAAAAACCGTAACAGATGTCGATATCGCTAGAGTTTATATTGACTCCATATACTCATCTCAACCTGTAGCAAACTTTTTTGGCGGTAATATCTTAGAACCTATTTTTAATTGGTTATATTTTCCCATTGATTGGAATACTAATAATTTTGGTAATCAATTTGCACCTGGTCTTTATTCTTGTGTGATGATCTGGTTGATTATAGCTATAATTTGTTATGTCGTTCTTAGCAGGACACAGGCTGGAAACTGGATTTATTCGACTGGCGGAAATCTTAATGCTGCAAAAGCAAATGGAGTACCTACAGATAAAGTCAAAGTTTCTTTGTTTATGTTCTCAGCTTTTTGCGCAACTGTTTTTGCTACTTGCCAAGTATTTGAAGTTAATACAGCAGATGCAGCAAAAGGAAATTTAAAAGAATTAGAAGCTATCGCTGCTGCAGTGATTGGTGGAGTGGTGCTCACGGGTGGTTTTGGAACCATATTAGGTATTTGTGTAGGGGCATTTATATTTGGAATTGCAAAAGAGGCTTTCTTTTATATTCCTGGTATTGATGGTTCTTTTTATCGTGTATTCTTAGGTTTGGTAATTATTGCTTCTGCCTTAACAAATGAAAATATTCGAAAACGAATAATTGGAAGTATATAGCCATGACAGATAACAAAACACCTTTTATTGAAATTACAGATTTAGTAAAAAAATTTGGTACTTTTACTGCTCTTAATGGAGTTTCATTAAATGTTTTACCTGGAGAAGTTCATGCTCTTTTAGGAGATAACGGGGCAGGAAAGTCTACTTTAATTAAAGTTCTCTCAGGGGTACATCAACCTACAGCTGGAACAATTAGAGTAGCTGGCAATGAGGTTAAATTTGGATCTCCTAGGGAAGCAACCTCTGCAGGCATAGGAACTGTTTATCAAGATTTGGCTCTAAATGCTTTAACTTCAGTTACCAGAAATTTCTTTTTAGGAAATGAGTTAAAAAAAGGCCCAGGTCCGCTTGGCATTTTAGACTTTAAGACTATGGATGAAATTACTATTACAGAAATGGGAAAAATTGGCATTAATATTTCTGATCCCTCACAATTGGTAGGTACGATGTCAGGTGGTCAAAGGCAGACCCTTGCCATTGCTAGAGCCATCTACTTTGGCGCAAAAGTTCTAATTCTTGATGAGCCAACATCAGCCCTTGGACAAAAACAACAAATGGAAGTTTTAAAGACAATTAAAAAAGTTCAACAATTTGGAAATATCGCCATTATTTTAATTACTCATAATGAAATTCATGCACGATTGATTGCTGACCGCTTTACCTTTTTAAGTTTAGGTGAAGTTATTGGTTCTGGAGAGTCATCTGAACTAGGCGGAGATGATATTAAAAGACTAATGGCTGGTGGAGCTGAAATAGGCGACTTAGCTAAAGAATTAGAAGCAGTATAATCTTAACTAATACGAGCTTGGGTTTGTATCCTTGCTAGACTCATCATAATTTTCCCCTGTTAGCTCTTTAAACTTTTTAACATGCGCACCTGCTGCACCTGCTAACAATCTTACATCATTGGTTATGGTCACTAAATCAAAACCCCATTGACTAGCTTGAGCTGCATATTCAGGAGTTCCACAATGAAGGCATGCTACTTTTCCGTGCTTATGAGCAACTTCTAAAATCTTTTTTTTAGCTTCAATCATCTCAGGCTCTTTACGATCAAAGCCAGGAGTAAGTTTACCTTTATTAAGACCTATCGTTAAATCTGCAGTTCCGATATACAAACCATCTAATCCTGGAGTAGACGCAATATCATCGAGGTTATCAAAAGCCTCTTGTGTTTCTATCATTGCTAAACAGAAAGTACTTTCATTAGCCTCATAAAAATAATTTGAGCTTACAGAAAAATTTGCACGAGTAGGGCCAAAGCTTCTGATGCCAATTGGGGGATATTTACAATCTTGAACAAGCTGCTCTGATTGTTGACGGTTGTTGATCATTGGACAAATTATTCCCATTGCTCCAGCATCCATTACTTTAGAGATTACCGCATGATCTAATCCAGAAACCCTACAAATTGGTGTAACACCACTACTTCTAATACCTTGGAGCATTGTGAATAAATCGCTAAAATCAATCATCCCATGCTGAATATCAATGGTTAGAGCGTCATACCCTTGTTCAGCCATAATTTCTGCTGTAAAGGAATTAGGGATTGATAAGAAACTATTTAGGGCGGTCTGATTTTTAGACCACTTTGTTTTTACAAGGCTATTTATCATGCAAAGGACAGTATTTTTATTTTAAATAATAACAATTTTTAATTAATCATGAATTGATGTGTGAAACTAATAAACAATTTCTATTTTTCCCGACTTAATTGATTTATAGGCAGTCTCAGCCAAAACTAAAGCTTTACGTCCATCTTCAAAATCAACACTTGGTTGCGAGTTATTCAAAACAACTTCTGCAAAAGCTGTAATCTCATTCATATAGGCTTCTTGATATCTTTCTATAAAAAAATTCAAATACGGTTCTTGTTGGTCTACAAACTCTGTTGTGAATTTTTTAACTTCATGAGGTTTTCTGTTATCGCTGATTGTCATTCCTTTACTGCCAAATAATTCAACTCTTTGATCGTATCCATAGGTGGCGGATCGAGAATTATTAATATGACATTGTTTACCAGATACAGTTTCCATAATAACCATCAAGGTATCACTATCATTTAAATCAGATTTTAATTTTGGCTCAATCAAAGCATTAGCCAATGCAAAAACTCTTACAGGNTCTTCACCTAACATAAATCTTGCTAAATCAAAATCATGNATTGTCATATCACGNAATTGACCACCAGATNCTTTAAGATAATCCCAACTTGGAATACCCGGATCTCTTGAGGTGATTATGCACTGGTGAAGATTACCAATTTCTCCATTTACTAAAGATTTTTTGGCTGCCTGATGACCAGGGTCAAACCTTCTGTTAAAGCCTAATTGAATAGGTACAGTNTTTCCTTTNAGTCTTTCAGCACTCTCATTTACTCGATTNATATCAAGATCAATAGGCTTTTCGCATAAAACAGGTTTATTTGCAGATACAGATTTTTCAATAAACTCAATATGAGTATCNGTGGGTGAGGCTATTAGTATGGCATCAATATTATCGTTAGCAAATATCTCTTGGTCGTTGGTGACAGCAGATACACCTAAATCATTTGCTACTTTATTAGCAAATTCTTCATTAATGTCATAGACACAGGCAAGTGAAGTCATTTCATGCAGGGCTACNTTTCTAGCATGCATCTGACCAANCCTGCCACAACCAAGTACTGCTATATTAATTTTTTTCATATAGAAATTTTATAAACTACTTAATAAAACAAAAAAATAAAAAAGTTTTCACAAAGATATATTTTTAAGTATGATCTTTTATTCATAAAGGAATTTAATATGAAAGCTAAACTTGGAATTGCACCGATCGCTTGGTCAAACGATGACCTTCCTGAACTTGGTGGAGAGACCACACTTGAAACTTGTTTGAATGAGTCAAGACTTGCAGGTTTTTCAGGTGTTGAAACTGGGGGTAAGTTCCCTAAAACATCAAAGGAACTCGGCCCTATACTTAAAAATCATAAACTCTATTTGGCATCAGGCTGGTATTCTGGAACAATCTTAGATAATGAACTTGAAAAAGAAAAAGACAAAGCTCTGGAGCAACTTACTTTATTTAGAGATTTAAATGCACCTTGCCTAGTTTATGGTGAGACCGCAGGAACTATCCAGAATGTTCGACATGCTCCACTTAACACCAAAAGAAAAATTCACCCTGAAGACTTTAAAGAATATGGAAAAAAATTAACTGCTTTTGCAGAATACTGTGCTGATTTTGGAATGCCCATATCCTTTCATCATCACATGGGTACAGCAATTGAAACAGAAGAAGAATTAGATCTTCTCATGAATAATACAGGAGAAGCTGTTTATCTACTATTTGATACAGGTCATATGACGTTTGCTGGTGGCAACTCTATTAATGTTATTAATAAATACGCAAAAAGAATGAACCATTTTCACGCTAAGGATATTCGATCAGATGTGGTTAACAGCTTAGATCGTACAAAGGAAAGCTTTCTAGATGCGGTATTAAAGGGAGCCTTCACTGTCCCTGGAGATGGGAGTATAAATTTTAAAGAAGTTATCGAAACACTTGCAAAAAATGAGTATGAAGGGTGGTTCATAGTAGAAGCTGAACAGGACCCCGCTAAAGCCAATCCATTAGAGTATGCTAAAATTGGCAATAAAGAACTCGTTGATTGTTTAAATATGTTTGGATATGAAATAGAGGGGTATCAGGAATGAATAGCATTAAGGGAAAATTTGCATTAATCACAGGTGGAACTCAGGGCCTTGGAGTGGCTATAGCTCGTCGATTAGCAGAAAATGGTGCAGCAGGTATTATTACTATTGGAAGATCAGAGGAAAAAGGAAAAGAAGTTGCTAAAAAGATTACAGAGGATACCGGTTGTAAAACTTTGTTTGTAAAAACCGACCTCCCGGAAGTTGATCAATGTAGAAATGCTGTTTCTTTTGCAAAAAAAGAATTTGGTAAAATAGATATTTTAGTTAATGCAGCGGGTATTACGGATAGAGGTAATATTGTTGATACCTCAGAGGAGCTTTTTGACAAAATGATTGGCGTTAATTTAAAAGGTCCTTATTTTTTGATTCAAGATACCGTTAAAATAATGATTGAACAAAATATCCAAGGTTCAATTATTAATATTGGTTCAGTAGCCGCCATGACTGGCCAGCCTTTTATTTCAACTTATTGTGTTTCAAAAGGAGCATTGGCAACTTTAACAAGAAATACCGCATTTGCTCTTCTTAAAAATAAAATTCGTGTTAACCAACTTAACATTGGATGGATGGCATCTGATGGCGAACATGAGATTCAAACAAAATATCACAATGCTCCTGAAAATTGGTTAGAGGATGCTGCCAAGGCTCAGCCATTTGAGCGATTACTTGACCCTAAAGAGGTTGCTAGAGCTGTAGCCTTTCTCGCATCCGATGACTCAGGAATGATGACAGGATCAGTTGTTAACTTTGATCAATCAGTTTGGGGAGGATATCCTTTCGCCCCACCTCAGCCTGCTGAAAAAATGGAAGTAAAATAATTTAATTTAAATATTTCTGACAACTTTGCTGACAACTTTCTAAGGTGTCTTCAAGATCTTTATTTAAAAAAATAAATTCATAAATTTTATTTCCCACTTCTTCAATGATATTAGAATAGGTAGGTAGTGGATATCTAGCCCACTCAATTAGTTTTTCCTCTTTTTCCATTTTATCAATCTCATTAAAAATGGGACTCAGAGCCCTAACCTCTGGGTCATTGACGACACTAAAAACCGGTGAAGAAAGACTGCCGTGCTCAATATAATATTTAATGAATTCTGGAGATACGAAATTACGAATATTTTTCATGATAAAAGGTATTTTTTCATTGGGTATATTTGCTGGCACCCCTAGAGAGAAACCTCCAATTGGCGATACCTGAAATGAAGGATGACCAGCAGGTCTTGGTAAGTATCCAGTTTTTTTAAAAGCTGGAGATTTATTATTCAATTCAAATAAATGTGCTCTACTACTCCAATTCATCACCATTGCTGACTTACCTTTGCTATAGTATTCAACACATTCGTCATTTGAATGGTAAGAAATATTTTTTGGAGAATAATTTAATAATTTTTTCAGCATCTTTGCTGCTTGAAAAGAGGCCTCTGATAGAAAATTAGTTTTCAATAAAATTTTTTCTGAGTCTAGGTCATAGATATTTTGACCTATATGGCGAAGGTTTATGTATGGTTTGCCATAATTTGCCATAGCTAGAATAAAACTTGTAGCTAATGGCTGACCTCTTTTTGCAGGCCAAGCTATCGGACTTTCAATTTCTTTATCGTTCTTAAGAGTTTCACAAACCTGAAATAATTCATCAAAACTTTTAGGAGGCTTTATTTTATATTTATCAAAAATATCTTTACGAAAAAATAATAAATCTGGAATAGCCTCTATGGGGATACCATATAAATTTTTTTTATAACTACTTGAACGAATTCCTGAATAGTGAAAATCGTTTAAATTAATCCCTACTTCTTCTACATAAGGACTTAGGGGGAGGAGGCAATTTAATTTCGTTAATTGCCCAATCCATGGAATATTGAAAGCAACAATATCAAATTTTGATTTTTTCTCTGACTGAGAATTTTTTATAATTTTATTAAGAAGTTTTTTTAAATCTCCCTCAATTGTAAGATCAATTTTACAATCGAGAATGTATTCAAAAAAATCAATATTTTTTTCTATGACTTTAAATGTTGGATTATCATTTGAAAGAAATTGGAGTTTCTTATATTTTTTATCTTGATTAATAATTACCGTTGGGGCTGGTATAATATTTCCTGCAGATAGAGATGTCCCAAAAAAATAATTATCATTGATTTCACTGAAACCCAAATTTGAAGCAATCTCCTTTTTTATTAATAAAAGGTAATCAGTAAATTCTTTAATTAACTCTGTACTAGGATGAATTGAAAATGACTTTCCTGATTTTGTTTTTGTTCTTTGAATTAGTTTTTTTTCATTAATAAGTTTTTTGACTCTTCTCAAACCAGTTGCAAAAGGAAGACCTGAAGCCTGAATAATACTAGTTATAGTATTAATTTTATTATCAAGATGATTGGTGATAACAAATGAAAAAATCTTCCAATCTGAGTCGACTGTTTTATTTGAAACGGTTTTATTGAATAAAATTCTTGTTTTATCAACAAATTTTAAGAGGGAATTGATTTCATTTCTGTTCATTTTAACTTGAGGAATATACTAAACATCATTTTTAAAAATATTCAAATTGAATATATTAGCGATTATATCTTGTCTTAATATCGAGATAATTATTTTATAGGAACAAGGAGGATCAATATGAACAAACTAATTAAAGTATTAGCTGTTTTAATGTGCTTTTCTTTCGGTTCAGCCAAAGCGGTTGAAATCGTCTCCTTTAACGCCGCATCTTCTGAAGCTTATGTGGGTGCCTTTGTTAAAGGAATTAAAGCTACTGCTGCTCAATATGGTTATGACATTACTGTTTTTGAAAATAACTATAACCAAGCAGAGCAAAACCAACAAGTTGAACAATATCTTTCAAGCGGAGCGCTTCCAGATGTATTTATTTGGTGGCCACCGGATGCTGTAGCAGGTCTTGGTTCATTGAGAAAATTAGCAAAGACTGGAGTCCCAGTTCTAAAAATTAATCAATTACCAAATGAACAAGACAAAGCTTTTATCTTTGGATACGCAGGTCCTGACGATAGCTTACGTGCATATAATGCAGGTGAGATGATGGTTAAAGCAATGAAGATGAAGCAAGCCGCTGGTGGAGAGGGCTATAATGTTATCGCATTATCTTATCCTCACTCTTATGGCGGATATGGTCTTTCAATTAATGCTTTCAAACAGGCCATTGCTGGAACTGATCTAAATTTAATCGGTGACATTGGTGAGGGTTTTGGACAGGCTAATGGATACAAAGGTGCTGCTAAACTTATCTCTAAAGTTAAAGATCAAGGAATTCATTTCGTATATGGAATGGATGATGCAATTTTAACTGGTGGTATTAAAGCTCTGGAAGAAGCAGGGTACAATGTTGACTGGTATGCAGGTACAGGTAAAAGTGGTAGCGTAGATAGCGATGCTGTTATTACTGTTGGTACAGTGTGTAACGGTGATAAGCAGATGATTACTGATGGAAAACAATTCGGTACAACTCTTCAGTCACCTCTGCATGAGGGTCAACTAGCTATTAAACTTGTACAAGAGTACATGGATAATGGTGAACTTGCTAACTACATTAACTTCACCCCTAACCCTTCAGTGACAGGTGCAACTATGGACTTCACTGCATTAAGAGGTTTTGATGGAAACCTATATGGCATTGATGAGCTTTGCTCAGGTGCTTGGGACTAAGGTTAACACCTTACCAATATAAATTTACACACAGGGAATTTTCCCTGTGTGTGGTTATTTAACTAAAAGGATATACAATTAGTTGATGTCGTCTAACGTAGTTCTCAAAATTTCTAACGTATCTCGCACTTTTGGTGCCATCCAAGCTCTCAAAGAGGCAAATTTTGAAATCAATGAAGGTGAAATTATGGGGCTTGTTGGAGAAAATGGCGCTGGTAAATCGACATTAGTAAAAATTATAAGTGGTTTCGATCCAGGTTTTAAAGGTAGCTATCAAATCAATGGACAAGAGGTTAAGTTTGAGTCCCCCTCTCAAGCAGAAGAGTCTGGCATAGCTATTGCCCAACAAGAACTAAGTTTAATACCTAATATGTCAGTAGCAGAAAATATATTTCTCACTGGAGCTAAAGTTAAGAAGTTTGCAACTCTGAGTACCTTATCAAAAATGGCACGTCCTTACCTCGATGAGGTAGGTCTAACAGAAGTTGATCCCACCACTAGAATAAATCTCTTATCTGTTGGAGAGCAGCACTTAGTAGAGGTTGCAAGACTTATTTCCAGAGAAGCGAAAATTTTAATTTTAGATGAACCTACTGCAGCTTTAGGTGAAGCGGAGAGTAGAAGAATATTAGAGATGGTAGAGCGTCTTGCAGCAAATGGAAAATCAATTATTTATGTAAGTCATAGATTAGATGAAATTTTTAAAATCACTAAAAGAATTACCATTTTAAGAGATGGGGTAAGCCAAGGGGTTCAACAAACTAAAGATATTGATGTTAATAAATTGGTTGAAATTATGCTTGGTAGAGAATTAGCAAACATGTTTCCTTCAAGAGCAGATCATATTAGCGATGAACCACAAATTAACATCAAAGAATTATGGCCGGATGGCGTTCTCGAGCCCGTAAGTTTTTCAGCCTTTAAAGGTGAAATTCTTGGTCTATCAGGTCAGTTAGGAAGTGGAGCTGGAGAAGTTTTAGCTTCCATTGCGGGAGCTTTGCAGTCTCGATCAGGTTTGCTAACGCTTAACGGTGAATCTTTTTTACCTCAGTCACCTAAGCAAGCAATTAAAAAAAAAATTGCTTATTGTTCATCAGATAGAAAAAAAGATGGCCTGTTTTTAGGGAGGCCAATTTTTGAAAATTTAACTTCTCCTGCACTTAGTACTATCTCAAAATATGGTTTTAACTTTGGAGATACTGAGGAAAATTACTCTAAAAGCTTAGCTAAGGATTTTTTAGTTGATGTTAAAAGAATGTATGATGAGTCTGGTTTATTAAGTGGTGGAAATCAACAAAAGGTAGCCCTTGGAAAATGGTTATCAATTAAACCGGATGTTTTGCTTGTTAATGAACCTACACGAGGTGTGGATGTAGGAGCTAAATCAGAAATATATCAAAGAATGAGGGAGCTAGCCTCACGTGGTATCACTATTATTTTTGCTTCAACAGATATTCAAGAGATTACTTATCTTCCAGATAGAGTAATTACTTTTTATAGAGGTATGATGATTGATGAACATCGTTTAGAGCATATTAAAACACCTGTAATTTTAAAAGAAATAACAGATCCATTTAACGAGACTAACTTATGACATCTATTACTCAACATAATCAAGAATCAGTATCTGCTAGATTTTTACAATTTTATAAAGACAGAACTCTATTAGCCATCCTATTGTCCTTATTTGCTGTAATGTTTGTTTATGGAATTTTTTTTACAGATAACTATCTAACTCTTACTAATTTTAAAGCAATTATTAGAGATGCTGCATTGTATGGTATCATGGCTATAGGATTAACCTTTGTAACTCTTTCAGGCAATTTCTTTTTATTATCACTTAAAGAAACAGCATCTATTTGTGGAGTGACATTTGCGATGGGTATGGCAACTGGTTTTGGCTCACCTGAATTAGCTGGTAATTTCACTATTTCTCTTTTGGCAGCACTAGCAGTTGGTGTAGTTAGTGGAGTTATTCAAGGATATTTTGTTGGTATGGGAGGTAATCCAATTGTTGTTACTCTTGGTGGTGCTGGAATTTTATATGGATTGGGTGCTTGGTGGAGTGATAATTTAGTCATAAATTTTAAGAGACCTCATGATGCAGAATGGTTAGGTACGGGTTCCTTTTTAGGTCTTCCAAGTATTACTTGGTCTTTTATTTTAATAGCTATTGCTGCTGAGATAGTTCTTCGGCATACGAATTTTGGAAGAAAAGTTTATTTAGTAGGATCAAATAAGGCGGCTGGAAAAGCAACAGGTCATGAGAATTTTTCTATGGCAATTATAGTCTTTACTATTTGTTCTGTTTGTTGTGCCTTTGTGGCTGTCGCATTTGTTTCCCAAATGGATAGTGCACAATCTAATTATTTTTCAGCAGAATTTGGTTCTTCGGGAGATATGACAATACTTGTTATAGCTACAGTTATGGTTGGTGGAAATTCAATAATGGGAGGCTATGGATCTTCCTTAAGAACTAGTTTAGGTGCCATATTTATTGCTATGGTCGATAATATGATGGTATTACAAGGTTTTAATAGTGGCCCAAGAATTGTGGGAGTGGGCTTAATGATTGTATTTAGTATAATAGTGTTTGGATTGTTTGCAAAAGGAAGTAGGGCTCAAGAGTAATGGAAAATTTTATTAAAAGAATTACCAAAGATGTTGATCTATCTTTTGCAATTTTATTGTCATTCTGTGTTTACGTATTTTTTGCNCTCAACATAGAAGTCTTTTTTAGTCATAATATTTCTTTTGCCATTCTTGAACGATTTGCTGTATTAGGTCTTGTTGGTTTAGCTTTAACTATTTGCATTATAGCTGGAGAAATTGATTTATCTATTGGCTCCAATGCTGCTTTGTGNGCTGTTATTGTTGTAAAGTTGACAGATCCACTAGGTGCACCTATGGCTATGNTGATTGGNCTATCNGTTTCAACTCTAATTGGGGCAACTCAAGGTTTTGTAATNGCCTTTATTAGAATTAGAGCAATAGTAATTACNGTNGGTACTTTGATGTTANTAAGAGGTGTAGCTCTNCTTATAGCTGAAGAAAAAACNGTAATGCTNACTGATTTTAGAGTTCCTGANTTNATTACTACAAAATNTTTAATGTATTTTTCACCTGCAAGNATGACGGTTATATTTATTTTTATCTGTGTAGGAATTTTTATGAGATATACAAAATATGGAAGNGAAATATATGCAATTGGTGGTGCGAGNAAAGANGCGTTGACCGCNGGCATTCCTTTAAGGCGCCCTATGGTTATAGCCTTCGCTTTGTCTGGTTTTTGTGCTGGTTTTGCAGGAACTGTNATAGGTTTAAAGTCTGGCACTGCCCAAGGNNTNGGTCTCCAATATCTTCTCTTAGCTGGTACTGTTGCAGCTTTTGTTGGGGGAGTAAGCATCCTTGGTGGTAAGGGNGGNGTGCTTGGAGCCGCTATTGGTGCCNTGACAGTTAACTTTTTGAATACAGGTTTAGTTTTTTATGCTCTTCAAGTTCANTTTGTNCAACTATTCACTTCAGTGTTNCTGGTCATAGTAATTGTATTCCAAACCATGTCTCGNGTTTTTGATGCTAGGCAATCTCGTAAAAGCTTATTAGCTATAATAGATGAACGAAAAACANCTCTTCTTGAAAAAAAGAAATCTATATTAGGAAAATAATATTCATTTTGAATATATTTATCATCCTGTAATTNTAAGTTTATAGTAATATATTCAAGTATTTGGAGGATACTCATGGACAAGGAAAGACTTAAAGGTAAAAATGTATTAATTACTGGTGCCGCCCAAGGCATGGGTGCTGCTATTGCTGAACATTATTGTGCTCAAGGAGCNAAAGTTTGTATNACTGACGTCAACCTGGATGGTTGCAAGGAAGTAGAAGATAGAATTCGATCTTCTGGTGGAGAGGCCATTTCATGTAAGTTGGATGTTAGGAAAAGAGAAGACCATGTTGCAGCAGTGAAAGCAACGGTAGAAGCATTTGGNAGNTTAAATGTATCTCTTAATAACGCAGGTGTTAACAAACCNTTATGGTTTATGGATGTAACTGAAGATAATTATGATTTTATTTTTGATATAAATGTANGAGGGGCATGGCTTGGCATGCAAGAGCAGGCACGACAAATGATTAATCAAGGTAAGCAAAAAGAACCATATAAGATACTTCATGTGGCTTCTATTCTATCACGTGAAACTTTTGATGATGTTGTAATTTATGGAGCAAGCAAGCATGCTGTTGCTGGCCTTATTAAAGGTGGAGCTAAAGGCCTTGCAGAGTATGGCATTAATGTTAACGGATATGGCCCAGGTGTTGTAAGAACTGAAATGTGGGAGCAACTTGATAAAGAATTAGTGGCAATGGGTAAGTTTGATAAGCATGGCGAGTCCATGGACTCTATTGCTGAAAATATGATTTTAATGAAACGATATTCTTATCCTGAAGATATTGTTGGAACTGCCTCTTTCTTGGCGTCAGGAGAATCGGATTATATGACAGGCCAAATTTTGATGATTGATGGAGGTATGGTAATTCAATAATGTCTGAACCATCTATCATTAAACCGGAAGATATAAATCCCAATTATAATTGGCATCGTCGTGTACCTTCCCACGGTCGCATGAATGTTGATTATGAAGAGAGAATAAATTTCCAAAGACTTCATAAGTACAGATTAGGAAGAGCTAAAAAAGCTCTAGATAATTCTAAGGCAGGATCCCTTCTTTGTTTTGATAACAATAACATCCGCTACCTAACAAGTACGGTCATCGGAGAGTGGTCTAGAGATAAAATCGCAAGATACTCTTTGCTGCCTCAAGGGCATGACCCTATTTTGTGGGATTTTGGTTCTGCTGCAAAACACCACCAAATCTTCTCCCCATGGCTCCCTGAAGAAAATTGGAAGGCTGGAATGGTAGGTCTGCGTGGCACNGTCCATCCTGATGCGGGTCTGATGAAACGAGCTGCAAAAGAAATTAAATCGATGCTTACAGAAAAAGGATTAGCNAATGAACCTGTCGGAGTTGATTTNGTNGANCCTTCNATGATGTTTGCNCTNCAGGATGAAGGNTTNAATGTTATTGANGGNCAGCAAATCTTATTGGAAGCAAGAGANATAAAATCTCAAGATGAATTNATGCTTCTAAATCAAGCAGCCTCTATGGTGGACGCTACGTATCATCAGATATATGAAACAATGAAACCGGGTGTGAGCGAAGCCCAAATAGTGGCTAATGCTAATAAGCTTTTATATGAACTTGGATCTGATGACGTTGAGGCAATTAATGCTATTTCAGGTGAAAGGTGTAACCCACACCCTCATAATTTTACAGATCGAATATTTAGACCAGGTGACCAAGCTTTTTTTGATATTCTTCAATCATATATGGGTTATCGCACATGCTATTATCGAACCTTTAATATTGGTAGGGCTTCTGATGAACAAAATGATGCCTATAAACAATGTCGCGAATGGCTTGATAAGGCAATCGAGTTAGTAAAGCCAGGCGCATCAACTGATAAAATTGCTGCGGTTTGGCCTAAGGCAGAAGAGTTTGGTTTTGCCAACGAGATGGACGCCTTTGCATTACAATTTGGTCATGGGTTAGGTTTAGCAATTCATGAAAGACCTATTATTAGTCGATTGGTTTCAATGGATTCCCCAACTGAAATTAAAGAGGGAATGGTTTTTGCCTTAGAAACATATTGTCCTGCAAAGGATGGCTACTCAGCAGCCAGAATTGAAGAAGAATTAATTGTTACTGATAAAGGCTGTCAGGTTATATCTTTGTTTCCTGCCGAAGAACTACCAATAGCTAGTAAATATTAATGGTTGATATAGCCAACGATGATATAGGTGAAAATAATAGGCTTAAGCTTTGGGAAATGATGCTTAAGCTTAGATTAGTTGAAAAAAAAGCATACGATTTATTTCTTCAAAACTTAATTAAGGGAACCAGTCACCTTGCTTTAGGACAAGAAGCAATAGCTGGAGCTTTTGGTGTTGCTCTTCAAGAAGGAGATTATACTTTTTGCACTTATAGAGGTCATGCCCACACTTTGGCAAGAGGATCTTCTATAGAAGGGGTATTGGGAGAGTTAATGGGTCGTCAATGCGGATTGATGAAAGGCAAGGGCGGCTCTATGCATCTGACTGATGTAGATAAGGGGGTTATGGGGTCTTATGCAATTATTGGTGCTCATTTAACAATTGCAAATGGTACAGCTCTAGCCTCTAAGTATAATAAAACTAAAGAAGTAAGTGTTTGTTTCTTTGGAGATGGAACAACCAATATTGGCGCTTTTCATGAAGCGCTGAATATGGCTAAAATTTGGAACTTACCAATAGTCTTTGTTTGCGAAAATAATTTATATATGGAATACACTGCTATTAGTGATGTAACTGCTGTTGAGCATCCAGCTGCAGATAGAGCATCAGCCTATAGCTTAGAAAAAATTATCGTAGATGGTAACGACGCAGATGAAATGTTTCGCACAGCTCAATTGGCAATTCAAAAAGCAAGAGATGGTCATGGTCCTAGTTTAATTGAAGCTATGACTTATCGCCATAGTGGTCACTCTAGAGCAGATCCTGGAAAATATCGTCCTGACGAAGAGGTTAAAGATTGGCTTGAAAATAAAGACCCAATTACGAATTATAGAAAAAAACTTTTAGATTATAATATTGATGAGAAGGTCATTTCTGATATTGAAAATAAGATTAAACAAGAAGTTGAAGATGCAACTGAAGTTTCAAAATCTTCACCTATACCTGACACAAAAGAAATATTTACTGATGTTTGGGCTGATGGAGGTTACAAGTGGCACAATTAACTTACAGAGAAAGTGTTTCATTAGCTATAGCGCAGGCCATGAGAAAAGACCCTAAGGTTTTTTTTATTGGNGAGGATGTTGGTGCNGCNGGGGGTGTCTTTAAAGCCACAGTGGGTTTATTAGATGAATTTGGAAAAGATAGGGTAATGGATACNCCTATATCTGAACAAGCAATTTTGGGTGCCGCTATGGGTGCGGCTATGACGGGTCTACGACCCATTGCTGAAATTATGTTCTCNGATTTTTTAGCGGTTTGTTGGGATATCGTTGCTAATCAGATTGCTAAAACTAGATATATGTCAGATGGGCAAATCAATATTCCATTAGTAATAAGAACAGCAAATGGAGGGGGGTCAAAGTTTGGGGCTCAGCACTCNCAAAGTTTAGAGAATTGGTCTATGATGATTCCTGGATTAAAGGTTGTTGCACCAAGTTCTCCAGCTGATGTTTTGGGATTAATGAATACAGCTATTAATGACCCTGATCCTGTTATTTTCTATGAACATAAATCCTTATATGCATCTAAACAAGAGTTAGACAGCACTGAACTGTCTATTCCTTTAGGACAAGCCAATATTCTTCATGAAGGAAATGATATTACCATTATTGGTTTAGCATTAATGGCACAAAGATCTAAAAAAGCAGCAGAAATTCTAAAAGAGAAGCATAACATTAAAGCTAAAGTGATAGATCTAAGAACACTTGTACCTTTAGATCTGCAAACAATTAAAAAATCTATAAATGAAACAGGACTAGCTATGACTGTTGAGGAGAATCCAAGACTATGTGGTTGGGGTGCAGAAATTTCATCTTTAATTACTGAGCATTGCTTTTCAAATTTAAAAGGACCAGTNACTAGAATTACTACACCACATGTCCCTTTACCAAGTGCCGACATACTGGAAGATAATACCATTCCTTCTGTCGATCTTATTGTTAACGAAGTTATAAAAAAAATAAAAGGAGAATAATCATGGAAATAATAATGCCCTCACTCGGTGAGACAGTTGATGAAGGAAAAGTTATAAAATGGCATAAAAATGTTGGTGATGAAATCAAAGAAGGAGATATTTTGTGTGAAGTTGAAACTGATAAAACAGCAGCAGAAATCCCTTCTACGGTTAATGGAACTCTAACCGAAATCATTGCCCCTGAGGGTGACGTTATCCCTGTGGGTGGCAAAATTGCTACTGTAGAATAATTTAAGAACTGCTATAAATACATCTATGAAAATAACAGATTCAAAATTTTATAGAGATAAATGTTATATTAATGGCGAGTGGATTAATTCTGACTCTGGCGAGAATATTTCAGTTAACAATCCAGCAACTTTAGAAGAAATTGGAACAGTCCCTAAGTGCGAAACAGCTGAAACCAAAAGAGCGATCGAAGCTGCTAATGCAGCATGGCCTGAATGGAAAGCAAAATCTGCCAGACAACGCTCAGATATACTTCGTAAATGGTTTGACCTAATCATTGAAAATAAAGAAGAATTAGCTCAGATAATGACAATTGAACAAGGAAAGCCAATCAATGAATCTAGAGGTGAGATTGGTTATGGTGCATCCTTTGTAGAGTGGTTTTCGGAAGAAGCTAAAAGAGTTTATGGGGATACAATACCTGACCCTATGACCGATCGAAGAATTGTTGTTTTAAAACAACCGGTTGGCGTTGTAGCTTCAATCACCCCATGGAATTTTCCAAATGCTATGATCACAAGAAAATGTGCTCCAGCTCTTGCAGTTGGCTGCCCCGTTGTTATCAAACCAGCTAGTCAAACTCCTTTCTCAGCATTGGCTCTTGCTGTTTTAGCTGAAGAAGCTGGGTTTCCAAAAGGAACTCTTAATGTAATTACAGGTAAGGCTTCAGCTATTGGAGATGAACTAGCTTCTAATCCAATTATTAGAAAATTATCTTTTACCGGCTCTACTGAAATAGGAAAAGTATTATTAGAGAAGTGCTCAGGAACTGTAAAAAAAGTTTCTATGGAATTAGGGGGTCACGCACCTTTTATTGTATTTGATGATGCTAATATTGATGATGCTGTTGCAGGCGCCATGCAAAGTAAGTTTAGAAATACTGGCCAAACCTGTGTTTGTGCAAATCGTATATACGTTCAAGAGAAAGTTCATGATGAATTCTGTTCAAAATTTGTTGAAGCTGTATCAAAAATGAAAGTTGGAGATGGTTTAAATGAAGAAAACTCTTCAGGCCCAATGATTGATGAGCACTCTTTAAGTAAAGTTGAAGAACACGTTCAAGATGCCGTTGATTGTGGAGCTAAAGTTGCAATAGGTGGTGCAAAACACTCTTTAGGATTAAATTTCTATCAACCTACTATATTGACCGGCGTAACTCCAGAAGCCAAAATTACCACTGAGGAGACATTTGGACCTGTTGCTCCAGTTTATAAGTTCAAAGATGAGAGCGAAGTTGTAGAACTAGCAAATAATTCACCTTATGGGTTGGCCTCATATTTTTATTCAAGAGATATTGGTAGAGTATGGAGAGTTGCTGAGGCATTAGAATACGGTATGGTTGGTGTAAATACCGGTCTTACTTCTAAGGCGGAAGCTCCTTTTGGTGGAATTAAAGAATCAGGCCTTGGAAGAGAAGGCTCTAAGTATGGCATAGATGATTTTATCGAAATAAAATATGTCAATATGTGTGGCCTAGATAAGTAATATTTTTCATGAATAAAGTCTTTAAGGTTGGATTAATAGGATGTGGCCACATCTCTGAAACATATTTTCGTGGTCATGAATATTTTAATAATTTTCAAATTGTAAAATGTGCTGATATCAATCAAGAGAATGCAAAAAAATGTGCTGAAACATATGGAATTAGTGCAAGTTCTGTTGAGGATTTACTGAATGACTCTGAAATTGAAATTATACTCAATTTAACAATTCCTAGAGCACACTTTGAAGTTGCAAAGCAATCCCTTGATAAAGGAAAGCATGTTTATAGTGAAAAACCTATGGCTGTTAATTTTTCTGAAGGACAAGAGTTATTAGAATTAGCAAAATCTAAAGGTCTGTATATCGGCAATGCTCCTGATACTTTTTTAGGTGGCGGTATCCAAAAATCTATCGAATTAATCAATGATGGT
Source organism: Pelagibacteraceae bacterium TMED259 (assembly GCA_002169365.1). The sequence goes on along the minus strand of NHLE01000030.1, from coordinate 11,284 downwards.
AAAATTGGTAATATTCGACTTGGCAGTGCTATTTTTGCTTATCCTGGCGTGCAGTCGTATCACCCCAATCCAGAACCTTGGTTTGCAAATAATGAAGGTGGCCCCGTTATGGATATGGGACCATACTATCTGACTGCTTTAGTTAATCTACTTGGGCCAGCTAAAAGCGTTCATGGTATTTCAACTAAAGTTTTTGAAAAAAGAGTTATTGGTATTGGTCCAAAAAAAGATCAAGAGTTTGATGTTAAATGCCCTACGAGCTATTTAGTCAATTTAGAATTTCACAACAAGGCTTTCATTCAAATTACACTATCATTCGATGTTGTTGCTCACCAAAGGAATCATATTGAGCTCTATGGAGACAAGGGCTCTATGATAGTTCCTGATCCTAATATGTTTGGAGGATCTGTAATGACTTGTAATGATGACTCTGGTCAATGGCATGAGCATAAAACAAATGATATGCCTTTAGGAAGAATTAATATTAACTCACATAGTGGANGAGCAAATGAATCTTCGACTAATGCNAATTACCGTGGAGTTGGATTATCAGAAATGGCTTATTGTATAGAAAACAATCTTAATCATAGATGTAACGGAGAACTTTCCCTTCATGTATTAGATATTATTAAATCTACTATGAAAGCTGCAGACACAATGACACCCCAAGAAATAAAAACAACTTGTAAAAAATCTGATTTTTTTACTTTAGAAGAAATTCAAAAAATCCTTAAGTAAAGTTAATATTTCCTTTAAAGTAATTCTTTTATGGAATTTGATAAATCAAAAAAAATACTTGTAATTGGAAGAGCGGGAATGGACATTTATCCAGAGCCTCCAGGTACAAAAATCACTGATGTAAAAGATTTTTCTACCCATTTGGGAGGATCTGCAGCTAATACTTGTGTTGCCTTATCAAAATTAGGAGTTAGCTCAGATCTCGTTACTTGTATTTCTGATGATGCTATAGGTGAATATATCTTGAATAAATTAAAAGAATTTAAAGTGGGTAGTAGATTTTGCAGGAAAGTGGATAAGGTTTTTCAAACGCAATTAGCAGTAGTCGAAACAATACTTAAAAACAATCAATCAATTTTATACAGAAATAATTCATGTGATTTACAGTTAAATAAAGACGATATCGATCAAATTGATTTTCAAGACTATTCAGCAGTATTTATCTCAGGAACTGCTCTTTCGTCTGAACCCTCTAGAGAGGCAGTATTTTATGCAAGTCAAAAAGCATCTATATCAAATATCCCTTTAATTATTGATTTAGATTATAGGCCTTATAACTGGGAATCAGATCAAATGAAATCAGAAATTTATCAAAAAATTATGAGTGAAATGGACATTATCATCGGTAATGATCTTGAATTTAATATTGCAGATAATTCTTCTGATGGTTTTCATTTGACCAAAAATTTTATTGAAAAAAAATCATCAATTATAATTTATAAGATGGGAGAAAGAGGATCTAAGGTTTTTACCAAAGAAAAAGAGTTTGAATTTGGGATATTCAAAGTNGATGCTATCAAACCAACNGGAGCGGGTGATGCTTTTAATGGAGGTTTCATNNGNTCACTTTATAAAGGNATGTCTTTAGATGAGTCTGTTAAAAGAGGATCCGCAAATGCTGCTTTGGTTGTAACAAAAGTAGGTTGCTCTTCCGCAATGCCAAACAGTGAAGAATTAGAAAAATTTATTAATCAACAAAAAATGGAGAATTAGATGCANATACCATACTCAGACAACAAAAATATAGCNTTATTTCAAGAGAATAATAAGACCGTCCCTCTTGTATATTTTAATATAATTAATTTAAAAAAAGGGGAAAGCTACAGNTATCAACTCCCCAAACANGAAACAAGTGTTGTTCCTGCTACTGGTATGGTGGAATTAACAGTTGATGGAAATAAACTTGGTCAAATAGGAACAAGGAATGCTGATGTTTGGGATGGAGAGCCTGAGGGAAGTTATATTCCCACTAATTCTCAATGCACGATTACTTGCCTTTCAGAGNCAGCTGAATGTTTTATAGCTGGCGGTATTTATGAAAACAAATTGGACCCATTTTTNGTTTCTAAAAATGAAATAGATGTAGTTCANTATGGCTCAGATGACACTAAGACCCATCGTAAGATCAAACATATCCTTGGGGCAAAACAACATGAGCAAGTTGGAAGATTACTTGTAAATGAACTATATACAGTTGGCGCAGGAGGATGGTCAGGTTTTCCACCGCATAAACATGACACAGATAGACTTCCTGATGAAACNCGCCATGATGAGGTTTATAATTATCGCTTTAAACCNGGTCATGGNTTTGGCGTTCAAGTAATACAGCATGAAGAAGATAAAGANGGATTTGGTTATCAATTATTTAATGGATCAACNATAGCNATAAACAAAGGCTATCATCCCTGTGTAGTAGCTCCCGGATATGAAATGTATTACTTTACAATTTTAGTAGGATTNTCTCAAAGATCACTGGTGCAATACTTTCAAAAAACTCATGCTTATCAAATTGAAACAATCCCTGGAATTAAGGATATGATAGCAAAGTATAAATGACCGTAGCTACACTCAGTGACGTTTTACAAAAAGCTAAGGAAGCAAAGTATGCAGTCGCTGGTCTCGTTGTACTAGGTTGGGAAGATGCCAGATGTTATNCTGAAGCTGCTGAAGAACTAAACTTACCCGTTATNCTACAAGCAGGACCTGGATGCAGAGCAAACACACCAGTTCCTATTTTAGGAAAGATGTTTCGATACTTGGCCGAGCAATCCAATTCTCCAGTAGTTTGTCACTTGGATCATGGCTATACCAAAGAAGAATGTGTTGAGGGGTTAGATAGCGGTTTTACTTCAGTTATGTTTGATGGTTCGAAGCTTTCTTTAAATGAAAATATTGAAAAAACGAGTGAAATTGCAGATTTAGCTCATAGTTATAAAGTTTCAGTTGAGGGTGAGATTGGTTTTGTTGGATATAACCAAGGAGCAGAGTCATTAAGCACAAACCCAATTGAAGCTAAAAAATTTGCTGAACAAACTGGTTGTGATGCTATGGCCATAAGTGCTGGAAATGTTCATTTACAAACTAATAAATCCTCTTCTATTGATATGAATGTAATAAAAAATATAGAAGACCTAACTAGTATTCCATTAGTTTTACATGGAAGTAGTGGGATTGAATATGGTTTAAGAAGAAAAATTGCTACCACCACAAACGTTTGTAAATTTAATATTGGCACAGAGCTTAGAAAAACATTTGGTGATACTCTTAGAGAAGAGATTGAGAGCAATCCAACTATTTATGATAGGATTCAATTAATTAAATCTACTCTCCCAAAGCTTAAAGAGGCTTCTAAAAAAGTAATTGAAAATATAACTTCTCAAATTAATGATTAAATCTCATACAATAGAAAACAAATTTTTAAGAGTTAAGACGTTAAATATGGGAGCTACCTTATATGAAGTCTACCATAAGAAAAAAAAAATTAATCTGATTTTGAATCTTGATAAAATCTCATCTTATCAAAATAATCAAAACTACCTTGGGTCAACATGTGGGAGATTTGCTAATAGAATCAAAAATGCCCAATTTAAAATTAAAAATACGACATACAAACTATCAAAAAATGAAGGTAAAAATATTTTACACGGTGGCGTCAAGGGTTTTGACTCAAAAATTTGGACTATTAAGAAATCATCAAGTAATACTATAGAGTATCAATATATCTCTCAAGATGGCGAGGAGGGCTTTCCGGGCGAATTAATTAGTTTTTGTCAATTTAGCCTCCAAGATAATTGTCTTAATATTTCTATTAAAGCAAAATCATCAAAAACAACCCATGTGAATATTGTTAATCATGCTTATTGGAATTTAGAAAAAATCAAAAAAGATATTTTTGGTCATAGTTTGTATATTAATTCTGATTACTACACTGAAATGGATAAAGATAATATACCTACTGGAAAAAAAATTAGTGTTAATAATTCAACTTATGATTTTAGAAAAACCGCTAATATCGGCGATAAAATTATCGAAAAAGGATCACCTTATGATGAAAATTATATTATTCGAAAACAATCTAGGCTTATAGCAAAATTAACCTCTCCTAAAAGTAAGATACAATTAACAGTTTTCTCTAATCAGCCAGCAGTTCAATTTTATTCAGGGCAATACTTAAAGTTCCTTTCAAAAAGTAAAGTATTAAAAGCACATCAGGGTATGTGTTTGGAAACACAGTGCTTTCCTAATTCTCCCAATAATAAAAAATTTCCATCTTCTCTTCTTAAGCCAAAAGAGACTTACCTACATAATATGAAATTTAAGATTAGCGATATTTAGTTAATCGCTACATAAAAAATATTTTCTATTCTGATTTAGCTCGTAATTTTAAATTATTGTTATCAAAAAATAATTGAGGAACTTTATAAGCAAATTCTGTTAATAAAGATACAGTGCTTAATTGAAATTGGTCCCCATCTAAGAGCGGATCGATAAATTTTGATATTTGAATTTTGTCGTTGAGGTAATTCCAATCAAATGTGACGTAAATTCCCTCACCAGAAATNTCATAAAAATTAACAAAAAGTATTGTGCNATTTTTAAGTTCATATCTTNCTNTAAAATTTGGTGAATTAGGTAAATCAGATCTGAGGATAAACCCATTANGNTGGAGATCAGATAAAGAATTTTGAATNTCATTAATGCTATCTTCGCTTATCTTTGAGAAACCTTGAGGGAGATTTTGATGACTCAAAACACCATCTTCTTCTATNAGATTAATCATATTTTTAGTATAAATTTGAACAGCTTTAATTTGGGATTTTCCTATATTAATTAAATCTGTTGGTANCCAATAAAAGTCAGCAGTATCTGCTGATAAATTTGAATTTACTATTAACGTTTGATTTGAATTGGGGTTTTTTACATAAGTCCCTGGGATATTATAATTATATGTTCCAATATTTAGTGAGTAAATTTCTTCGCCAGTAAGTGATTTTAAAATAAGATCCATTCTATTTTCTTTATCTAAGCCTAACTTATAATGCAGGTCTTCTCTGTTGGTNTTATTGTCAATTATTTTTGCTTCTCTAAGTTGGATGAAAAATCTACTTAAAAGNTCTGTATTTGCAGGAAAATTATTAGCTGANGTGAGTAACCATTGATCATCTACTTTTTCTATAATGGAACTTCCTTGGTTATTTACAAATTCAATATAAGCAATTTTTTCTAACATTTCGTTAAANGANGGCACTAAATTTTTANCAGCTACATTTTTTTTAAGGCTACTGCCATCAAAGTAGAGTCCCAAAGCTATAACTAACGAACAAAAAGTCATAAAAATGAGTATTTTAAGATTTTTAATTATCATGATTTATTTGATCTTTTTTTAATACCTAGTTGTCTTGGAATAATAAACATTAAAATGATTAAAAGAATGGGAATGAAAAATGTATTCAGAATATTAATTTTATTAGCCAATGTATCAATATCTTTGCTTAAATTTCTCCTTACTTCTCTTAACTGTTTTCTTGTTTGTTCAACTAAGATTTGAAAATTTGATAATTCTATTAATTGCTTTTCAGAAAGATTTACATTTTCACCCGCTCTGCCAGCCGATAAATTCTCTATCTGCGATAATGTTTCATCTAACTGGTTTTGTAATTGCTGTTCTTGTCCTAAATATTTTTGTTCAGCATCAGCTTGTAGTTTTTGAACAACCACAAAAGGTCTAAATGGTGTTTCTTTATTTCTAAGATTTATAAATTCATCAAATCCAGTAAGAGAGTCAAGTACATTGGTAATTAAGCTTCCATTATCGGAAGTTGTTTCAATAACGTTGGTGTCTAAGAATTTCTGAACTCTTGCCCAAAATGGATTTCTTATAAAGTCAGCATCACTAAATAAAACAACATTAATATTATTAGTTGAGTAGCTTATATGAGTATCTTTTTTGAATTCAAAGTCATCAAATTGACTTGATGTTTTACCAGTCAGCTTGACGCCAAAGTCGTATTCAATGCCTGTTGGCTGAAAATTATTAATTAATTCAATAGGATCGAGGACTTCTTTCATAGGTAAATCCATTGTTACATTACTTGATGAAATAAGGGGTATGTAATCAATTTCACTATCTTCATTAAGAGGCGTTAATCCTCCTGGTGAAACTATCCTAACTAACGATAATCCATTGCCAATTTCTTCTTGCTGATTAATATATTGACCTCTTACCTCCGGCCAATTGAGCTTTAACATAGTTTGAAGTGATGTATTATCAGATATATTTTGTTGAGTTTGTAGCCTTGTCGCTTGAGCTCCATCTAAAATAATATTTTCATTAAAGTTAATATTTAATGTCTTTAAAATATTTTCTAAATTAGATTTCTTGTTTGAATGATCATTTTTCTCAAAAAATGGATCTAAAAAAATAACTGTTTTTCCACCATTTAGAATAAATTGTTCAATTGCATATTCAGTTTTTTCACTGATATCTGAGGGGTGATAAACCATGAGTAAATCAATATTTTCAAAACCCTCTATATCAGTATCTAAAAATTCAAAGTCATAAAAGTAACTTAATTCCTCTAAAATTGTATACTCACCTTGACCTAATCGATTATTTGGTAACATTGGAGGCGAAGTATCAACCCAAGATAAAAAACCTATCATTGGTTTTTTAGATCTATTTAATTTAAAAATAATATCAGTAATTTGTTTTTCTAAAGAACCAGCTTTTGACGGATCAAAAAAAGGAACTGTTTCTATGTCGTCAGTTGTGTTTGATGCGATCATACCAAGATAAACCTTTGACCCTTCTTGATCTATCGGAAATCCTTGAATGCCATATCGATTGACATAATCCTCATCCTCAGAATAGGGTTCTGGCTCAATAATATTCAATTCAATCTTATTATTTGCTAAATCAGAGTATCTATTAAGTAAACCTTGCACTTGATTGGCGTAATTTTGGATAATAGGGATATTCTTAGATAAATTACGACTATATATGAAACTTATTTTTAAAGGTTCTTCAATTTCATTAATTACACGCTTAGTACCATCTGAGAGAGAAAATGTTCTTGTAGATGTAAAGTCAATTCCGAGATTAATATTTATTTTTTGAATAATATAGTTAGAAGATAGAAAAAGAATAATGGTGCTTAATACAGCGATGAAAAAGAAGTTTCTATTCAAAAAACTATTCATTAATCACGCACCAAAAATTTTAAAATAGTTAAGTAATTCCATAACGCTATAAAAGAGATAAAAAAGAATAATCCTTTCAGCGAGAAAAANCCTGTTTGTATGCTNGAGAAATGAGTTAGAAAGCTAAAACTTGATATGAGTTCAACAATTTCAACTGGCATGATGCCTGTTATAAAGTTTATCATTAATGGAAATCCACTTATGGTAAATAAAAAAGAGACTAAAATTGATAAAATAAAAGCAATTATTTGATTATTCGTAAGGGATGAAAAGAAAATCCCAAGTGAAACATAGGCACCCGCCATTATGATAACACCAAGATATTGNCCAATTATGATTAAATTATCTGGGTTACCTAAATAATTTACTGTAATCCAAATTGGAAAAGTAAGAATTATTGAAAATGTCACAAAAGCCCAAGTNGCAATAAATTTACTCAACACAATNTTCCATANAGGGATAGGNAAGGTTAATAAAAGCTCAATNGTTCCNAGCCTTTTTTCTTCTGACCAGCTCTTCATNGTCACAGCTGAAATAAAAAAAATAAAAACCCATGGAATAAAACTAAAAAATATATTTAATTCTGCAACCCCCGAGGAAAAAAAAGATCCAAAGTAGAATGTCAAAGACATCGATGTTAGTATAAAAATTGCTGTGAAAATATAAGCAACNGGAGTTATGAAGTATAATTTCATTTCTCTCTTGATAAGCGCTAACATTAACTTACTAACTTTCTAAATTTTTCATCAAGAGTTTTACCCATTTTTCTTTTAAGTTGAGCAGGAGTTCCTTCAAAAATTTTTTGTCCATTATTAATAATAAGACATTTATTACAAACTTCAGGCACTTCATCAAGAATGTGTGTAGAAATGATAATAGCCTTCGTTTTAGATAGTTTTTTAATCAATTTTCTAACTTCAAATTTTTGNAGNGGGTCAAGTCCATCAGTGGGTTCGTCTAAAATTAGAAGTTTAGGGCTGTGTATTAATGCTTGTGCTATACCAACTCTTCTTTTAAATCCTTTTGATAGCGTCTCAATGGGGACGTCTTTAACNTCATTTAGTGCAAGATCATCTANGACCTTTTTAATAGCGCCTTTAGAGTTTTTAATATTTCTGACTTGGCATACATAATCTAAGTAAAGGTAAGGTGAGAAATCAAGATATAGCGGCACACCCTCTGGAAGGTATCCAATCATCGATTTAGTGTATATAGGATCTTGATCTATATTTTTATTATTTATNAATACAGAACCGCTATTAGATTTTAGGTAACCTGTTATNATTCTCATGGATGTAGTTTTGCCAGCACCATTTGGGCCCAGAAANCCCATTACATCACCCACTTTTACTTGNAAAGAAAGATTATCAATAGCTTTGAATTGGTCAAAGTTTTTGGATATTTCATTAACTATAAGCATTTTTTAAACATTTAATCTCAATTTATAGAATTTCAAGTCTTTAAAGAATTGTAAATTTAACAAAAAGAACCATNATTACCAAGCTGATTTATAGATATCACAGGCATCATTTTCNGATATTTCTTTAGGGTTATTAATCAATAGGCGTGTTTGCTTCATTGCATCTTTTGCCATTGTCTCNCACGCNGTCTCTGGTATNCCAACATCTCTAAGTCTTTGCTCTAGACCTAAATTAGAAGATAGATTTGATAAATTTTCTATGAATTTAGAAGATATATCTTGGCTGCTAGTAGATAAATCCATTTCAGGAAAAATGATCGGAGCAATTTCACTNTAAAGCTTAGCAGCATTTTGATCTTTAATATTAAATCTTAAAACATAAGGAAGCACTATAGCGTTTGATAAACCATGNGGTATGTGAAATGTCCCACCGATAGGGTATGCNAGAGCATGAACTCCTGCTACNGGAGAGTTTCCAAAAGATGATCCTGCTAGCATTGATCCTAAAAGCATTTTTGAGCGAGCCTCGACATCTTTTCCATTAGACACAGCCATTTCAATCGATTCCCCTAAAAGTTTAAGTGCTTCTTTAGCGAGCATTTTAGAAACNAAATTATTATTTGCACTTTTAGAAGCGTATGATTCTATTGCATGAACCATAGCATCTATTCCTGTTGCAGCAGTAATGTGAGGAGGTAGNCCTACAGTTAAAAGAGGATCAAGAATTGCNAGATCAGGAAGNATTATAGGAGAGGANACACCTTTTTTTTCTAAATCATCTTGAGTAATAATAGAAATTGGAGTTACTTCAGATCCTGTACCAGATGTCGTTGGATAAAGAGCAAGAGGTAATCTTGGGCCTTTAGCATTTGCTACCCCCCAAGCCTCATGAATATCTTCTCCTGATCCAATTAATAATGCAGTGAGTTTCGCTGTATCCATAGAGGAACCACCACCAAAACCAATTACACCGGAGGCGTTAAAATCTCGACCTTCTTCAACACATTTCATTAATGTTTTCAAAGATGGATCTGCTTCAACGCTGTCAAAGATTAAAACTTCAGATTTGACTTTTAAGGCTTTAACCGTCTCATCAATTAGGCCTAATTTTACTAATCCAGGATCNGTTATAAAAAGAATTTTGGAGCCTAATTTATTNCTTACNTCTTCTGAAGAAGTAACGGATAAATCATTACCAAACCTAATTCCTGCAGTATTATTGAAATTAAAAGATTGCATCACAGCAATATAAATTATGTTAACATTTTTCCTATCAAAAACATTTAAAACTTACCCTAGATTAAAACAAACCCACAACATTTTATAATTAACCCTTTCTTCTAATTCTTTATTTTTTATACTTAGTTATGTCTAAAGTAATAACCATAGCTCAGCAAAAAGGTGGATCAGGTAAGACTACAATAGCTGCTAATTTAGCTGCTGTTTTTTCTTTAAAATATAATTTTTCCACGACTCTATTAGATACAGATCCCCAAGGCAGCCTAGGAAAGTGGTTTATGACCAGAAATGATAAATTAAAAAGTAAAAATACTATTCAATTTAAAACTGCTAGCCTTTGGGGTGCTCAATACGAAGCTAAAACACTCAAAGAAAAAAATGATTTAATTATCATTGATACACCTCCTAAAATTGATGCGGATGGAAGACCTGCAATTGAAATTGCAGACNTAGTCATTATACCTATTTCTCCATCTCAAGTAGANTTTTGGGCTACGGAGTCAATTATTGAATTAGCGAAGAGNGAGAAAAAAGAAATTTTAATTTTGATTAATAGAGCAAATTCAAAATCAAAACTTATAAAAGAGGCTATTACATTTATAAATGAGATGAATGTCAAAAAAGCTAAAACTATTNTAGGCAATAGACAAATTTTTGTCTCTTCAATGGGCTTAGGNTTAACNGCTGTTGAAAAGCAAAGAACAGGTAAGGGCTGTTTGGAGATNATGTCTTTATCAAAAGAAATTAAATCATTATTACAAATATAATAATTGTTAAAAACAATAATGACTGAAAGTATTGAAAAAGATCAACTTGAAAATATTTGCTCAAGNCTACTAAGAGGTTTTATTGAATGGATAGATATNAACNATGGNCCTGAGAANGCCATTATTCTTGATAGNGCATATCAATTTAAATTATCAATGCTAGAACAAGAAAATGAAACTTTACAAAAAAAATATTTTCTTTCATCTCNAGACCTTTCAANAGAAGAGTTAATAATCCTTTTAGGACAATGGAAAGAGACATTTACACAATTAATAAATTCAGATNTAGACCGCGTATCAAAGGATTCCTTTAAAATTTGGTTTCTTAGCTTGGCGTCCTCCTCGATGCCATCATTAGAGAATGATGGGAGATTATTATGGGCTAAGTTAATTGATGGTATTGAGCATTGTAAAAATTTTTCCATTAAGGATATTCCTTATCCACTTAATACCGTTACTAAAAATTGAATGAATGATATTATTAAATATGCGTAGAATTATTCAATTTATAGTTCCTATGTTGCTCCTGAACTTCAGCTCTTATGCAATTGAACTTTTTGGATACAAATTATATGAAGATATCTCTGAATATCTTAATGACGGAGAGGTTAGTTATAAAAAGGATTTTATTGATCATATT
>NHLE01000029.1 GCA_002169365.1 Pelagibacteraceae bacterium TMED259 | reverse complement strand
TGTTTTTCAATGTCTTTTTATCCTTGGTCCCAGTTGTTGGATAACCTGAGAGGCCTTATTATTACCTTGTGATAAAGCCTCTTGTATTGATTTATCCGACAAATAAAAATCTAAAAATCCTGCAGCAAAATTATCTCCCGCACCAGTAGTGTCAATGACATTATCAACCTTAATTGCTGGTTGATATACCGTGTTGTCTCCTTCAAAATAATAGGCACCTTCGGCTCCTGCTGTCATGACAATTTTTTTAGAAAAATTTTGTAGATAAGCAGAGACATCCGCCATTGACTCACACTGAGAAAACATTTTTGCCTCATCAAAATTACAAAATACGATATCAACATAGTCTTCTACAAATTTTTTTAATTCATCACGATGACGATCGACACAAAAAGGATCTGAGAGAGATAGAGAAGTTTCAATGTTTTGAGCTTTAGCGATCTCCCCTACTTTTTGAAGAGTTTGTTTTGTTAAATCATGATCCCATAAATAAGACTCCATGTATACGTGATCGATATCCTTAAGAGTATTTGCTGAAACTTCATCAGGATGCAGTTGAGATCCTATACCAATGTGGGTAGCCATAGTTCTTTCACCATCTGGTGAAACGAGAATATTACAACAGCCTGTTGGAAGACCCTCTTCTTTAATCACACCTTGAAAGCCTATGCCTGCTGATTGTAAATCTTTTAGAAATGCTTTTCCGTATTCGTCGTTATTTAATTTTCCATAAAAGCTTGCGTCGTGGTCAGAGTAATTTAATTCATGGACAGTATTACAAACTGACCCTCCAGAAGTCATTAATGGTTCAACAAAGCTTGATCTGATTTCTTGGATTTGATCTTCTTCAATAAGAGTCATTGACCCCTTGGATAAGTTTAGTTGGGAGATTGTGCTATCTTCCACTTGGCTGATAACATCGACTAGAGCTGTGCCTATACCTAGAATTTTTTTCACCCACAAAAAATAAGGTTTTCTCAACTGATATCCAATAAAAAATTATCAGATAACTATGTTTATTTATCATTTATCCTGAAACCGGTAAAAAGAGGTTTGCTCTGACTCGAATCAATTGCAAGCAAAATTTCTTGAGATTGTTGACCTTTTTGCAATGCATTTCACATATTCGCAAATCTAGAAAAAATTAGATAAAAACCTGTGTATATGTCATGGAGAACTGTTAGTTGAATCTCAAAATTCTATTTGAATTTATTAGGTTTTAGGAATTAAATACAAATTAAATTGACTAACTTTGTCTATAGATTGTATAGTCACTAGGCAAGAGGCACTACATCTAGTGATTTTTTGCACTTATATACATAAACTTGGTAGGTAGAATGGAAATAAATAGCGCGGAAAATATAGAGAATTCATCAAAAAACACGGTCATTAACAAGAAAAACGAGGAGATTAACTTACTAAGTCTTAGTGTGGTTCGTCGAGACGGATCAATAACACCTTTTAAGTCAGATAAAATTGCTAACGCTGTAAGAAAGGCATTTTTAGCACAGACAGATGTTCGAAATAGTCAAAATATTGATAAATCAGTTGATCTTTTAACAGAGACCATTACTGCAGCTCTCACTAGACGTATCGCTAACGGCGATATGATTCATATTGAAGATATTCAAGATCAGGTAGAATTAGCTCTGATGCGAGGAGAGCATCATAAAGTTGCTCGAGCCTATGTTCTGTATCGTGAACAAAGAGCAAAGCAACGTTATAAAACTGCTCAGCTCAAAGAACAGGTAGGCGCTAAAGTTTCAACTATGGCTGTCACAAAGAGAGACGGCAACAAGGAAGATATTTCTTTAGAAAAGATAACTAATCGTATTTCTGTCTTATCTAATGGTCTAGAAATTGACCCTATCACAATTGCTCAAAAAGCTATTCAAGGTTTATATGATGGAATTACGACAAATGAGATTGATACTTATCTTGCTGAAACAGCAGCTGCATTAACAGTAGAGCATCCTGATTACTCCTATCTTGCTGGTAGAATTAAAGCCAATGCTCTTCACAAAGAGACACCAGGCTTTATCGTTGCCACAAAAAATCTCTATGAAGACGGGTTGCTACGTGATGAATATTATCAAAAGGTAAAAGCTAATGCTGAAGAAATTGAAAAGATTATTGACTACGATCGAGATTATTATTTTGACTATTTTGCACTAACAACTCTCTTTCGAGCCTACCTATTGCAATCAAATAATAAAACAGTAGAGCGCCCTCAAGACCTATGGATGAGAGTTGCACTTTGTGTATCTGGAGACAAGTTTGATTTCTACCATGTCAAAAAAACCTACGATAGTCTCTCTCAAGGTTTTTATACTCATGCAACACCAACCCTTTTTAATAGTGGTTTAAAGATGCAACAGCTCTCTTCTTGTTTTTTAATTGGTATGGAAGATGATTCGATTGAGGGTATCTTTAACACTGTCAAAGACTGTGCTCTTATTTCTAAGACTGCGGGAGGAATTGGTCTTCACGCTCATAATATTCGTGCCGGTGGAAGTCGTATCAAATCCACTAATGGTAAATCCAATGGTTTAATCCCTTTCCTAAAAATTTTTAATGAAACTGCTAGATCTGTTGATCAAGGTGGCGGTAAGAGAAAGGGCTCGTTTGCTGTCTATTTAGAGCCATGGCACGCCGATATTGAGTCTTTTTTAGAGCTTCGAAAGAATACAGGAGCAGAAGAATTTAGAGCCCGTGATTTATTTTATGCTCTTTGGATTCCCGACTTGTTTATGGAGCGTGTTGAAGAAGACGGGGAATGGACATTAATGAGTGAACATGAGTGCCCTGGTCTTTCAGACACTTATGGTAAAGAATTTGTGGAGCTCTACACCAAATATGAAAACGAAATGCCCGATTTAAAAAGAGTGAAGGCAAGAGCTTTGATGTCAAAAATCATTGAAGCACAAATTGAAACAGGTCAGCCCTACATGCTCTATAAAGATGCTGTTAATACTAAATCCAACCAAAAAAATATTGGTGTTATCAAGTCTTCTAACCTATGTGCTGAGATCGTTGAGTATTCTGAAAAAGATGAAACAGCAGTTTGTAACTTAGCTTCAATCGCTCTTCCTAAATTCGTAACAGAAGATGGAAAATATGACTATCAAGATTTATATCAAGTAGCAAAACTTGCCACGAAAAACCTTGATCAGGTAATCGACATTAATTTTTATCCAACGGACAAAACACAAAACTCAAATAGTCGACACCGACCTATCGGACTGGGTATTCAAGGCCTTGCAGATGTATACTTTAAGATGAATATTGCCTATGACTCTGTTCAAGCTCAGATGATTAACAAACAAATTTTCGAAACAATTTATTTTGGAGCACTAGAGGCATCTATGGAGCTGGCTGCAGACAAAGGTGCTTATTCTACCTTCCANGGCTCTCCTCTATCTCAAGGTCAATTTCAATTTGATCTNTGGGGTGTCAAGCCATCAAGNATGTGGGACTGGAAAGGCTTAATGGATAAAATTCAAAAGCANGGTGTNCGTAATTCTCTAACAACAGCTTGTATGCCAACTGCNTCTACNGGAATTATCTTGGGGAANACAGAAACNTTCCAAGTTCANACTTCTAATATCTANAAAAGACAAACTCTTTCTGGNGANTTCTTGCTCGTTAACCGTCATCTTGTAAAGGANTTAATGAAGCGTGATCTTTGGAGTAAAGAGNTGAGAGATCAAATTATTTTAGAAAATGGTTCNGTTCAAAATATNGAAGGCTTCCCNGAAGACCTCAAAGATGTTTTTAAAACTGTCTGGGAAACCTCCCAAAAAACAGTTATCGATATGGCGGCAGATAGAGCTCCATTTATTGATCAAACACAGTCTATGAACTTGTGGTTGGCAACTCCCACATTTGGAAAAGTTAATTCTATGCATATGTATGCGTGGAAAAAAGGCTTGAAAACAGGGATGTATTACCTGAGAAGCCGCTCTGCTGTTGATGCTGTCAAAGTGACCGTCTCATCAGAGAAAAAAGCAAAAGAATCTTATGTAAAAGAGGCACAATCTAATGAACCAGAAGATTGTTTGACTTGTAGTGCTTAAGAAGTTTTATCAATTTAATTTAAGGAGCCAATTATGATATCAAAAGGATGTAAATCTATTTTCCCTATTCAGCATCAAGAAATATTTGATCGTTACAAACAGCATGTCCAGTCTTTCTGGACACCCGAAGAAGTTTCCCTGCAAGATGATCTAAGAGACTTAAAAACTCTTACTGAAGGTGAACGACATTTCATCAAGCATGTCTTAGCATTCTTTGCTAATTCAGAGGCGATGATTAATGAAAACTTAGCGTCACGTTTTTATAATGAAATTCTAATCCCTGAGTCTCGTCTTTTTATTACCATGCAAATGTTGAATGAATCCATTCATGCTGAAATGTATGGTTTACAGATTGAGGCCTATGTAGACGATCCGTCAGAAAAAGATAAATTATTTTCTGCTATCCAAAACGTTCCTTGTATCAACAAGAAAGCTCAGTGGGTTTCTAAGTGGCTTAATGGCAATCAAAATCTTTTAACAAGATTAATTGCTTTTGGCTTAGTAGAAGGTTTATTTTTTGCAGGTTCTTTTTGTGCAATTTATTACTTTAGAAAAAGAGGGTTGCTTCCAGGATTAGCATTATCGAATGACTGGATTGCTCGAGACGAAGGAATGCACTTTAGCTTTTCTGCATTAATGTTTAAGACACTGAGCACTAAATTTAGTAACGGCACTCTATCCGATCAAGACATTAAGTCCATGGACCTAATATCCGGTCTTGTATCCCAATCAGAGTTTGAAGAAATTGTGAGAGAAGCAGTAGAGTTCGAAAAAGAGTTTGTAACTGATGCTCTTCCTGTTGATCTGATTGGAATGAACAAAGACATGATGTGTATGTATATTGAAGCAGTCTCCGATCGTATTGCTGATCTCTTTGGCTTTGAGCACGTTTATGGTACCGAAAATCCTTTTGATTTCATGAGAGCCTTAGATGTTCAAAATGTAACCAACTTTTTTGAAAAGCGTGTTTCTGAATATCAACGCCCCACAGACCGATCATTATCTTTTGATGAGTCGTTCTAAGTGGACGTAACAATCTATACCAAAGAAAACTGCATTTTTTGCACGAAAGCAAAAGCTGCTTTAGAGTCGTATGGCCCTAAAGTTCTTAAATTGGATGAGGATTTTAACCGCGATCAGTTCTTTGAAGTTTTTCCAACTGCGAAGACCTTCCCGCAAATCATCATAAATGGTGATAAAATTGGAGGTTTTTCAGAGTTAGAGCAATGGATGGCGTTTAATAAACCTGACGATAGTTTTTAAGTGACTCCGCCTAAATATCAAGAAGTACTAGACTTCTGGTTTAAGGAATCAACGTCAAAAGACCACTGGGCAAAAAACGATGAATACGATCAAAAAATCAGAGATCGATTTTTAGAAGATGTCGAAAAAGCTATTCGCAACGATTATGATGATTGGCAAGACGAAGCCAAAAGTAGTTTAGCACTCATTATTCTCCTTGATCAGTTCTCAAGAAATCTATTTCGCAATGATCCCAAGTCCTATTCTCAAGATACAAAGGCACGATTATTGGTGACTGAAGGGGTTGATCGACAATTCTTAGACGAACTAGAATCTTCTGAGAAATTTTTCTATCTTCTTCCTTTAATCCATAGTGAAGATTTGCAAGATCATAATTACCTGCATCAACTAGGTGAAGTTTTTTTAAAAGATAATCCTAGTTATACACACATCCAAAAATCATGGAATGATCATACAGTAGTAATTAAAAAATTTGGACGATATCCTCACCGCAATGAAATTCTAAAACGAAAGTCTACACCAGAAGAAATTGAATTTCTCAAAGGACCTAACTCTTCTTGGTAATTTGATTAGATCAACTTAATGAGCCAATCCCCAGTTTAGCCCGCCACCAAAATCTACTTTAATAGGAGTTTGGAAGACTTTATATTTTTGATGTGATGTTTCCATTAATTTCACAATCTCAGGTATCAAATTTTTTTCATCTTTATGAATTTCAAATAAAAGTTCATCATGGACTTGTGAAGTCATTTTTGATTTACATTTATTGNTTTCTAAATATTTTTGAATATCTAACATNGCAATCTTAATCAAGTCAGATGCNGTACCTTGAATAGGTGCATTGATTGCTTGTCTTTCAGCAAAGGAACGTANCATNAAGTTTTTAGCATTAATGTCTTTAATATGAGATTTTCTTCCAAAAAGATTTTCCACATATCCNAATTTCTTTGCCTTATCAGTTGTTGCTTTCATGTAATCATTAATATTAGGAAATTTTTGAAAATAGTTATCTATGAAAAGNTTNGCNTCAGCGTTACTNACNCCTAATTGCTTTGCCAATCCGTACTGGCTGATACCATAAATAATTCCAAAATTAATAATNTTAGCCATACGGCGATCATTATCATTGATAGTCTTTTTGTTGAAAACTAACTGGCCTGTACTTTGATGGATATCCTGATCTTCTTGGAAGGCTTTTAATAAATTGGGGTCTTCACATGCCTCAGCAAGAACTCGGAGCTCTATTTGAGAGTAGTCAAAACTATATAATTCATGTTCTTTTTCAGCAATAAATGCCGTTCTAATCTTTTTACCTATTTCAGTTCTGATAGGAATATTTTGTAAATTAGGCTCAGAAGAGCTCAATCTTCCTGTAATTGTAGCAGCTATATTAAATGTACTGTGTACTCGGTCATTGTTATCAGCGTGTTCTGCCAATGAGGATGTATAAGTTGATACTAATTTCGAATACTGTCGCCATTGTAGAATATGAGAAGCTATTTCTACCCCCTCAGACTCCAATTGCTCCAGCACTTTGACATTTGTTTGAAAATCACCAGCTTTCGTCTTCTTGGTGACTTTAACATCTAATTTCTTAAAAATTTCAGTCAGTTGTTTAGGTGATCCTATATTAAACTCCTCACCTGCTATTTTAAAAATATTTCCTTCTATCTTTTCAATTTCTTTATTTAAGTCTTTTTCAAGTTTAGTTAGAAATTTTAAATCAATCTTACATCCATTACTTTCCACCTCTTGAAGAACGAGGCTTAACTTTTTATCAATGTCATAATATATCCAACTATCAGGTGCATCTACAATTTGATCATATAATGCTTCATATAATTTATGGGTGGCATACGCATCATGTGCTGCATAATTGGTTGCGGCTTGTAATGGTACCTCTGAGAAGTCTTTATATTTTCTTTTAGATTCATTTTTAATGACATCCTTGAATTTTTCTTTTTCTTCTCCAAAATAGTAATAATATAAATCCTCTAGATTGTGTTTAGTCAGTCCATTATTTATAAAAAATGACATTAGCAAAGTGTCTTGAAAAGAAACAGTATTAACCTTAAAGCGTTTTAAAATTACGCTGTCATATTTAGCATTATGAAATATTTTTAAAATAGAAGGGTCTTCACAAAGAAGATTTAGTTCTTTTAAAATTTTATTTTGATCGCTTTGTGATAGTTCATTATCTGGAGATTTAAAAGGGATGTAGTAAGCCTGATCAGCATTAGATAAAGAGATACCAATTATATTGGCTTGGTTGACATCTAAGCTGTCAGTTTCTAAGTCAATAGCTAGGGTTTTTTCAGAATGTAATGAATGGAGATATTCAATGATATCTTTTGTTTTAATAAGAGATTTAAATTCTAGATTTTTCTTTGCTGCATGTGGTTTAGTTTCATGAGCACTGGTTCTAATTAAAGATTTGAATTCATATTTTTTAAAGAATTCATTTAACTTAGCAGAATCATCAAATTCTTTTAATTTTTCAATCTGAATAGGAAGATCAAGGTCATTTTTTAAAATCACCAATTGATGGCTTATTTTAGCTGACTCCTCATGATCATGCATAAGATTTTTAATTCGTACATTAGAGATTTGTTCTTTATTGGCCAAAAGATCTTCAAATGTCCCGAATTCATTGATTAATTTAGCAGCAGTNTTGGGACCTATACCTGGTACGCCAGGGATGTTATCTACGCTATCGCCAATTAATGCCTGTACATCTGTAATTCTATCAGGACCAACGCCAAATTTTTCCATGACACGGGCTTCGTCTATTTCAACATTTTTCATGGGGTCCATAATACGCGTATTAGGTGAAAGCAATTGGAAAAGATCTTTGTCTGAACTAAACACAGTAGTGGGTATTTTATTGTCCTCGCCATATTTAACATAACTTGCTATTACATCGTCTGCTTCAAAATCTTTTTTTTCAATAACATCTAAACCAAAGGCATCAATGGCTTCACGAATAATTCCAAATTGAGGAATAAGATCCTCAGGCGCCTCACTTCTATTTGCTTTGTATTCAGAGTAGAGGGTATTTCGAAATGTATTTTTTCCTGCATCTAAGATGATTAAAATTTTATCGTTTGGATGTTCTTCGATTAATCGTAACATCATATTACAAAAGCCATACACCGCATTAGTAGGAATGCCTTTTGAATTATTCATGGGAGGGAGAGCATAATAGGCTCTAAAAATATATCCTGACCCGTCGACAAGTATTAATCGAGATTCAGACATCTAAGTAAGATAACAAAGAATAAGAGGAGATGCTATTCTTTCGGTGCGTGCTTGTTTAAAATTCTTTGTAATGTGCGTCGGTGCATCTTCAGGCGCCTCGCTGTCTCAGATACATTACGATTACACTGTGTAAAAACTCTTTGAATATGTTCCCATCGAATACGATCTGCTGACATGGGATTTTCTGGAGGAGGTGGAAGGGATGACGCTGTTGACGACATTAATGATTTTTCAATATCATCAATATTAGCTGGTTTCGTTAGATAGTCATCGGCACCTAGTTTGACGGATGATACTGCAGTGGCTATATTACCATAACTAGTCAGCATAACGGTTCGACACTCAGGGTTTTTTTCTTTAATGACTTTAATTACATCTAAGCCCGATCCATCACCTAATCGTAGATCTACAATTGCATAGTTAAAATCGCTGCCGGTTAAAATTTCTAGGGCCTCTTTTTTATTAGCCGCAGCGGTTACAGTAAAATCTTTACGTTGAAAAGAGGTCGTAAGACGCTCACGAAAGGGTTTATCATCCTCTATGATAAATAGGGATTTTTCTTTATCAGTTGTTGTTTCTATATCTGCCATAATAAGGTTACTTCAGCTCCATTATTGTTTTGTACTAAAATTTCACCATTTAGATTTTCAATCATTTGTTTAGTTATAAACAGCCCTAAACCCATGTTTACCCCTTTTTCGGGCCTGCTAGAATAGAAGGGTTTTCCAAAATTAGCTAGAAATTTTTTATTAAATCCAGGGCCGTCATCACGAATCTTAATTCTATATTGACCCCCTTCTGCCTCTGAAATTATCAATATTTCTTTCTCTGCAAAGCTAATTGCATTTTTAATAATATTATTCATTGCGATATTCAACTCAGGAGTAATTTGAATATTAATATTTTTCGAATTATCATCAGAGCGATAATCAATATTTATAACTCTATAATTAGACTTGAACTGTTCACTGAGTGATTGGACGTAGGCATCAAGAGACATATTGCTAATTTCATTAGATATTTCTTTTGACTCTGGATTTGTTGACAATTCTTTCAAGATAGCCTTACATCGATCCAATTCCACTTTAAGGGTATCAATATCGTCTCTATATTTTTTCTTTAAATCTCTATCTTGGTCAAAATCTCCTACAATTAAGTTAATTGTATTTAATGGTGTTCCCAGTTCATGGACAGCTGCTGCAGCAAGACCACCAACTTTTAAAAGCTCTTTTTCATCTTGTAGTTGTTTACTAGCTAATTCATATGCTTTTTGGGTACTCTTGTAATTAAGTGAAAAGTAATAAAGATAAAAAACTAAAAAAATACTACTAATAAAAAGAGAGATCATAATACCTAAGCTATAGTAAATACTTATATTTGGACGAACAGTCTCTGGGAGGTCAATAAAAAAGTTAAAAATCAAAGCAAAACTGACTAATGCTAGACTTAAGATAACCAAAATTCTTTCAAGAGTTAAATAGGATGCAGCAATAGCTATCGGTGCCAGAATAATAAAGATGAAAGGGTTAGTATAACCCCCGTTAAATGAAATTAAGATTGATATTTGAAGAATATCAAAACATAAAAAAAGAAAGATTTGTTTTTCAGATAAAATTTTATCTCCTTTTTTAAAAAGGTAATAAGCCAAGCCTACGCTTAACAATAAAAATAAGGCAACTCCCCAAGAAAGCCATGTTACTTCAGGTGAAAAATCAAAGAAATATTGGCTAAAACCAATAGTTATTGCCTGCCCAGCAAACGCAATTAATCGAATTAAAATAAAATCAGATGAGTTAACAAATAGGAATTTTTTGGTGGTATCCAACTTAGATATCTAAGTTTGCAACCTTGACAGAATTATCCTGGATGAAACTTTTACGATCAGTAACATCGTCACCCATTAGCATAATTAATTGTCTTTCAGTATGTACCTGATCTTCAAGTTTAACCTGTAAAAGTTTTCTGTTGGAACGATCAAGTGTGGTTTCCCATAATTGTTCAGGATTCATTTCTCCTAAACCTTTATATCGACTAATAGATTGTCCTTTTTTACTCATTTCAAAAAGTGTATTGAAAAATTCCACTAAGCCATAACAGGTGAAATTCTCTTTACTAGAAATTTTTGAAATACCAAAAGATACATCCGTGGATTTTGCGAAGCCCATTTTATTATAGAGGGCCAATGACGTTTCAGGCATAAAATCACGTAATAGCATAAGCTTATCGAGAGGTATTTTTATAATTTTATTATATCCTTCTTTTTCTTGTAAAAATATTAGCTCATTGCTAATCATACTTTGAAAAGTAAATTTAATATTTTCAGATTTATAGATATCATTTAAATTAGAAAGAAAGTTTTTGAATTGTGATTTATCAACTTTATTCGGAATAAAGTCTTGTAAGAACAAGCCCGTATTTACAACTTGATCAAAGAATTGATAATCCAAATATGTCAAATCTAAATTTTGATAAGCTGAGTTTGCTCGTGATGCTAAGTCAATAATTTCATTTAGCTGATCTTCTTTTAATTGAATTTTTTTCTTCTTTTCAAAAATATTGAAATCTAGATCGTCTTTATTATTAGTAAGAAGAAATTTTGTTAATTCTTTATCATCTAAAAGGTAATTTTCAGCATTGCCCTTTTTAACTTTATAAAGAGGTGGCTGAGCTATATAAAGCCTTCCTTCAGTAATAATGTCTCTCATAAACTGATAGAAAAAAGTTAAAAGAAGGGTTCTTATATGACTACCATCTACGTCTGCGTCTGTCATAATAACAATTTTATGATATCGCATTGCATCAGCATTAAAATAATCTGATTTGTTGAAATCTTTATCTTTTGGCGGATTACCGTAGCCTCCACCAATAGCTGTAATAAGTGCTGAAATTTCATTGTTTTCTAAGATCCTATGAGGATTAGCTTTAATCACATTTAAAATTTTACCTCGCAAAGGTAAAATTGCTTGTGTGGCTCTATCACGTCCCTGTTTTGCTGAACCTCCAGCAGAATCACCCTCAACAATGAATAATTCGGAATTAGCAGGATCTTTTTCTTGGCAATCTGCAAGTTTTCCAGGAAGAGAAGATGACTCTAAAACATTTTTTCTTCTTGTCAGCTCACGTGCTTTACGAGCCGCTTCTCGAGCACTAGCTGCTTCTACAATCTTTGATACAATTTTTTTAGCTTCACCGGGTGTTTGCTCTAACCACGAGCTTAACTGCTCTGCTACAACTTTTTCAACAATAGGTCGAACTTCAGAAGAGACTAACTTGTCTTTTGTTTGGGAAGAAAATTTAGGGTCAGGCACTTTGACAGAAAGCACACATGTCATCCCCTCTCTTGCATCATCACCTGATAAAGTAATATTACCTTTTTTGGCAACAGCTACGCTATTAGAATAGGCAACCAATGAGCGAGTTAACGCTGAACGAAATCCTTGAAGGTGCGTACCACCATCGCCCTGAGGAATATTATTTGTAAAACATAACATATTCTCAGAATAACCATCATTCCACTGTAATGCCCCTTCAACCTTAACGCCACCACTCTCCCCTTCAAAGGGAATGATTTTGTTTAATGTAGATTTGCGAGCATTTAAAAATTGAACATAAGATGATAGGCCACCTTGATAATGAAATTCAATTGGCTCTGCTTTAGCTTGCCGCATATCAGTAAGTGTCACACGAACATTTGAATTTAAAAAAGCTAATTGTCGAACTCTATTTTCCAAAGTTTTTAAAACAAAAGTAATATCAGTAAATATTTTTTTAGATGGCCAAAATTGAACCATAGTGCCGGTGCGCTCTGTTTTTTTCATAGAGCCTACTTCTTTTAATTTTTTAGACGTAACACCGTCTTTAAATTCCATATTATAAATTTTTCCGTTACGGCGAATAGTTAAGGATAACTTCTCAGATAGGGCATTCACCACAGAAACACCAACTCCATGAAGACCGCCCGATATCTTATAACTATTATCATCAAACTTACCACCTGCGTGAAGTTGGGTCATAATTACTTCAGCTGCTGGTACTTTTTCAGTTTTATGCATATCNACAGGNATNCCNCNNCCGTTATCAGANATTGTAGCTGANCCNTCTTTATTAATNATTAATTGAATAGANTCACAATAACCNNCTANNGCNTCATCNATNGANTTNTCNAAAACCTCNTAGACCATATGATGNANNCCNGNACCNTCATCNGTATCNCCAATNTACATNCCNGGNCTTTTNCGAACAGCNTCNANNCCTTTNANGACNTTNATNGAGGATGCGGAATATTGNTCTGNCATTATNTAATTTCTTTAATTTCTAAATCNTTAATGGCCCCTTGGAGCNCAAAGTTATCNGTGGTTGAGAAAAANGTTTGNAATTTATTTTCTGCACAGTATTGAATAACTTTTTCNATNTTNATCATATCAAAGTTATCAAANATTTCATCTATTAAAAAAATTGTAATCTTTTCGTGATTAAGAAATTTTGCACATTGAAGTAAAAAGCTCAAAATAAGTAGCTTAGATTGTGCTGATGATAGCTGACTTAAACTTTTATTTTGATGGGTAATTTCAAAAATTGATTTCAAAGGGTCATTTTCTGATCGTAATTTATGATCTTGCGGCCACTGATTCTCATCTCTCAAGTTTTGTTCAAATTGTTTCATAAATTCTTCTTTTTGGGAAAGTCCCAAACTAGGAATAATGTTAAATTGGAAAAAATTATCATTCTTGGAATCTAAAAATTTTTGAAATTCATTCAAAAATTGATTTTTACTTTCAATAATTTTTTTACCTATTTCTAAGAGCTGCTTATCCAAGGACTGAAGCCAAGATATTTCTTTAGTAGTCTGAAGAATTTTTTTCTTTTCTCGACGAAGTTTAGTGTATTTATTTAATTGCTGAAATAATGAAGGCTCAAAGTAACAAGCAATTCTATTAATAGTATTTCGTTGGTACTGGATGTCTTTGATAAAATAAACTTTATCTGCTTCAGTAAACCAAAATATTTGAAAAATATTTAAAAGGTATTGTTGCTGAACTTTTTTATCATTTAAAAAGTATTGTTTTGACCATCGATCATCACTTTGTTTTAATTCTATTCTTAGCGTATTNACAAGTTGATCATGGGTAAACTTATATTCAATTGAGGTAAGATCTTCTTGATGGGCGTCGCTGGAAAAATTAGCCATGGAGTCCTTNCGAAATCCTGTCCCTGGACAAAGAAAGCTAATCGCTTCTAATAAATTAGTTTTGCCAACGGCATTCCTACCTTTAAAAAGGGTATGATAATGTTGAAAACTTTCTTGTCGTTGAATGAAATTGCGGTAATTAAATAAGTGAATACCCTGAAGAGGTGGGGACACTTATATTCTCATTGGCATCAAAATATACAAACTAGTTGTATCTTTCGGATCCTTAACAATAACCGGAGAGGATTGATTTAATAATTCTAACATTATTGTATCGCCCTCGATAACGTCTTGTAAATCAAGAATATATTTTGAATTAAAAAGTATCTCTAGGGATTCTGCAGCATAACTGGCAGCAACTTCTTCATCTCCCTTATTACTATCAGTGCTTGTCGCCATGATTTTAATATTATTGTTTTCAAATTGTAATTTAACAGTTGGTGCTTTGTCTTGATTAACTGTTGAAACACGNTCAATAGCATTAAAAAAGGGATCGGCCTCTACTTGTAATAATTTATCATTGGAAACAGGAATAACTTTTTCGTAATCAGGAAATGTACCATCAATTAACTTGCTAATAATAATAAAATTATCAGCCTCTAAGCTGACTTGGGTGTCAGAGCAAATAATTTTTACTTTTCCTTCAAAATCACCCAAAATCCGATCTAATTGTAAAATAAATTTTCTTGGTAAAATAATACCNGGTATGTTAACCGTGTTACCTAAATCNAGCTCTGTTTTTGCTAAACGATGACCATCNGTTGCTACACATCGCAATGTAGTTTTTTGACCATTCACAAAAGTATGAAAGTAGATTCCGTTGAGATAATATCTTGTCTCCTCAGCCGAGATGGCAAATTTAGTTTTGTTAAATAATCTTTTAATTTGTGGGATAGTTAAATCAAATGCATTCGTAGGNTCAAGNGGNACAAATTTAGGAAATTCATCAGCGGATAANGCATTTAATTCGAAAACAGAATTATCAGAGTTAATGATNAGACGATTACCTTCTAATTTGCATTTAACAATAGANTTTTTTTTAGTCTTTCGAATAATATCAGTCAAAATTCTTGAGTTAACNGTAGCCTCNCCATTTTTTGTTGAGTCAGCAGAGACAAACTCTCTTATAGAGATGTCCATATCAGTTGATCTNATTTCAATCTGATTGTTTTCACATTTGATATAGATATTAGATAGAATNGGAATAGTTGATCGGCTATCCACAATAGAACTAACATGGGTGAGAACCCTTAAAAAGGCTTCACGACTTACTCTAAAATCCATCTAGGAAGTTTGCAATATTCTGGTCAAAAGTTCAATATCTTCTGCAAGACTTGGGTCATTAACCATGATTTCTTCAATNGTTTTAATTGCATGAATCACAGTAGTATGGTCTCTGCCACCAAATTTTCTGCCAATTTCAGGCAAAGATCTTGTTGTAATAGATTTAGCAAGATACATCGCTACTTGACGGGGTCGAGCAACAGATCGAGATCTACGAGGAGAATGCATGTCTGAAAGTTTAATATTATAGTGTTCAACAACCTTCTTTTGAATTTCATCAATTGTAATTTTTCGAGANTTAGTGCGTAGTAAGTCTTTTAAAACATCCTTAACTAAATCAACAGTTACTTCTGAGTCTTGTAACGAAGCATGAACAGCTAGTCGATTTAAAGCACCTTCCATCTCTCGAACATTATTAGTAATTTTATCAGCAAGAAATTCTAAAACATCAGATGTTAGNGTCATTGATTTTTGTTCTGCCTTAGCTTGCAGAATACCAAGGCGCAATTCATAAGTTAAAGGGTGGATATCAGCTACTAGNCCCCAACCCAATCGAGATTTTAAACGATCTTCTAACCCCTCTAAATCAGCAGGTGATTTATCTGCTGAAATAATAATTTGTCTTTTCTTATCAACAAGTGTGTTAAAAGTATGAAAAAATTCTTCCTGCGTATTATCCTTACCAATAATAAATTGAACATCATCGATCATTAAAACATCAACAGACCTAAATTGTTCTTTAAAACTCATAATATTTTTAAAACGAAGAGCCTTAATAAACTGATACATAAATTTCTCAGCTGTTAAATAAACAACATTTTTTTTAGGACTTCTTTTTTTAATACTCCATGCAACAGCATGCATTAAGTGTGTCTTACCTAATCCAACACCCCCATAAAGAAACAAAGGATTGAAGCTAACTACTTCTGATTGAGCTACGCGTTGTGCTGCAGCATAAGCTAACTCATTAGGCTTACCTACAATAAAGTTATCAAATGTAAATTGNGGATCTAAAGGTGCAGAAATGTCATCGTAATATGTATCTTCATCATCTTCATTGTCTTGATAGACAACTTCTGTGCCAGGGATAATGCGATTATTATTTTCTTTGACAATAATAGAGAGNTTATCAACAGTGACGCCTTGGTCTAGATAGGCACGCTTAATTACNGATGCATAATTTTTGATAATCCAGTCCCGTAAAAATCTGGTAGGAACTGAAAGAGTAAGAGAGTTGTCTAATTGGGTCTCAAAGTTGATAGGCTTTATCCAATTTTGAAAGGTATCTTTGTCGAGGGACTTTTTTAATTCAGATGCAATTTTATTCCAAGAAATATTCACATCTTGATCAATATCTTCTTTCACTTTATTAAACCCTCTCCCTTTAAGTGGACGTATTAAAACATGAAAAGATGAAATGAAGAATAAAAAAAACTAACTTTTTATAAAATAAATTTCTTGAAAAAAATTATTATTTCGAAATTGCAGAAATGTCTTTTTGAAGCTTAGAAATAGTTCTNGAGGCTTTATTAAGATGCATAATCTTTCTTTGTGTAGATTTATGCAACACTGACATAACTTGCTTTAATTTTGCCATTGATTCATCTACTTTTTTATCTTTGATAAGCTTATCAATCGCTTTTAATTGGGTTGCAACATTAGATTTAACGCTTTTATTGACAGCAGTTTTTTTCTCAGTTTGTCTTAATCTTTTTTTTGCAGATTTATGTTGTGGCATCGTATTTTTTTATTAACAGGTTATTCTTCTAATTGCGTTAATAACTTATATAGATTTTTTTATTTTTGTAAAGTGGGTGAAAAAAAGGTTGAGCGCCCATTTTGAATTATTTTTTTTACTAAAAATGTTCGATTTTTCNATATAACCTTTTTCCTTTGGTAAACCTCAAACATATTTTGAAAACTACCCAAGGTACCATCTGGAGACTTATAATCATTGATAGAAGACCCTCCATTTTTTAAAGAAAGCTCCAAAACATGACGGCAAGATTGTATTAATTTTTCTACTTGTTTTTTGGTAAGGGTATTCGTAAGTCTCTGAGGGTCGAGGCGACAATGAAATAATGCCTCATTGGCATATATATTACCAATACCAACAAAAACTCTTTGATCCAATAAAACCTGCTTTAAGGAAACACTTTTTTTTTGAAAAATTTTAAAAATATGGCNGANGTCAATTGAGCTCGTTAAGAGATCAAAACCATATTTATCAAAAAAAATATTTACTTCTTCTAAATTCTTTAAGAAAAAAAACATTCCAAATCTTCTTGGNTCATTGAAGACAATATAAAATTTTTGAAATTCTAAAAAAACGTGATCATGTTTTTCTTTTTTAAACTTATCTTTTGTATGAAACTTTAAACGTCCACTCATTCCTAAATGAATAATCAAATACCTTGATGTATTTAAT
>NHLE01000028.1 GCA_002169365.1 Pelagibacteraceae bacterium TMED259 | reverse complement strand
AAAGAGCTTTTGTTATTTAGCCAAAATGAATTGAATTATAGTGTTTTTGATGGGCTGCCACCTGTTTCAGGTAATTCAACTCACTTTAGATTTCACCCCACCAGATCAGAATGGGTTGGTTATTCGACAGCAAGGCAAAATAGAACTTTTCTACCTGACGCCTTAGAGTGCCCCCTTTGTCCAATGCAAGATGAAAAAAAACAAAGTGATATCCCTGTAGATAAGTATGAGGTTGCTATATTCACTAATCGATTTAGCTCTCTTCAACTTCAAGCCTCAGAACCTCCTTCTATAGAAATAGATACCAATCATGCAACTGGAACTTGTGATGTTGTATCATACAGCTCTAATCATCTAGATCAATTCTCTCAACTCTCTCTTGAAAGAATTAATCTCATAATTCAGGCTCTATCTTACCGAACTAAAGAATTATTTAATAAGCCAGAAATAAAATACGTACTTCCTTTCGAGAACAAAGGAAAAGAAATTGGTGTTACATTAGATCACCCTCATGGTCAGATTTATAGCTTTGGACATATTCCTGAGGCAATTAAAAAACAATCTCAGACGCAACAATCTAACCCTCTTGAAAAATATATATCTAAAATTCCCGAAGATCTTATTTTAAAAAAAAATAACAATGGAATCTCCTTTGTTCCTAGATGGGCAAGATATCCTTTTGAAATCTGGATAATGCCTAGCCGACGAGTATCAAATCTATTTGACTTATCTGATGAGGAACAAAAAGATATAGCTGAGCTTATGCTTGATGCATCTAAAAAATTAGATAGCTTATTTGATAGTCCGATGCCGTACACTCTTGCTTGGCAAATTTCTCCAAAGGGCTATGAAGAAACACATCATCTCCATATTTGTTTTCAGCCCATCCGAAGATCAAAAACTAAATTAAAATTTTTAGCAGGAGTTGAACAAATTACAGGTTTTTATTTAGTGGACCTTCCTCCAGAGCGGTCTGCTCGAATTCTACGAGGCGAAGAACAGCCTGATGAATAGTCAAACTTTATTTAAGAGTCATTTTCAATATCCTCCTACATCATCAGCAAAGGCTCACGGGCGTGTTAATCTAATTGGCGAACACACTGATTATAATAATGGTTTTGTGCTACCAACTTTGATTGAACAGAATATTGAAGTTAGCATAAGCCTTCGAAATGACTCTAAAATCAAGGGAATATCGAGTGAATTTGGCGAAAATAGTGTGGATATGGAGTCTAGCACTGATGGAAGTTGGTTAGACTTTGTGCGAGGAGCATCTTATTACATACAAAATGAAGGATGTACAATAAATGGTCTTGATCTAGCTGTAACCTCCAGCGTTCCTGCAGGGTCTGGATTATCGTCCTCAGCTGCATTCGAAATTGCNCTCTTAAGAGCAATTTGTCATTTAACAAGNCTAGATTTNAAACCTAGTAAAATTGCTNAAATAGGACAACTCATTGAACANCAGTATATNGGNACTCAATGTGGNATTATGGANCAAATGGCATCAGCNTGTGCTGAATTTGGACAAGCTTTATANNTAGATTGTNAAAATCTTANNACTGAAACCATTCCAATATTTTCNGATNANACTTTTATGGTAATTCATTCAGGGAGTACGCGTAAACTNTCNGANGGNAAATATAATGAGAGAAAAAAAGAAACGGAATTAGCATCTGAGATATTNAATGTTTCCTCTCTTNGAAATGCTACAAAAGATAATTTAGAATTAATTAAANATGNTANNATTCAAAAACGAGCAAGACACNTNATTACAGAAAATGAAAGAGTTCAAAAAGCCACTCAGTATCTTAAAGAAGATAATGCATTAGAATTTGGAAATTTAATGAATGAGAGTCATCAATCAATGGATGATGATTATGAAATTTCAAGTCCTGAGCTTAATCATGTTGTGAATGTATCAAGAAGAGCGGGGGCACTAGGTGCCAGACTAACAGGGGCAGGTTTTGGAGGATGTGTTGTATTATTGTTGCNCTCTGCAAAAAATGACGAAATCAAAGAAAATATATTAAAAAACTGTCCTCATTCATATTGGGTTACCAATATTAAGNACTAAGAAATTAAGTTTTGATTAATTATATTAGCGCTATTAAGAGCTTCTTTGTTTTTGAGAAAAAAGGTGATGTTTTCACAAGACTCTACNGCCATTCTTATTCGACACTCTAAAGTCAATGCTGCATTATGTGGTGTAAGNAGCGCATTAGNTAATGAAAATAAAGGGTGATTGTTTTGAGGTGGTTCTTGCTCAAAAACATCCAATCCAGCACCAGCGATTTGTTTTTTTTCTAGAGCCTCATAAAGACTCTGTTCATCAACGACGCCACCTCTAGCTGTGTTGACTAAAATACAATTTGGTTTCATAATTTGAAATTCATTAATGCCGATGAAGTTCTTTGTTTTTTCATTCAATGGTAAATGCATGCTAATATAGTCTGAAATTTTCAAACCTTCATCTTTTGAAATTTGCTGACATCCCATAGAGCTAATGAATTTTTCTTCTACAAACGGATCAAAAACATAAACATTCATTTCAAATCCATGACATCTTTTTGCAACAGCTTGCCCTATTCTTCCAAAACCAAAGATCAAAACATTTTTTTGATAAAGTTCATAAAAATCTGGTAATCTGCTTTTTTCTTCAAATTGTCCTTTGCGTGTTAGGCTATCTGAAAGATTAATATTTTTACTTAGATGTAAAAAAAAAGCCATAACATGTTCAGCAACACTAATAGCATTAGCGGTACCGGTGACTGCTAGAGCTATTTTTCTTTGACTTAAAAAATTGATATCAACATTGTCGTACCCCACGCCATGACGCGAAACAATTTTTAGATTAGGGCAATTTTTCAAAACATCGTTAGATAAATGTGCTGTACGTAGGACTATCCCATCAACATCTTGAAGTTCTTTTTGTAGGTTTGATGACTCTATGTCATTGACTTCAACTATATCAAATTTTTCATTTTGAAGAATTTTCATTCCTTTTTCATGTATAGGTCCAACAATTCCAATTTTCATAATGAAGTCAAACTATGTAAAAAAAACATTAATTTCAAAGGAATTTTCATTCTATTTCTCCTTTGAATGTGTAATATACCTTATTTAAAGGTACTAACTTGGAGGAATAATGAAGACTGTAAGACTTTCTTGTGCTCACGCACTTTTTAAATATTTAATCGCTCAAAAAACTATTATTGAGGGGAAAAAAGCTCCTTTATTCCCTGGTGCCTTTGCTATCTACGGGCATGGAAATGTTGCGTGTCTTGGTCAGGCAATGGAAGAATTTCAATCTGACCTTCCTGGTTATCGTGGACACCATGAACAAAGTATGGCCCTTTCAGGTGTGGGCTATGCACGAGCAATGCGCAGAAAGCAAATTTTTATTGCTACTTCTTCCTCTGGNCCAGGTGCAATGAACATGGTGACAGCAGCCGGGGTAGCATTAAGTAATAGACTTCCATTATTGTTATTACCAGGCGATGTATTTGCAAGTAGATTCCCAGATCCTGTTTTACAACAAGTAGAAAATTTTAATTCACCGGTTGAAAATCAAAATGATGCATTTAAACCTGTATCTCGATATTTTGATCGTATTACAAGACCTGAACAAATATTAAATTCTCTACCTCAGGCTANNCAAATCATGTTAGATCCAGCTGATTGTGGTCCTGCAACAATAGCTATTTCTCAAGATGTTCAAGGAGAGTCATTTGACTATCCTGAAGCTTTCTTTGAGGAGAGGATCCATGAAATTAGAAGAGTGCACCCTGATCCTAATCAAATTACAAAAGCAGCTGAACAATTAAAAAATTCTGTTCAACCTATTATCATTTCTGGAGGGGGCGTTTTATATTCTGAAGCCGAAGAGGAACTCTCTCACTTTGCGAAAAAGCATAACATTCCTGTTACAGCAACAGCCATGGGTATTGGATGTATGACAAAAGACGACTCCCATTACATAGGGGGCATCGGAGGGCTAGGAGAGAGATCTGCAAATAATCTTTCCAAAGATACTGATCTGGCCTTGGCGATTGGCACCAAACTAGCAGATTTTACTACTGGTTCTTGGGCTAATTTTGAAAGTGAAAATTTCCAATTAGTTTCTCTAAATACTGCTCGTTTTGACACTGTAAAACATTTAGCGACACCAATCATAAGTGATGCAAAAATTGGCTTACAACAATTATCAGAGGCTTTAGGCGATTGGAAAGCTCCTGACGCTTGGTATCAACGAGCANTAAAAGAGCGCTCAGAGTGGGAGGCACATGTTCAAAAACAAAGTGGACCAACTAATCAAAAAGAGCCTTCTTATGCTCATGCCGTGGGTGCTGTTTACCGTAATGCTGACCCTAGTGATATCGTTGTAACAGCTGCTGGAGGCTTGGTGGGNGAAGTAGTTCAAGNGTGGAAANCTAAACAAATTAATACTTTTGAGACCGAATGGGGTTTTAGCTGCATGGGATATGAAATATCTGGNGCTTTAGGAATTAAAATGGCAAAGCCTGATCAAGACGTAGTTGTGTTTTTGGGAGATGGGTCTTACTTACTCAGTAATAGTGATATTTACAGCTCGGTTCTTTATGATCAAAAACTTATAATTGTTTTATGTGATAACGGNGGACACATGGTCATCAATCGTCTTCAATTAGCCAAAGGTGGCAAGGAGTATATNTGTAATTTAAGATCAGCTAGAGCAAAAAATTTACAATTTGTAGATTTTGAAAATCATGCTCGTAGCTTGGGGGCTAATGCAGAAACAGTAAATTCAACATCAGAATTAGAAGCTGCATATAAGCGCGCAAAAGACTCTGATAAAACTTATGTGATCGTTATAAAAACGCATGGTTATGAATGGCTTGAGGGAAGTGCATTTTGGGAGTCACCAACTTTACAAGATCCAATTACTAAAGAGAACCAAGAAGCTTTAGCTGATTTTAAAGGTGGAAAAGACAAGCAACGAAAAGGTGTTTAATTAACTTACAAAATAGTAACTTTATTTGTATAGATTTAAGTTAAAGTATGCCTGCTTGGTTTTTTAATCTATTCTCAAGCTTACCCTGTGAGACTTAATTACATTTTTTTTAAACACTCTTTAATATTAAATTAGACCTTTTAATTTAAATATTTTTTAAATTGGTAGTAAGAGCTTTTAGGGGTTCTCTTGAAGTTTTCATAATTGATATGAACCAATCCAAATCTTTTTTCATAGCCAAATGACCATTCATAGTTATCCAACAGGGACCAGGCAAAATAACCTTTTAAAGAAATCTTTTCTTTTAGGCATTTTGAAAGTTCATCTAAATGAAGTTGAAAATACTCAATACGATCCTCATCTAAAATCTCATTTTTTATGTTAATCTGATCTCTATTGGCCATTCCATTTTCAGTAACATAAATTGGAATTTTACTATCGTACTCATATTTGATTCTCCTTAAAAAATAACCTAACCCTTCAGGAAAAAATTCCCAATCCATATCAGTCTTTTTGAGATTACCCCTAATACATTGATAGTTTACACCATCATTAGAGTTACGATATTTTATAACTGATCGAGTATAATAGTTAATTCCTATCCAATCTAAGCTTTGAGAAATAGTTTTTAAATCAGCTTCATAATTTATGGGGAGGTGAGATGATAGTAACCCCATAGCCTGCTTAGGATATGAACCTTTAAATATACCATCTGCAAACCACCGGTTATAAATAGAGTCAAATAATTTGGCTGCTTGAACATCCTTAATATCTTGACTATAGGGTTCAGGGTATTCATTGTTTAAAACAATTCCCACTTGATAATTCCTATTTGATCGTAGTGCTTGTACTGAAAGCCCATGGGCTAATAAAATATTATGCATCGTCAAAGTGGCTGATGATAAACTTTTTTTACCTGGAGCGTGTTCTCCTAGATAATGACTTAACCAAGANACACACCAAGGTTCATTGATAGTGGCAATTTTTTGAAATTTATCACCCAGTTTTTCAGAGACAGTGTATGAGTAATCAGCGAAACGTTTACATGTTTCNTCACTCTCCCATCCCCCNATTTGATTAAAACGCACTGGAAGATCCCAATGGTAGAGGGTAGGGAAGGGTTCCAAGTTAGAATGAAGAATTTCATCAAGAAGTCTTTTATAAAAATCTAACCCCTCTGAATTAATAGTATTATCGTCATTAGGAAATAGTCTTGGCCAAGAAAATGAAAACCGATAAGCTTTAAAACCTGCATTTCTTATGAGTTTTATATCCTCTTTAAAGAGNTGAATGTGATTACAAGCATGACTGCCATCGACCCCATTNAGTTTTTTTTTTGCAAATTCATCCCAAATCGACTTACCACAACCTCCAAAGTTGTTTCCTTCAATTTGATATGCTGAAGTTGCTGCACCAAAGATAAAACCCTTGGGAAAATCTTGAAGTATAGAAAGATTACTCAACGAATATCTTTAACAATGTCATATTATTTTAAGTATCCTAAATATTCTTTTTGGAATTCTAGCATTGTATCAAGCAAAGATGCAGCTGCTTTTGCATTATCTACTACAGGATCTGATAAGAGGGCAAAATAAGCATCTTGTTTTGATTCTTTAAGAACAGCTTCTGTAGTCATTTGAATNGCTCCTACTTGAGAGTTTAATAANGCCCCAAATGATTTAGGATAATTTTCAAGTTTTTTNCCTTTAATTCCATNTTTATTNACAATACTCGGAACTTCAACAACTATGTCTTTNGGAAGACATTCAATGAAGNCTTGATTAGGTATATTNACAGCATGCTCAANAGCATTTGNATCAGTAACGATATTTTCAATTATTGGNATAATTCGTTCGTGTGGTTNAGTTTTGATTTCATCAAAAAATTGATCATAACTNTCATTNCTNTAATAATTCAAACATCTTTTTTTATAATTTTCGTAAAAGTCTAATATCCCATCATGGTCTGCAACACTATAAGCCCAAGAAAGGTACTCTCCTAAATGACTATCAGTAGTTATTGGAAGATACCCGTACTGTTTATAAATTTCAAAAAAAACTCCCCTTTCTGCTCCAGCTTTGGAATAGAAACCTTCATGGTCATTTACTAGAGAAGAATAATAACCATCAAATTTTTCTTTTATTAAAGGATAGCCATCCTCTCCAGAATCTTTGAACTTAGCATTTAGTAAAATACTTAAATGATTTAATCCTCCTGCCTCATAGTCAATGTTATCTATGGTTGTTTCAAGCAATGAGGGAAGTTGACGTTCCATTGAGGCAATTTCATGACATAAACCAACTATTTTTAAATCAGGAAAGCGCGTTGTAAGGGCATGGCATATGCGCTGCATCGGATTTGAATAACTAAAGATATATGCATCTGGGCAAATTTTTTCAATATCTTCACATATTTTTATAATTGCTGGAATTTGGCGCATNGCNTGAAANAATCCTCCAGGACCNCCATTTTCTCCNTAAACTTGNTTGANNCCATATTGNAATGGNGTTTTCCAATCTTGGTCCCATAAGTCAAATCTTCTTCCAACTTCGATTGATATTAGGCAGAAATTTGCATCTTTAAGAGCCTCTGTTCTAGAGGTAGTGGCTTCAATNTTANAATCNACTCCTANTTTTTCCTTATAAGAAAGNGCTATTTNAAGAGTATTTTTTANAGTCTCAGAATTNATATCATGGAGAACAATAGTTGCTCCCTTTAATATTTTAGATTTAAAGAAATCACTTACAATTCCCAAACCAAAGTTTGTGCTACCTGCACCAATGATNACNATTTTATAATTCATATTTTTCCTCCTTNAATTAACCTTTTANTGANCCAGCNACTANCCCTCTNATAAAATATCTTTGTAATGAAAAAAAGATCAACAATGGNACNCTCATCGAAATAAAAGCACCTGTNGTTAAAATTTCCCAATTTTCTCCTCTTGANCCAAGGAGCTCTTTTANTTTCGCAGTCANAATAATTTCACTAGGGTTTTTATCTAAAAANACTAAGCCTACAAGTAGATCATTCCAAACCCATAAAAATTGTAAAATAAAAATTGATGCAAAAGCAGGTATCGATAAAGGAACCACAATTTTAATAAATGTGTCATAGTGTGTGGCACCATCCACACGCGCTGCTTCCATCATCTCATTTGGTAAAGATTTTAAAAAATTCCATAATAAAAAAGTAGTAGAGGCTAGCCCAAAGCCTGTATGAGCCATCCATATTCCTGGATATGATTTTGCTGATACCCCAAACAAAGCTCCGAAATCATTATATAAGGATAATACTGGTATAAGAGACATTTGAAGAGGAACCACTAAGGAGGCAATTACTATTGCTAATAATAAATCTCTTCCAAAAAATTTCATCCATGTTAACGAGTAAGCAAAAAATGAGCATATTATTAAAGGAATTAAAGTTGAAGGAATAGCAACTGCGAACGTATTAATAAATGCCTGTCCTAGGCCTTCCTTAAATAATACCTCTTTATAATTCTCAAATGTGAATGATGGAGGACTTAATGCTGTTATAAAAATTCTTTTACCCTTTTTCTTTGAAAATGCCTCTTTAGATTTCCATGAATAGTCACCATTTTTTGATAAAGTAATTTCACTGCCGTCTTTGAAAGTTGCAGTATTCCCTATCTCATATCCATTGATATCTTTGGAGGTAATACCAAAACTTGAAATTTCTTTAGGCTTTTTATCTCCAAAAAGATTATCTTCAATGAAGTAATAACCATCTTTTTCAAACTGCACTTCCATGCCTTTACTTCTATATATCTCATTAACTTCGGTAGTGACAAAGGATGTCCACCAACCACTAATGGCCAGTACATCCTTATCTCGAAGAGAGCTGATAAATAACCCAAAAGTTGGTGCAATCCAAGCAACGACAAATAAAAGAAGAAGAATTTGAGAAAAAATAGATGTAAATGATAGCTTTTTTCTCATAGTTGTTGGTCTTTTCGATGTTGATATAAATTCCAAGCTAAAATTGGAATGACTCCTATCATTATGCAAAATGCTAAAACACTTCCTCTGCCAGAGTCTCCACCACCTCTAAACATCCAATCATACATTAAGTTTGCCAGCACCTCAGTTTGCCATTGGCCGTTTGTCATCGCATAAATAATATCAAAAACTTTCAAGACTAAGATTGTAATTATAGTCCAAATCACCAATATTGTTTGTTGAAGATAGGGTATGATAATCGACCAAAATATTTTTAGTTCACTAGCCCCGTCAATTCTGGCAGCATCAAGAGTCTCATTAGGAATACTGCGAAGAGCAGCACTAAATATTACCAGTGCCAATCCTGTTTGAATCCAAATCATAATAGCCATCAAAAATAAATTATTCCAAATGGAGATTGTAAGCCAAGCCTGTGGTTCAAATCCTAAAGCAACAGTAATGGCATTTAATAAACCGATTTGATCATCTCCTGGTCCTCGATAATCATATATAAACTTCCAAATAACCCCAGCACCTACAAACGATATAGCCATAGGCATAAAAATAATTGACTTAGCAATCGTGCCCCACCAGATACGATCTGCTAAATTTGCAATAACCAATCCAAAGAAAGTACTTAGTGTTGGAACAATTAATAACCATCCAAGGTTATTAAAAATACTTCTTCTAAAATCTGGGTCTTTTATAGCCCAAGCATAATTATACCAACCAACAAACTCTCTACCATATTTATCAAAAAAACTTAATCTGATTGTTTCAAATACTGGATAGATAATAAATATAAATAAAACTATAAAAGCTGGAGCAATAAAAATAATAACTCTTATAGAGTTTTCTAATGCATAAACCTTTTTATTTTTTTTTTCAAAATAATCTAAAATAAAATTAGAAAAATGAAAAAATA
>NHLE01000027.1 GCA_002169365.1 Pelagibacteraceae bacterium TMED259 | reverse complement strand
CACAACAAATGGTGGTGACTTTGTTGGCCAAGACTGGGAAGCTGTAGATGCAAGTGAGACTGTTGACTGTGGTTGTTCCGGTGGTGTTGTAGATCTTACCCTAGGTTCTTGTGGAAATGGTTCTGCTACACCAACAGTAACTTTGGACGTGAATTCAACAGATACAACATATTTTAAGATTGAGTATAAGAGAAGTACTGACAGTGATTGGATAGTGTATAGGGCACAGGAAACTGTAACAGGTGGTAATGATGCTCAGTTACAGTTAGATGTTACCGTTCCTCACTCAGCAACTATTCAAGTGAGATATAGAATTAGTAAAAGCACATCAACACTAAATACTGCAGAATTAAAATACTCAGATACACTTACTGTTGATTGTCCATTTAACACAGTTTCATTTACACCTAATACTCCTGTTTGTACAACAAACAACGTGCAACAACCAAATATGACTGTTGTTAACACTACATCATCTACATCTGCTGCATATGTAAATGTCCAATACAAAATTATCAACACAACAACTAGTGAAGATTTAGCAGCTGG
Organism: Pelagibacteraceae bacterium TMED259; assembly: GCA_002169365.1. The sequence goes on along the minus strand of NHLE01000027.1, from coordinate 8,653 downwards.
AAATTGGGCAAACACAACTTTAATGGGAGATCTTCTACCAGCTAACGGTGCAGCCTATGTAACAGGTGACACTATAAATGTCTCCGAAGGGCAGAAAATAATTTGGCGCTATGAGTGGTCTTATACTTCTACTTTTTCCGGAAGCTGGACATATGACCAAACCGCATCATTTGTTAACTGTGTAAAAGACTTTACTGTTACTCAGACACTAGGTACATGTAATGCAGGCGTAAAGGCTTCGACTGTAAGGCTTACAAATAATGAAACATTTGCAACTTTGTATTTTAAAGTTGAGAGATCTTTTGATAATGTCAACTTCACAGTTGTACAGGGGAATGTAGAAGTTGCCCCAACTGGTTTCCAAGAAGTAAGTGTAGATGTTCAACATTCACAACGAGTTTATTGGAGAGTTACTGCTACCAACATTAGTAATAACTACACAGCCGCCTATGCTACTGTTGCATCAATAGTTCAGTCAGATCTTGTTGACTGTCCAGTTGTTGCAGGTACTGCAGAGACAAGTTTAGGCAACTGTGTCAGCGGAGCACAGGTATCTACATTCAGTTTTACGAACCCAGTTTCTTCTAATGCAAATGCCTGGTTTCATATTCAATACACCCTAGATGGTGGTTCAAACTGGACAACTATAGTTGAAGAAGTACAGCCTGGAAATACAGAACAAAAAACAATTTCTGTACCTAGTGGTCAGACAATTAGATGGAAGTATTATCCACACACACAAGTCGCTACACCATCAGGAGTGACATATATTGAGTTACAAGAAAGCCCAGTATCAGATTGTACATTCGACACTATTGAGTCAGTAGCAATAGGTGAGTGCGATACTAATGGTGAGGCGCTATCAAGCTATGTTATACAGAACAATACGGGCACAAATCTTTATTATAAAATTCAATATAAAATTCAAGGCGAGAGTGTCTATACAACTGTTGATGACGATTTCTTATTAAATGCTAATACGACATCTACGGCATTTACAAAATCTGTGCCATCAGGAAAATATATTGAGTGGAGATATTCTGTATCAAATGATTTAAATCTTATAGCTGTAGCTACTCCAGAATCACCTGTACAGAGTGCGACAGTTAATTGTAGTATTATCGACCCAGGCTTTGAGATTGCACAAGGTTCATGTAGAGATGGCAGTAAAGATGCATATTTCTATGCCAAAAATGGTGCNGCTGCAACNTCGGATGTTTACTTCCAAGTTGAAGTGAGTGTCAACGGAGGCTCATATACATCAGCAGGAACAATTATTGTTGGACCAAATAGTCAAGCAACAATTGAGAAAACAAACCTTTCTAACGGTAACACAATCAAATGGAGATATAAGACTTCTAAAGATAATGTAACGTACTCCACTGATTATTCGGAGTCAAGCACAATGACGATTACATGTTTATCAGGTGATGACGTCGCTATAACTATCCCAACAACATGTAACTCTAACGGAACAAAAACCGCAACTGTGACAACTGTTAATAACAGTTCATCAGATAAGTTTTATTTAATTGAATACTCTCTTGAGCAAAGCCCAAGTAACTGGGTTTCATTAACTAATAATTTTGGATTAGTCGCTTCTAACACCAACACCCAAACTAAATACTTATCAGAGGGTGAGTACTTTACTATCAGGTACAAGATTTCAAATACTAATACCACATCAGCTTTTACAGGAATTGATTACATTGTTAGTGAGACAAAAGGACCTGTTAACTGTTCCGGTGATATTGAGTGGAGAGTTGCACTAGATGCATGTCAAAATGGTAAAAGAGATTCTGTATTTTATTACTTAAATAAACCAAGTACTGGTGCTCCAGTATATTTCTTAGTTGAGTACTCAATAGACGGGGGAGCTTGGACAAATCCTAAATCAGGACAGACAGCAAATTATTACACAGCCTTACATACAAATAGTAATGAACAATCTATCTCTGTTGAAGTTGGTTCAGGATCAACAATTCAATGGAGATTCAAAGATTCGCTGAGCACAGATGCTTTTGCTAATAAATCATTTACTTCTGGAACACCTAATGGACCACTGTCAGTGCTTTGTGATGGAAGTGTCTCACATAACGTTTCCATTGGTTCATGTGTTGACAGAAAGGCATCATCAACATTGACATTGACAAATGATGGTTTTGTAGATGTTTATGTTGATGTATGGATTAGTTATGACGGTGGTGCTAATTGGAATGACCACGCAACTAGTCAGAAAGTTATAACAACATCACCAAAAGTATTTACGCAAAATAATATTACAAACGGATCTGTAGTTAAGTGGAAGTACAAATATGCAAGTACCTCTGATGCAATTTCTAGCGCAAGTGAAGTATTAACTGATGATAAACCCGCAATTGATTGTGATTCATTAGTAACTACTCAAATTACTTACTCCCATGCTTTTGATGCATGTGCTGACGGACAGAGAGTGGGAACACTTACTATTAATAACCCATCATCAACAAACAATACGGTATATTTAGAGGTACAGTACAGAACAAAATCATCACAAACAAATAATATCTGGTCATCATATACAACATTAAGTGTTGAAAGTATTGCTGCAGGCTTTTCAAAAGGATTTAACGCACCTGCATTACCTAGTGGTGGCTATGTTGATTGGAGATTTAGAGCATCACTTGCATCTAATGATTTTGCTGGAGATTGGACAAACGATACCCATCCAGGATATTTAGCTCAATGTTTCCAATCTTCATCGCACGTACATACATTAGGTACTTGTGTTGATGGAGAACAATACTCTAAATTAACAATTACAAATAATGGCTCGACTACCCAGTATTACAAAGTTCAGATTCAAATCAATAATGGTAACTGGGATACAAAATTCCCTGAAACCCCTATTGCAGGTGGACAGAATTACGAATTTCAATGGCCAATTCAGCAGGGAGAGACTATAAGATGGCAGTATGTTGCTTCAACGGACACTGATTTTAGTAATGACTCTCTTGTTCCATCACTGGCAAAGACCAATCAGTGTACTCCAGTTTTTAGCCTACAGACACAGACCATTTGTGCTGATGCATCAACTTTAAATAATAATCAAGTAAACAACACAAAAGTTACTTTGACATTAAACAATACATCATCAGTTGATGGAAGTGTTACTGTTCAATACAGATATTTACAAACTGATAATTGGAAGACTTTAACTACAAAAGCAGTTTCTGCAGGAAATTCTACAAATGTTGAATATACCCTAGTTGATCCATATGTTGAATTTCAATATGCTCCGTTTGGTACAACAAACTGGAGTAATAGTGGATTNGTTTATAAGGTTACCAATTGTGAAACCCNAGGTAACCCATTAACTGCTATAAACACATTTATTTGTAGCGAAGACCAACCATTTGCTCAAGTAAAAATTTCTAACCCAACAACAACAAACCAAACTGTTACTTACTCTTACTCTTTTGATGGGACTAGTTGGACTAATGAAAAGACTGTATTAATTCCAGCGAATACAACACACCTTAGTGATTTAATAAATGTTACAAAAGGTACGCAAATAAGATGGAGATACAAGCCTACTAATTTAACTGATAATGATTACAAAACTTTAACTGATACGGCACCAGTTAATTGTGACATTTCTACAAACCAACAAATAATCCATACTCTTGGAACTTGTGAGAATAATAAAGCCTTATCAACTATCAAAGTAACTAATCTTTCCAGCTCACAGAAGTCTTATTTACTTGAATACAAAATAGATAATGGAACATTTGCTAGATATGAGACATTAATTATTTCTGCTGGTAGCAATACAACAAAGACTCTTCAAATTTCTGAGGGGCAAAATATCCAATGGAGAATAATTGATGCAACAAGCGATACAGCAACTATATCTGTTGATGGTAACTGGGAGACATCGACTGCACTTACACTTAGTTGTACAACTCCTCCCACTACAATCATTGAAAATAAATTTATTTTTGAACCCTTAATCTCTACTAACCGAATTTGTAGTGAAGATGGTGGTGCTATGTTTGGTATCACCGTAGACAATACAAGATCAAATGTTGATGCTGATGTTATACAAAGAGTATGGGTAGATAAATTTACAGTATTTGAAAAACAAGAGACTATTCCAGCAGGAGAGTCAATTCAATTCTCTAGTTTTGAAATCAGCGAAGATAAGTATTTTACAGTTGAGTTTGAAGTAACAAATGTGAAGAATGACAAGACACAATCAATGGTTAAAAACAAAACTTCTGACTGTCTAGATAATGGAATTAGTCCAACCGATAAACAAAACCCATTTGAAGATTTATTTGAACCAGATACAAATGTTATTGATGGAGCTGGTGACAATGAAGAAATGGGTGATAACGGAGATGACATATTCTTCCTACCAGGTGATGACTTTGTTGAATGGGTTTACAACGAAGATGCATTAGATATATCACCACCGCCACTATGCCCAGGCGACGCAAGTTGTAATAATGCCCAACCACCATTTGCCGAAACAGGTTCAAATGTTGGAAGAATAATACTTATGTTAGGTTCTTTACTTATGGTAGCTGGTGGCTTTATCCTGAGAAGGGGATATAGATTTTAAATGGCATATTTTTTTGTTTACTTATTGATAATCATTATCAATATTGTTGCAGTTCTTGCTGTTCTTCGAGTCAGAAGAAATAGACAAAATGATCCAAATGTCATAACAGATGTGAAAGATAGTAACCTAGTTTACGAATCTGAACAAAAAGATACCCAAAAAAAACAGACTTTTGGTTCTAGGTTTATTCGCAATAGTGGCATATCACTTGGATTTAATAAAATTAGTGTTGATGAAAAAGAAGAAATCTACGACGGAGATCTTCTTGATATAGCAATTAAAAAAAAGGTAGTCAAAAAAAAAGGAAATTGGTATATATATGAGAAAGAAAAATTTGCCTATGGTAAAGACAAAGCAAAATTTTATTTATTAGAAAATCCTATTATTGCAAACGAAATCAGCAACAGGGTATATGGTGTTATCACTGTTCAGAAAAATAAAGACATTGACCTATCAGAAGGTGAAAACTCTGAAGAACTTGATTTACAGAAAAAAAGTTTAGAAAATGTTCGGTCAGTGAATATGTTGTCTGATGAATACGAGGTTGAACTTGCAGAAGTATATGTTAAATCTAACACTCTTAAGAAAGTTATAGAAAATACGATCGGAACAGAGGTATTGATTCGTGTCGATATAAGTGAAAAATTTAATCCTGTATTAAATGCACCAGAAGTATTTGCGGCTGAAGTTATTGGCTTGCTTAATGAGATGGATTATATGATTGCAGCTGTAGAGAATATAAGTAAAAACTCTAAGTATTTAGGTATTGAAGTAGATGAAAAGCTTTTAAGGGAAAGGTTAAATCTATTAATGTCATCAAGATTTGCAATCGTATTTACTAAAAAACCTGTCTTACAGCATTCAAGCCTTCCTCAATTAAATTTTCAAGCTAAAACTAGTAGGCCTCAGAGGTCACTTCCAAAAAGTATTTCTTCTAATGGTGGATCTAAAATGGTTCCAGTTGGCGTTGGTTTGTTAATTATTGGCTTCTTAATTGTTGTTTATTCAATCAGCCAAACATTTTTCTCTATGTCTGTTTTAGATGATGAACAAAACCTTCTCGCAGTTAAATACGAGCAATACGAGGATACAACATTAGAAGAATTGAGAACTAGGAATTCAAATTCTCTTGATCAGAACCTTTCATTAAATGATACAGGAGAATTTCAGGAATCGGTCTTGAGCCTTGTTAGTAAAACAATGAGTAATGAAAATGCTGATGCCGAGTTCCTACCAGATGTTGTTGGTAGGTTAATAATTTTTCCATCCAAGGTTGATCATTATGTTGTTTACGGTTCAAGTTTAGAAAATCTAGAGTTTGGACCAGGTTACTATCTTTCGACTGCTTTACCGGGAACTGGTGGTAATTTTGCTGTTGCAGGTCATCGCACAACATATGGAGCACCTTTTAAAAACCTAGATAGACTTTCACCAGGAGATAATATTTATTTTCAAACTAACACTAATCAGTACACATATACTGTCAGCGAGGTAAAAATAGTTGACCCAAGTGAAACTTACTTACTCTCACCCTTTGGAGATGACAGGATTACTTTAACAACGTGTCATCCAAAATTTTCAGCAAGGCAAAGACTGGTTGTAGTTGGAATGCTTACAAAAGTTGAGGTATTTGGATGAGATATAAAAAAATACTGATACTGATATTAATTGGCTTAATGTTTATTAATGCAGGAATTCCCGAAGATGCAGAAATCAATATTACAGCACAACGCGTAGATGAAAGTAATTTAGTAATCTCATGGTCAATTAAAAATATTGATAATGTTGATGATGTAAGGATGGAAATTTTATTCGACAACCCACCGGAAAGTCTAGTCCAAAACCCNTTAGTTATAGATGATATTACAGGAGATGAACTTACAAGTTCAAGAACAATTGAGTGGTTGGGAGATTCAAAACTTACCATTAAGTTGATAATATCGACGATAAGCTTTGCTCAATACGTTGGTGATGATTGTAATCATACATTTTGTTTAAAGGAAAGCATTGAAGAGTTTGAGTCAGATGAGTTTCTAGTTGAGGAGGTTCCTGAACTTCCCGTAGTTCCCACAACCTTGGCAGAAATAGTTGATACACAAAATGAAACTACTTCATCTCAAAGTATAACAAATGGAAATATTGAATTTACAAATGAGTTGATTACAACTATTCCAATCTTCAGCGATATTGATTTCTCTGATCAACAAAAAAATGCTTTTGCTTTTGGAATAACTTCAATGATTATCTTTCTTTTTTATGGAGTGTTATTAGCTCAAGAGTGGTTCAATAGAATTATTTCCCATTACAGAGTTAANTGGACTAAAAAAGAAANNANNTTTAANGAAAAAACTAAATTGGANACAATAATGGAAATTTCNCTNATNGCACTCATTACTTCTCTTATATATGCTTTTGTTGAAGAAGGTTTTACTTTTTCGGTTGAGCCTCAAAATTTAGCAATCTTTTTAGGTGTATTATTTGGACTTTTTGTNGTTACTTTNTTCTANGAAGGTATTGAGTCATTAATTGAGTNTTTTATTTANGATCAGAAGGCAAGATTTTCATGGAACCCTCAAGCAATGTTTTTTGCAATATTATCAACAGTTCTNTTTATTGTGATTGATCTTCCATTTGGATTTATCCTTGGGTTTATTGCATCTATCCATATAGTAACCAAAAGAGAGCAAGCAGATTTATCTCCTAAATTCTTTTCTATGATTTCATTAGCAATAGTTGGATATGCATTCTTTTATGCAACATCATTTGATGAAGTGAGTTCTTCTGGAGTTTTGATGGCAATTTGTAAATTAACCTATTTAATGTGCCTAGAGGGAGTAATTTTCAAAGCTGTACCTTGGGGTGGAAATGAACTTTTTGATGCTATCGGTGACTCAAAAGGGTTAAATCAAGCTATGCCAGTAGTTAGTTTCTTAATAAGCGTATGGTTGTTTATTAGGATATTAGTTTTGCCTCCTGATAGTGAATTCAATGCTTTGCAACAATCCCTTCTAGAAAGTGGCGCCTTAGCTTATAGATTTGCATTTGTTCTCTTAATTTATATAACGATAATTTTAATTTTAGGAAATTTCATGAAAAAGTATGCAGAGCTTAATAGGCCAATTCATTACAATGGCGACGAAGTGCTTTCTGATGGTGAGATAAAGGATTTAATCGAAGAAGAGCTAGAAGATACAATTAGATAGACTCTAGATGAATAAAAGATCAAAAATTATTTCGTTCATAATATTTTTTATCGTCATATTTCTTGGTGCCTCATACGTATATATTGTTAATAATCCTGTAACCGTCAATATTTCAGCGTCAGTCGGTACTACAAGTACTACAACTATTCCTACTACAAGTACTACAACTATTCCTACTACAACTACAAGTACTACAACTATTCCTACTACAACTACAACAACTACAACAACTACAACGACTACAACTACAACGACTACAACTACAACAACTACTATTCCTATTACCACTACAACGGTGGAGGTAATTCCTGAAAAAGATTCTGTAACAATTAATGACAATAGCCTTACCGACCCCGTTCCATATGTAGGTATATTTACTGATTTTGAAGGGTTTGAAGGTGAAAATCAGATATTGTTAGAATCTTTTGTCGCGGATCTTCCAGAAGTGCTTAAAAATATAACTAGTGAAAAAGTACTTTTTATTAATGGATGCCATCTTTATGGAGTTGAAATGCTTGGAGAGTGCCCATTTGGTGTTTGGGATTCAGCTGGAACTTTTCAAAATGGTCAAACGGATGCAGATTGGAGACTTTCAGTCTGGGTTTCTAATAGAGCTTTTAGATCAAATCGTGCTTTTGATACGCTTCTTCACGAAACTTCACATGCCTTCTCTTACTTAAATAGAAACTGCGTTGGACCAGATGGAAATAATAAAAGAAAACAAGCACAAGAATATTTTGGTAGTGAGGAGCTTTTTGCTGACTCTTTAGTACTTTATTTTGGCGGCGATTATGTTTTTTATCGTGAAACAAACTCTCTTTCAGATGCTGAAAATACCTATTTA
>NHLE01000026.1 GCA_002169365.1 Pelagibacteraceae bacterium TMED259 | reverse complement strand
AAAAGTTTGGTGGAGAGCACGTAATTCCTGGAAATATTATTGTTCGTCAGCGTGGTACAAAGTTTTACCCGGGCGACAACGTGGGAATTGGAAAAGATCATACTCTTTTCTCCTTAGTCGAAGGCAAAGTTCTGTTCAAAAAATCTCGTAACAGACAGTTTGTTTGCGTTAACTAAATTTCCTAAAAACCTTTTCAAAATAAACTGTTATGGCATTTATTGATAAAGCAAAAATATATATTAAATCTGGCAACGGCGGTCATGGCGCCTTAAGTTTTCGCCGAGAAAAATTTATTGAATACGGTGGCCCTAATGGCGGCAATGGAGGAAAAGGTGGCGATGTTATCTTTCGAGGCAACAAAGGGATGAACACCTTACAGCGTTATCGCTTCAATCAACATCATAATGCTCCCAATGGAATGGGTGGTGCGGGTCAATTAAAAACAGGGTCTAGTGGCAAAGATCTTATTTTAGACATTCCATGCGGTACAGAAATTTATAACGAAGATATGAGTATTAAACTTTACGAAATTATGGAAGAAAATGAAACATACTATTTTCTTCGAGGAGGCCAAGGAGGAAAAGGAAATGCTCACTTTAAAAGTTCTACCAACAGAGCACCTCGCAAATTTCAACAAGGTGAAAAAGGGCAGACAGCTACTGTCCGATTAAAATTAAAAATTTTAGCAGATGTGGGGCTTGTAGGGATGCCAAATGCAGGCAAGTCATCTATTTTAAATTTTGTTACCAACGCCAAATCAAAGGTTGCTGATTATGCTTTTACTACACTTCATCCCCATATTGGCATGGTACAAAAAGAGGATTTAGAATTTGTGCTGGCCGATATCCCAGGTCTAATTGAAAAAGCAAGTGATGGTAAGGGGCTTGGTCATGACTTTCTCTCACATATAGAACGGTGTAAGATTTTAATACATGTCATCGATACAACAGAAGATAAGCCTTTTGAAAACTATCAAATTATTCGTAAAGAATTAGTTAACTATGGAGCTCAAATAGAGAATAAAAAAGAGATTATTGCTCTCAATAAAATTGAAATTATGGAAAAAGAAGAAGTTGCCAAAATTCAACAAGAATTTGAAAAAAAACTAGACCAAAAGGTTGTTTTAATATCAGCTGCTACGGGATATCAGCTCGATCAATTAACAAATTTATGCTTAGAATACCTGCAAGATGAATAAAAAATTTACTGATCTCGCAAAAAGATCCAAAGTCATTGTTATCAAGGTGGGCTCTAATATTCTAGTGAATGAAAAACACACCCTGAGAAAAAAATGGCTGGCCACACTTGTAGATGATGTNCAAAAACTTCAAAAAAAAGGCTCNAAAGTTATTATTGTTTCTTCTGGGGCTATCGCTTTGGGAAGANATATTCTTTCAAAAAAGAAATTAACCAATNTGCATGAAAANCAAGCTGCNGCCTCTATCGGTCAAATTCAATTATCACAACAATGGCAAAAGGCATTTGCTAAACTCAAAATACAAAGTTCACAAATTTTAATTACAGCTGAAGATTTAAANGAAAGACGTAAATATTTAAATATNCGNAATACGATTTTTTCTTTAATGGATTTGAACGTTGTCCCTATCATTAATGAAAATGATACGACCTCAACAGAAGAAATTCGCTTTGGTGATAATGATAAACTCTCTGCCATGATTACNAATGCCTTATCTGCAGAGCTCTTAATTCTTCTATCAGATGTCGATGGTCTCTATACAGCTAATCCNAAGAAATCTACCCAAGCAAAGCTCATTACGGATGTCACTGAAATTAATCATGACTTAGAAAAATATATNGATAAAGATTTAAGTGAATTTGGATCCGGCGGCATGCTAGCCAAGGTGAATGCTGCTAAACTTTGTATGCAGTCTGGCTCAACTATGATTATTGCAAATGGNCTGGTTAGTCATCCTTTAGATAACATAAGTCCAAAATCATCAACTTGGTTTCATCCTGCCAAAAATATTCTCACTAGTCGTCAACAATGGATTTGGAATAGACCTATTCACAAAGCCATTATTCATATTGATGAGGGGGCCTCTAAGGCACTACAAAAGAATTCAAGTTTATTAGCCATTGGGGTTAAATCTATTGAGGGAAAGTTTTATCGTGGCGATACTGTCTTGATTCATTACAATAAAAAAGAGTTAGCTCGTGGAATGATTAATTATGATTTTAAAGAAATGGAACAAATAAAAGGTCAAAAATCAAAGGATTTTAGTGGTATTTTAGGTTTTGTGCGAGAAGATGAGATTATACATAAGGACAATATGGTGACATCTCGATGAGTGACNNCTTCAAAGAAATTATCTTGCAATCAAGACAAGCTGCGAAAGCCATGACAAAACTCACTGCNATGGATCGTAGTAAAATTCTCATGAATATTAGTGGATTTTTATTAACCCATAAAAATGACATCCTTCAAGCCAATCAATTGGATGTAGAACGTGCAAAATCAAACAACCTTTCTGAGCCAATGGTTAATAGATTAATCTTAACAGCTGAAAAAATTGATCANCTATCACAGGATGTGGAAAAAATAGCTCAAATGCCAGATCCNTTAAATCAGGAATTGGAAATTTGGGATAACCCTTCCAACGGACTTAGATTTTCTAAAGTNTCAGTTGCCTTAGGAGTAATTGGTATTATTTATGAGTCACGTCCTAATGTTACAATTGATGCTGCTAGTTTGTGTCTGCGTTCAGGTAATGTCTCTATTCTTCGAGGAGGNTCTGAATGTATCGAAACAAATAAAAAATTATATGAGTGTATTCANCAAGCNTTAAAAGATTTAGATTTTAATCCGTATCTAGTTTGTTTTATTCAAGATACCGATCGAAGCTATGTGCAAGAATTACTTCAAGCTGAAGGCGACGTCGATGTGATTATTCCTCGTGGTGGAAAATCTCTNATCCAAACAATCTCTGAGAATTCTAAAGTTCCAACCTTGAAGCATTTGGAAGGAATTTGTCATACTGTGTGGGATCAAGACTATGATANGGAACATGCAGCGGCTATCATTCTTAATGCTAAATTACGAAGACCCGAAATCTGTGGAGCCACAGAAACTTTATTAATCCATAAAGACAATTCTGCACCAGATATTACCTATGTATTAGATCAACTTAAATCACAAGGATGTGAAATAATTGGATGTTCCCATCTTCAAAANATCTATGCCATTGATCGACTAGCGACCGCAGAAGATTGGGCGACAGAATATTTAGATAAAAAAATATCAGTTAAAATTGTTGAAAACATTGAAGAATCTGTTGATCATATTAATCAATATTCNAGCGGCCATACTGAGAGTTGTTTGACATCAAGTCAGTCTTCGATTGATTATTTTTTCAAAAATTGCAAAAGTGCCATTTTAATGCACAACGCCTCNACTCAATTTGCCGATGGNGGAGAATTTGGTTTTGGCGCCGAAATTGGAATTTCCACAGACAAACTTCATGTTAGAGGTCCAGTGGGNGCAAAGCATTTAACCACTTTTAAATATCAAGTAAGTGGCAATCATACAACACGATCATAATGAATTTACAAAAATCTGCCTTAGAACTTAAACAACAAATTGAAGTACTCAANAGTCTTGCCAAAGAAGAAGTTACATTTATGATTAAAGGTTGTATTTATGAATTAGAAAATCTTAAACTTCTCTCTGAAGAAGGCCTATCCCAACTCAATAAAGTTATTTTAAGCAATGAGCCCTTTAATAATTTATANTTTAAATACAATAAAGAGAGATTAAATATCCGAGGTATTATCTATCTTGAAGAGGCTGACGATCTACAATTTATGACATCGGTATTTTTGTATTTTAAAATGCGCACTCCCCTGATGGTTAACCCCACCTCAGATTTACAAAAACAATTTTTTCATATTTTCATCAAAGTTTTAAAAGATAACAACACATCAGATAGTTTTATTGTCAATTTAGATGCCTAGATCAATTGGACTCTATGGAGGGTTTTTTAATCCTTTTCACAAAGGGCATTTACATGTCATNCAAACATCCCTTCAAAGCTTAAATCTAGAAAAATTGGTGGTGCTTCCAACTTACCATAATCCATTAAAAAGCAATTCTCATACCAGTTCTATTCATCAACAAATCTTAAATATTGAATCAGAAATGAAACTGTCAAATGTNCAAGTATCTGATTTTGAACACGTTCATCAAATTACCTCTACATATGAGTTATTACAAAAAATACAGACTATTTATCCTCTCACCTCTTGTTATCTAATTATGGGATTAGACCAATTGGGGAAGCTGCATTTATGGAAAGACTATCAATGGATAATCCAAAATATTAGTATTTGCGTTATATATAGACCGAGATATGATGATTTNATTGAAAATTCAACAGTCCAAAAAGAAAATCCAGAGTTGTTTGTGCCTGATTTAGCTACATTTATCAACCATTCTACACCATGCATTCATATTATTGAAGGTGATGGAGTAGATATTTCATCCAGTGAGTTACGTCATCGCTAATAATCATCAAGATCCATCGGTTAATGCGATTGTNGAAAGCCTTGAAGANAATAAGGCAGAAAAAATTTCTATTATCTCCTTAAAAGGAAAAGCAGAATTTGCAGAGTTTATGGTNGTTGCNTCTGGTCGATCTAATAANCATGTAGACTCTGTTTCAGAGAAAGTTTTTCGTGATCTTAAAACAAAAAAGATGTATTGCACCAAACCTGAAGGTCGACCNCTNTGTGANTGGACAGTNATTGATGCCGGTCATGTTTTAGTTCATATATTTCGAAATGAGATACGAGAAGTATATGATTTAGAAAAATTATGGTCAGAAGATTTTTCTGCTGCCAATTCTGTATCTTAAATATTAGTCATGATAAAATATTTTCTACCCCTACTCATCCTTATCAGTAGCCAATCAAGTTTTGCCGATACCAAAGAAACATATCGACANCTAAGTATTTTNAATGAGGTGTATAATCGAGTAAAAAATCAGTATGTTGAAGAATTAACTGATAAAGAACTTGTCGAGAAAGCTCTTAATGGCATGTTACAGGCCCTCGATCCTCATTCCAGTTATATGAATGAAGAAGTGTATAAAGAAATGCAAGTGGATACAGCTGGGGCATTTGGTGGTTTAGGAATTGAAATCACGACTGATAAAAGTTTTATAAAAATAGTCTCTCCAATAGATGATACGCCTGCTCAAAAAGCAGGAGTTCAAGCAGGAGATTATATTACTCACTTAGATGGCGTTTCAGTAATCGATATGACACTNAAAGAGGCTATTGATATTATGAGAGGTGAGGTAGGANCATCTATTACGCTGACGATAGTCAGAGGTACAGAAAATCCTTTTGATATTGAGATTGAAAGAGACATTATTAAAGTCCAATCAGTCAAACACCGATTGATAGATGACATAGGTGTCCTTCGCATCAGCACCTTTAATGAGCAAACCACTCCAGGNTTAAAAAAGATTATTGAAGAACTAGAGAGCAGTGATAACCCTCCAATTGGTTATGTTTTAGATCTTAGAAATAATCCAGGAGGTCTTCTTACAGAGTCCATTTCAGTCAGTGATGTTTTCTTGGAGCAAGGAGAAATTGTTTCGATAAGAGGCCGCGAGAAAAAAGATGTTAAAGTTTATTCTGCTAAAAAAGGTGATTTAATTAATAAAAAGCCTTTAATTGTGCTGATTAATGAGGGTTCCGCCTCCGCTTCAGAAATTGTTGCAGGCGCTCTCCAAGATCATGATCGCGCCGTCATTATGGGGATCAAATCCTTTGGAAAAGGATCAGTGCAAACAATTGTACCCATTGATAGCGGTGCTATTCGTTTAACAATTGCAAAATACTACACTCCTAGCGGTGACTCCATTCAAGCTGTCGGTATCGAACCGGATATTATTGTTCCTCGGGCTGAACTTAATATAATTGATGATTATTTTACTTTTCGAGAGTCAGATTATAAAGATGCTCTTGAAAATGAAACTAATGAGGGAGTGGAAGAAGAAGAAGATTATACTGAGCTATTAGAAAATGATTATCAGCTCTCGCGCGCTATCGATGCTGTTAAAACAATTGCCGTTTTAAATTAATGCCACATAACCCNGAAGACTTTCGCCCTAATGTAGGGATGATGATCATCAATCAAAAAAAAGAAATATTTGTGGGTAAAAGAATTGATCATCCATCAGAATTTTGGCAAATGCCTCAAGGNGGCATAGACGCCCAAGAAGAACCCTCTATTGCCTCTCTGCGAGAAATGGAGGAAGAGGTGGGATTAAAAAAAAATAAAGTTGAATTANTCANCCAAAGTTCTGACTGGTATTATTATTCTCTTCCNCAAGATCTAGCTGAAACTATGTGGAAAGGGAAATATAAAGGGCAACGACAAATGTGGTTCTTATATAAGTTTACTGGCAATGAAAAGGATATAAATATTCACACCGAACATCCTGAATTTTCNGATTGGAAATGGGTAGCTAAAGATTTCTTAGTTCCTAATATCGTACCCTTTAAAAAAGAAATTTATTCTAAAGTCTTAGAGGAATTTAAAAGTTATTTATAAGAAGGTGTATTAATAACTTGCTCAAAAGTATTGAGCGCAGATTCATTACCTTCTAAATCTTGATAGGTTTTTGTTTGTTGATAGTTAGANCTATTCACATCGCTTAAAGACTCAATTTGATCAACTAGAACTTCACAAGTTTTATCTTTCAGCATCACAAGACCACCGGAGACAAAGAAACTCTCCTGTAGTTGATTATTAGCCATTATCGCCATTTGTCCNGGTCGTAGCGAGCTGATAAAGGGTGAGTGATTTTCCATTGCTGCAAAATCACCCTCCGCTCCTGGCAAGACTGCCATTTCAACTTCTTTTTGAAAAATAACCTTTTGTGGNGATACGACTTTTAACTCAATCATCAGATTTCTTACGCNGCGTCCGCTTCCATTTTTTTAGCTTTTTCAAGTGCCTCTTCAATAGTACCTACCATGTAGAATGCGTTTTCGGTAATATCATCATAGTCACCCTTAACAAGGCCTTCAAAACCTTTAATAGTATCTTCGAGCGAGACAAATTTTCCAGGAGATCCTGTAAATACCTCAGCAACGTGGAAGGGTTGGCTCAAGAACTTTTGAATTTTTCTAGCTCTTGATACAACTAGCTTATCTTCTTCNGATAATTCATCCATACCCAAGATGGCAATAATATCCTGAAGACTCTTATAAGTTTGAAGAGTTTTTTGGACATCTCTTGCAACTTGATAGTGCCTATCACCTAGTGTTCTTGGTTCAAGAATTCTAGACGTTGAATCAAGAGGGTCAACNGCAGGATAAATTCCAAGCTCTGCAATAGATCTATTCAAAACAGTNGTTGCATCTAAGTGAGCAAATGAAGTAGCTGGTGCAGGGTCTGTTAAGTCATCAGCTGGNACATAAATAGCCTGTACTGAAGTAATAGATCCTTTGTTCGTTGTGGTAATTCTTTCTTGCAGGGCACCCATGTCTGTTGCAAGTGTTGGCTGATAACCAACAGCAGAAGGGATACGTCCTAANAGNGCAGAAATCTCTGATCCTGCTTGTGTAAATCTAAAAATATTATCAACGAAAAATAAAACGTCNTGATTTTCTTCATCTCTGAAATACTCAGCTTGAGTTAAACCAGAAAGAGCCACTCTTGCACGCGCCCCAGGAGGCTCGTTCATCTGTCCGTAGACCAGTGCCACTTTTGATTTATCACCATCAACATCGATAACGCCAGACTCGATCATCTCATGATAGAGATCATTACCCTCTCTTGTTCGCTCTCCAACACCAGCAAATACCGAGTATCCACCGTGTGCTTTTGCGACGTTGTTAATAAGTTCCATAATTAAAACTGTTTTTCCAACACCAGCACCACCAAATAAACCAATCTTACCCCCTTTAGCGTAAGGAGCTAGAAGGTCTACAACCTTAATGCCTGTTACAAGAACTTCTGTTTCAGTTGATTGATCAACAAAATCAGGAGCTCCCCTGTGAATAGGAAGTTGTTTTTTTGTAGCAATAGGGCCTCTTTCATCAATCGGCTCACCAATAACATTCATAATTCGACCTAATGTTTCAGGGCCAACTGGTACTGAAATAGGATTGCCTTGGTCAGTAACTTCTTGACCTCTTTGCATTCCTTCTGTTGCATCCATGGCAATTGTGCGAACTGTATTTTCTCCAAGATGCTGCGCTACCTCTAGCACTACTTCTTGGTCTCCAATTTTTGCAACTAATGCATTCATAATAGGAGGAAGTTCACCTTCA
>NHLE01000025.1 GCA_002169365.1 Pelagibacteraceae bacterium TMED259 | reverse complement strand
CGATCAATACAAAATATTTAAAGATTCAAATAGTAATTCAGTCAAAACAAGCAATCATTGAAATTATTGAAGGGGAGTTCAAGGGAAGGGGTTTTTCATCATTATCTAAATTAGAGACTGATAAACTTCTAGCTGAATTAAAAATTAATGATCCGAGAGGTTTTGGTATTTTGAATGTTGTTATTAATCAATCATATCAACAATCACAAAGCACATCCTCTTCGCAAATGAATGAAGAAGAGGCACTTTCTATTTTAGGTTTAGAAAAAGGAGCTAGCATGGAGGAAATTAAAAAATCATATTTTGATTTAATGAAAAAATTTCACCCCGATAAAGATGGAAACAATTATCTCGCTAACCTCATTTCAGAGGCAAAGAATAAGCTTTTAAATCAATAATTTTCATCTATAAGACTGTTATCCCAATGAACACTATTAAGAATCTTGCAATCATCGCCCACGTTGACCATGGGAAAACTACTTTAATTGACAATTTATTAAAGCAGTGCGGCATATTTAGAGAAAACCAGGAAGTGTCTGAAAGAATGATGGACTCTAACGATCTTGAAAAAGAACGTGGAATTACTATTTTGGCAAAACCAACTTCTATTATTTTCAATGATATGCGCATAAATATTATTGATACCCCTGGTCATGCTGATTTCGGAGGCGAGGTTGAGAGGGTTCTGTCTATGGTGGATGGGGTAATCCTCTTAATTGACTCTTCTGAAGGCCCAATGCCTCAAACAAAGTTTGTATTAGGAAAGGCTTTAAAACAAGGCCTAAGACCTATGGTTGTAATAAACAAAATTGATAAATCAGATGCTAGGCCTGACGATGTTTTAAACGAGGTTTTTGATCTCTTCGTGTCCCTTGATGCTAGCTCTGAACAGTTAGATTTCCCAGTTTTATATGCATCTGGAAGAAGCGGTTGGTGCGTAGATGAACTATCTGATGAGCGGGTAAGTCTTACCCCTCTTTTAAATAAAGTTATATCCCATGTCCCATCTCCAGACGTTGATAATTCTAAGCCTTTTGCAATGTTATCAACACTTTTAGACTCTGATCCTTATTTGGGAAGATGCTTAATAGGTAGGGTAGAGCAAGGTTCCGCAAAATTAAATGACAGTGTCCATGCCTTGAATCTTTCAGGAAAGATAGTCGAGTCAGGCCGTTTAACAAAACTTCTTAAATTTGAAGGTATGAAAAAAATAGTCGTAGATGAAGTCAATACAGGGGATATTGTCTGTATNGCTGGTNTGTCAGTTGCATCTGTATCAGACACTATTTGCTCAACTGAGGTATNTGAGCCAATTAAATCAACACCTATAGACCCCCCAACAATGTCAATTAACATTATGGTAAACGATTCTCCTCTGGCAGGTACAGAGGGAAAAAAAGTAACATCAACCTTGATAAGAAANAGATTAATTGCCGAAGCTGAGACTAATGTTGCTATAACATTTTCTGAAAATGAAAATAAAGACTCCTTTGAAATTGGAGGTAGGGGCGAACTTCAACTTGGTGTATTGGTTGAAACTATGAGAAGAGAGGGTTTTGAATTAACTCTCTCAAGACCCAAAGTCGTTTATCAAGATATTGATGGAACTAGATGTGAGCCATATGAAGAAGTAACGATTGATGTTGATGAGGAGTTTTCAAGTATTGTCATTGATGGAATGAATCAAAGAAAAGCAGAAATGATGGATATGAGGCAATCTGGAACTGATAAGACTAGATTACTTTTTGTGGCACCTTCAAGAGGCTTAATTGGTTATCAAAGTAAGTTTTTGACAGATACTAGAGGTACAGGAGTGATTAATAGAGTTTTCCATTCATATAAGCCTTTTAAGGGAGAAATTACTGAAAGAAGAGCGGGGGCTCTAATTTCTACCGGCGACGGGAAAGCTGTTGCTTATGCTATATGGAAGCTTCAGGATAGAGGTATAATGTTTNTAAAACACCAGACGCCTGTTTATCAAGGAATGGTAGTAGGTGAACATAGTAGAGATAACGATCTTGAAATTAATGTTTTAAAAGGTAAACAATTAACAAATGTAAGAGCTTCTGGTTCAGACGAAGCAGTTACTCTTGTTACACCCAAGGTCATGTCTCTTGAAGAAATGATGACTTATATAAATTCTGATGAACTGTTAGAGGTCACCCCAGTTANTCTTAGGTTACGAAAAAAATACTTAGAACCTAATGAAAGAAAAAAACACTCCAAAAATAACTAGTATTTTATTATAATTGTTATTAAATAATTATAATAAAGTATTGTTTTTACTTATTAATTTATATTTATAACGCTTTTTTTGTTTTTTTAGAAAATTATAAATAGGGCTATCCTTTTAGCTTTTCTATAAAATTTATTGGATAACATCCTTTTCATTTGAAAAAATAACCTGTTATTTTGCCAATTTATTGAATAATCACTAAATTTATAAAAATAATTCTTATCGAAATGCTAAAATCATTAATTTTAATTGTTAATTTCGGCATAATGACCTTTCTGACTCAAGAGATTAAATTTAAAAGACTTGATTTCATTAATTATCAGTAAAATCTTCGAAAATTAGCAAAAAAGGAATGAGATACCACCAAAAAGGATGAAAAAATAGGAAATAAATTGAAAAAGGGATAAATATTATCTAAATTTTTATATAAAAATCAATATATAATTCAATGTTTTTGGGTATACAAATACACATGTTTAAAATTAAACACCCCTAAAAACCTAAAAAAAAGGAAATTTTAACTATTTTAAAAGAACTAATTCATTAAGTTTTATATCTATAATATCTTCAGAGGTCTTCACTTTCACTTATAAAGACAAATTTTTCAAAATAGCTATATTTTTAGGCATTTTTTATCTTTTTCACATTTATCAATGATTTTTTCGATCTTTTAGTTTCTTAGTTAAGGTTTCTTAGAGAAAGTGGGATAGGGCGAGTTACATTTCCTATAAATCCTTATAAATTTAATCTTTTACTAATATTTAATTAAATTTTAAAGAAATTTGTGATCTGGTCACTTCTGTCGCATGTATAAACCATTATGAAAAATCTTTTTTTACAATTATACAACGGCGTAATGGATGCTGAATGGAACCCTCTCAGGGCAATACCCAGCGTATCAATGAGGCACTTGATCATGCAGTTACTTTCCTGGATGTGGTGTATCATTTTTTCACTATATTTTGGCTCTTTTGTTGTTTTTGGCATTACTGTTGCTGCTCATTTTCTTTTAATTTTTGGTACATTTATAACCGCAGCTACATTTGCTACAGCTCCAAAAGTTTTTAAATCTAAGTAATCTTAAGCAAATTTTGTATTAGTTATTATTAGGGACCCTTGTTTTTGATATATAATTGTTGCATAATATATATTATAGGAATTAGCTGTACAAAAAACTATTTAATATCAATAACTTGACCATCAAAAGCTGGCATATAATTTTGATTAAGTAAAAAATCACTAGTAGCTTTATAGTCTAAATGAGCTGTCATATGACTTAAATAAGCCTTTTTAGGCTTAACAATATCAAGCCAATTTTTAACATCAGCCAATGAAGCATGAGAAATGTGTGGGTCAATTCTTAGACATCCAACAATCCAATGATCAATATTCTCAATGTTTTTGAAATAATTCTCCTGATCGTAGAAATATTTTACATCTAAATTATAGGCAATTTTATTATCAAATATGAAGCCAACAGAGTCTATGTCTCCATGGTTTTGTCTAATTAATCTTATTTTTATGCCAAATAATTCAAATTCTTCTGATGGATACGGGTTCCTGGAAAGAATAGCTGGATAATAGCTTTTATTAGTATTTTCAAATAGATAATTAAAGCTATTAACAATATTATCCATTGTCTTATCACTCCCGTAGCACGGTATTATCTTCTTGTGTATTAGGTTTATTGATCTTAGTTCATTTATACCATGCGTGTGATCAGCATGCTCATGGGTGTAAAAAACACCATCTATATTGTTTATTTTGTTGTTAAGTAATTGTTGTTTTAGGTCAGGACTTGTATCAATTAGCAAATTCTTTCCATTTTTTTGAAGAAAAATAGAAGGCCTAGTTCTAATATTTTTGGGCTCATTAGGGTCGCATTTACCCCAAATATTGTGAAATAAGGGCACTCCAAAGCTAGATCCACATCCTAATATTGTAACTTTTAGATCTGACATTTTATAAATCTCTTGTAATTATTGGTTGAGATTTTTGCAATCTCACTAAAATTTGACGCTGTCAGATTGCAATAATATTCAATTATATATTTTAAGAAAGAAGGCTCATTGAGCTTACCTCTCATTGGTACTGGTGTTAAATATGGAGCGTCAGTCTCAAAGAAAATCTTATTTTTCGGTAGTTTTTTAATTGTTTCTCTTAGTTTATTAGCATTTTTGAAGGTCATAATTCCAGTTATAGAAAAATAACAATCAA
The DNA here is from genome assembly GCA_002169365.1 of Pelagibacteraceae bacterium TMED259. The sequence continues at coordinate 8,633 of NHLE01000025.1, read as the reverse complement.
GATCCATGAGTCTATACGCGTCTTCATCATTGCCAGTAAAACAATGCACAAGAATTGTTTTTAGTTCTGATTTATAATCTGAGATTATTTTCAATGTTTCGTCAAATGCCTCTCGAATATGAAGTAATATTGGAAGCTCGTACTTTATAGCAAATTCAATGTGTAATTTTAAAGATTTAATCTGATTTATAGTGCATACGTCATAGCTAAAATCTAAGCCAGTCTCGCCAATTACTTTTATTTTTTTTCTATTTTTTGAAATTTTATCATCAAAAATTTTTCTGAAATTATCATCGTCAACCTCATTACAAAGACATGGGTGATGGCCAATAGTTAAATCAACACACTCAAAATTTTGAATTAAATTAAAGTCAGTGTCAAATTCATATAAATTCGAGTTTACTGATAAGAAATTGGAGACACCCTCTTCTATCCCCTCTTTAATTAATCTATCTACAGAGTTTATTAGATCTTTATGAGAGAAATTAACATGAGCATCGGTTAACACTATATTTTAACCATCTATCCTCATAAATATCGGCTCAGGCTTAGATATCTTGATAGTTTTTTTTTCTATAATATCCTTGAACTTATCAAAACTAAGATAAGAGTTGTCTAATCCAAAAATTGAATAGACTCGCTCTGCTCCATTTGGGATAAAAGGACTCAATAATTGAGTGATTTTTAATATACATATGGAGATTTGATCAAGAACCTCTTTCATTTTAATCTGATCGGTCTTTCTAAGTTCCCATGGTGCTGATCTATCCACAAATGTGTTTAAATCATTTAAATGAGCAAAGATTACCTTTAGATAACCATCAAAACTGTACTTATCCATCAATTCATAAAGTTTACTTTCTGAGGAGATAATGTTTTTATAAATATCAAATTTTAAAACTTCATCAGTAAAATCAATAGTTTGGTTTGAGTTCTTAAAAATAAAACTTAATACCCTTTGAATTAAGTTCCCAAAATTGTTTGATAAATCTCCATTTATTCTATTAATCATGGCATCTTTTGAAAAATCACCATCATTACCAAAAGGAACCTCTCTCATCAAAAAATATCGTAATTGATCGAGACCATATAAATTTATTAACTCAATAGGATCAATGACATTTCCTAAACTTTTGCTGATCTTTTCCCCTTCATTGGTCCACCATCCATGAGCTACTATTTGTTTAGGAGGTAGAAGGTCTGCTGCCATCAAAAAAGCAGGCCAATAAACAGCATGAAATCTTAGTATATCTTTACCTACAACGTGTATACCTGGCCAAAAAGACTTATATTTATCATTATTCTGATCTGGAAATCCCAGAGCAGATATGTAATTGGTCAAAGCATCTAACCAAACATACATAATATGCTTGTCATCATTTGGCACATCTATACCCCAATTAAAGGTTGTTCTTGAAACTGAAAGGTCTCTAAGCCCCCCAGACACAAAACTTTTTACTTCATTTAATCGAGATTTAGGGTGAACAAAGTCTGGTACTTCATCATATAGTTCTAAAAGTCTATTCTGCCATTTAGATAATCTAAAAAAATAGCTCTCCTCCTCTACCCAACTTAATTCAGATCCAAAAGAATTAAATTTAATTCCGTTTACTTCAGTTATTTCATTTTCTGCTACAAATGCTTCATCTCTAACAGAATACCAACCGGCATATTTTGAAAGGTAAATTTCGTCATTGTCTATTAATCTTTGCCATAAATTTTGAACAGAAGTTTTATGTCTTTCTTCCGTTGTTCTAATAAAGTCATCATTGTCTAAATTCAATACATCAGATAACGCTCTAAAATTTTCAGAGACTTGATCGGTAAACTTTTTGGGATCAATATTTTTATCTTGAGCTGCTTTTTCAACTTTTTGGCCATGTTCATCAGTCCCTGTTAAAAAATATGTATCAATGCCTTTTAATTTGTGGAATCTTTTTAATACATCTACTGAAATAGAAGTATAAGCATGTCCAATATGCGGTTTGTCATTTACGTAATAAATGGGCGTAGTATAAAATTTATTTTCCATATTTGATTAAATTTGTCTGTAATCTGGTAAAATAAATAGCAATTAAGTCATTAGTCAATGTATTAAATTGTTTACTTTCATTGACATCATAGAGATAACCAGAATGAAGATCACATAAGTACTTATATAATTTTTTGTTATCAATAAATTTTTTTAAATTAAAATTTAGGACTTTTAAAAAAATTACTGAACAAATATCTATTTGATCTTTGGTGAATAGTTTCACATGCTCAAAAAAGTCAATTCGATTTAAAGATATAAATGAATCAACCAGATTTTGAATTACGTCCTCTGATATATTCTGGTTTTGGTGAATTATATTATGGGCCAGATCTTCTAATTTATCATTTTCTAGATAATCATTAAGGCGAAGTATTCGAGATCTAGATAGAACTGTTTTAGGAATTTTTAAAAGATTAGTGGTGCAAAAAATAAAAAAAGTTTTTTGAGGAATCTCTTCAATAAGTTTTAATAAGCCATTAATAGAATTATTATTTAAATCGTTTATTTCTTTTATTAAAATTACTTTACTTAAATTTAAAACGTTCGTATGAAGAAATTCTTTTTTTAATTTTCTAATTTGGTCTATGGATATAAATTTATTCGTTGCTTCAGGCTTTAGTTCAAAAAAACAAGTATCTATTTCATACTGTTTTTCATAAAAAATATTTTTAATTTCCTCTCTTATCAAATCGATATTTTCAAGATTGTTATTCTCAATTAAGAATAAACCCTCTTTCTCAGAATGAATCTTTTTAATTATTTGATTAATTTCCATTTTTTTAAATTTGTTAAAATATTATTATGAATTTCTTCTTTGTCTTTATTAGCATCAATAATTACAAACTTCCTGTTGCTTAAATTCATTTTTCCAATTTCTTCATAGTTTTTTTGAATTCTTGAGAATTGATTGTAGTATTTCTTGTCAAAATTATTTCTCTCCCCTACTGCCTTTTTTCTTTGAGTGAGCGTATTTTTATTAATTTTGAAATAAAAGGTTACTTTAGGAATAAACTTTTTATCAATTTGGTTAATTAAATTAAGAATAAGATTTTTATCTTTAGCTGTATATTTTTGGTATGCAAAAGTAGAGTCGAAAAAACGATCAAAAAAAATTAAATCATTTGATTTCAATTGAGATAAAAGAGCAAAACGTGAGGCAAAAAAAAATAAAATTAAAGTTAAGTTATCAAAATTTGAGTCAAGTATAATTTTTCTAATTTTCTCTAATTGCTTAAATCCTCCTGGCTCTCTGGTAAAAGTTGATTTTATTTTATTTTTTTTTAGGTAGGCTTTTAATAATTTAATTTGAGTAGATTTTCCCGAATATTCAAATCCTTCAAAGCTTATAATTTTCATAATTATTATTTTTAATTAATTAGANCCTAAGACTATATAATACAGTGCTGAAGTAATCCTAGAAAAAAAGCNTTTTTGTTCAACATCTTCTCCTGCAGCTAAGGGAAATANTATCTTTTTATCTGCNTAAGAAATTTGAAGATTNGCAATTGTTTCACCTTTTTTGATTGGTGTTTGTATTGGCTCTTCGATTAATACATCTACATTTGCTGAGGATAATTGTGCCTTTGGAATGCTCACCTTNATCTCTTTTAAAGTTATTAAATTTACTTTTTCTTCTTTGCCTAGCCATGTATTTGCCTCAAAAACAAGATCGTTCTTATTGAAAAAATTAACCAATTCAAAATTATTAAAACCCCAATCCATAAGTCTAAGGGACTCTTGGGCTCTTGATCTTGATGAGNCTAACCCATTTAAAACTATTATTAGTCTCCTGCCCCCTTTTTCTGCTGATCCAACAATCCCATATCCAGCAGCTTCTGTATAACCGGTCTTAAAGCCGTCNGCCCCATCAAAAGTTAAAAGCAAGGGATTNCTATTATCTTGTCTTATGTTATTNTAAGTAAATTCATTTAATGCATACATCTGATATAACTCNGGATGATTTTCCACAGTATATTTTGCTATCAAAGCGAGGTCTTTAGCTGTTGTATAATGATTATCATCAGGCCAGCCACTNCTATTTACAAAATTAGATCCATTTAAGCCAATTTTCTCTCCTAAATTATTCATCTCTATGGCGAAAGTATCCTCAGAGCCAGAAATGCCCTCAGCTAAAGCTATAGAGGCATCATTCCCGCTTTGAACCACGATGCCNAAAAGNAGATCAGATACTTTTATCTTCTTATCTACCTCTATGAACATNTTCGAACCACCCATTTTCCATGCTTTTTTACTGACTANAAATTCTTGATCCATAGAGAGGGTTCCATTCTTAATTTTTTCAAAAGCAACTAATACGGTCATAATTTTTGTCATACTTGAGGGGAANGTTCGTTTATCAGAGTTCTTATCAAGTAAGATTTCTCCTGTGGAAATATCCATAACTAAGGCAGTTTCTGCAATGCTATCAATTGCAAATAAAGGCTTTGATAAAAGTAAAATTAACAGAAAGAGTATTGATTTAAGGGTATGTTTGGGCATTCTGGTATCCATTTCTTAAAAGAAAATCTAATTTAAGATTTATATCATTGTTTTTAAATGGGCCAGAAAAAACAGCAATTTGATCATCTATATCTTCAAAAAACAGCCCCAGGTTTTTAATTTTGTTAGTCTTAAGTTTAGCAGAGGTTAAGTCATCATATTTATCAATAAGAATAAGCCCTTCATATTTTTTTTTCTTTAATTCTATCTCCTCAATTTTTTCATAATTTAACTCGGAACTTAAACCATCTTGATCACCTTCAAGTGTTTCAAATGATATTGTTGTNGAGTCTAATTTAACTTTGCTAAGTTCTTTTGATTCATCGACCTTTCTTAAGATTAATGATTCTTCTTTTAGAAATTCGATATAAATATTTGAATTTACATCTAATAATTCAACAATTTCAGAACTCACTAATAGTCGTTTATTTTCATCTGAATAAGAATTTCTTACAATTAAATAAGATTTTAAATTATTTGGATTAGCTACTTTCACAACACTCGGAATTGGGAGTAACTTATGTGATATTGACATTCCATAAAGNTCATTNCTTTCATAATATTTTTCAGAAACTTTGAAATCAATCTCATAGCTATCGAGGGGNGATATTTGAATATTCTTTTTTTTAAAGTATCCGCCTTCATCGTTTATAGTTTTATCTAAGGTTTTTTTTTCTGAATTATTTGTAACAGAACATGATAAAAAAGTTAGTAATAACAGTAANTTTATGAAATTACTTAAATTTATCACTTAATAATCCCACTGATAATCCATAATAGTTAGAGCAATTATAAGATAAAATATTTAAATAATTTCTATAGACAATAAAGTATCGAAAATCTCCATCTTTCCTTCCCATTTTCAGCAAATAACTATCTAATTCAATATTATCTAATTTAGCACCATTCATTTTCTTAAAGNCCAAAGATCTAAATTTTGATAATGGTAATTTCTTTGATAGTTTTTTAATAGCTAAACAGCCTTTTTCTCTCTTGATGAATAAATCACNNTCTAAATCTTTNANATTTGAAGGCGCAATTACCTCCCTTCCCCATGTNTAGTTAGAATCCCATTTATTAGAGCCAACTCCTTTTAAATACCTAGCAATTGAAGCTAANGAGTCTTCAACATCTGTCCAAATGTTCTTTTTTCCATCTTTATTGAAATCTTGAGCATAATTAAGGAAACTAGANGGCATAAATTGATTTTGACCCATGGCTCCAGCCCAAGACCCTTTAAAATCATCAATGTTGATATGACCGTCTTTTATAATTTTCAAAGAATTATAAAGCTCTTTAGTAAAATACTTCCTTCTTCTTTCATCGTATGACATTGTTAACAAACTCTCAATTACAGGATAATTACCTGTAATTTCACCATAGGCTGTTTCTAAACCCCATATAGATAATATNAACCTAGGTTGAACGCCATATTCATTATCAATTTTTTTTAATAAGTCATTGTGTTTACTTTTTTTATTCAAACCATTTTTAATTCTTAAATCAGAAATCCTTTTATCAATATATTGAGAGAAAGTTAGAGTGAATTCAGGTTGGCACTTATCNTTCTCAATTACCCTTTTGTTAACTGAGTATGGACTCACAAGATCAGAGACAAAATCACTATCTAGGTCATATTCAGAAGAGTTTTTTATGACTTCATTTTTCCAACTNTCAAACTGAGTAAAATCATAATTTTCAAGAACATCACAGTTCTTAGAATCATGAGCNGATAGACTAAGAGGNATAATTAAAAAAAGANCTATAAATTTAAACAATGTTGATTCCCTGACATTAANNTAATTATATATTGATTTCGATACTATTTCTTAACCCCAATTTTCTTTATTTCTTTAATCCCCTTTAATAATTNAATAATTCTGGTATATTGTATACATGAACCTTAATAATACAGGTAAGAAGTTTGTTTATCTTTCCATTATCATGATGGCACTCTCTATGGTTCTTCCTTGGGAATCTCTAGAAGATTACACTTATGCAGAATCAGTTGGGATAGCGTTTAATATTTTACCAGCTGTTCTTTTTGTTTGTTCTTCATTGATGGTTGTTTTAGGCCCTATCGCTGCATNATTTAGTCGATTTGGAACTAATTATGTTTTTTTACTTTTATGTTTAATTAATGCNATTGCTCTTTATTTTGGCATGCAATATTACCCTGATACTTATACGATTGGATACTTATTGTTTCCAAGTTCTATCATTACATTTATGCTTGGATGTATATTTAGTGTGAATAGGATTACTGGATTAAGTAATTAATATTTATTTACCAAAAATTCCAATTTTTACATCATAGTCAACAGCAATTCCNTAATCAGGATCATCATCGCTATCNACCATTAATTGTCCTGTTCTAGATAAAAGACGATGACAATCTTTAGTTAAATGTCTTAATTTAACTTTTTTTCCTAAATTGGAATATTTATCTGCTATGTCTTCAATTGCTTTTAGGGCNGATTGATCTATGACTTTAGAATTAGCGAAATCTATAATCACTAAATCTGGATCTTTTTCTGGTTTAAAAATATCTAAAAATCTATTGGTAGAACTAAAAAATAAAGGACCTTCTATTTCATAAACTTTAGCTCCATTTTCTGTACGTGAGGGTCTTTCAGTAGCTGAAATACGTGAAGCTGATTTCCAAGCAAATACCAAAGCAGATACTATAACACCCACAATAACTGCAATTGCCAAATCTTTATAAACAGTTACTCCTGTAACAAGAATAATTAATAAAGCATCAGATTTAGGAACTACGAAAAGTAATTTTATTGAATTCCATGCAAACGTACCAACCACAACCATAAACATCACCCCAACTAAAGCAGCAATTGGAATTAACTCAATTAAAGAAGAGGCATAAAGGATAAATATTAGTAAAAAGACAGCTGCAGCAATTCCAGCAATTCTAGTTCTTCCCCCAGACTTAACATTAATCATTGACTGCCCAATCATTGCACAGCCTCCCATCCCACCAAAAAAACCAGTTATTGTGTTTGCTAATCCTTGCGCTAAACATTCTTGGCTAGCACCACCTTTTTTATTGGTTATTTCACCAACAAGATTTAAAGTTAATAAGCTTTCAATTAATCCAATCGCAGCAAGTATAAATGCATAGGGTATAATTATTTTTAGAGTTTCTAGATTTAAGGGGACTGTTGGAATAGAGAAAGAGGGTAATCCACCAGAAATACTCGCAAGATCTCCTACTCTAGGGATAGGGACATCAAAAAAAATTACAATTAATGTAGAAGTTAAGATCGCAGTTAAAGTTGCTGGTATTAATTTTGTAAATTTTGGTAGTACCCATATGATTAACATCGTAAGCGCTACACAACAAAGTGAGAAGAATAACAATTCCCCAGACATCCAAACAGTCTGGCCAAAAGAGTTTTCAATCTTAAATTGGCTAAATTGAGATAAGCCGATAACAATTGCTAAGCCATTTACAAAACCTAACATTACTGGTTGAGGGACCATTCTTATAAACTTACCTAACTTAAAAATTCCAGCAAGCAATTGAAGAACCCCCATTAGAACGACAGTGGCAAATAAATATTGTGGGCCATGATTCATAACAAGTGAGACCATGACAACTGCTAGTGCACCAGTTGCACCAGATATCATGCCAGGTCTTCCACCTAGTATGGCTGTTACTAATCCAACAATAAAAGCCGCATATAAGCCTGATAAGGGCGTCACTCCTGCCACAAATGCAAAAGCTATAGCCTCAGGCACTAAGGCTAAAGCTACAGTTAAACCAGATAAAATTTCTATTCTAAATAATCCAATTGAAGCTCCATCTTTGGAAAAGTAATCATTAGAAATGGATTTAGAAAATGAGGATATTAATGAATTTAACAAGATGGAAGGTTTATGATGATTATTGTTATGTACTCTTAATATATAGATATAGATTTATATAATTTTATCAAAAAAAATATTTGCTTTAAAAGCATTGTGTTATATATATTTTATTTCATATAACGGAGAGATGGCAGAGCGGTTGAACGCATCAGTCTTGAAAACTGACAAGGGTGCAAGCCCTTCCTGGGTTCGAATCCCAGTCTCTCCGCCA
>NHLE01000058.1 GCA_002169365.1 Pelagibacteraceae bacterium TMED259 | reverse complement strand
TAATAATTTTTTCTTCTTTATCTATATCTAAATCAATTTTTAGTATTTCTTTAGATTCACTTAGATCAAAAATTATTAAGTCTCCTTGTTTAGTAAAATAAATTTTATCTTTTTCAAAATAAATTGCAGAACTTTCATCAAGTGAGATAATTTTTTTTATTTTTATTGAACTAATATCACCTACCTGAAAATTATCTGATGGATATATAATTTTTTTGATTTCTAAGATTTCAGTTTGATTGGATCTATCAATATCATTAGCAAAAATATCATCTAATTCCTCTGTAGGAATGTAGTCTTTGTCAACTACCCCTAGATACTTATTACAGGAGCTTAAAATGAATAAAAGACATAATAGCTTAATTATTCTCATTATTATAACGATTAACAGCTTTCAAAAAGAAGTTATTAATATCCTCGCTATTATCAGTGAATACCTTAGGGTAATTATCTAAATCAAGATTCAAAAAGAATATTTTTGCTATATCTTTGAAGATAAAATTTTCATCAAGCGATAAAGATTGGAGTGAATCTAAATTGTTTTCTAAAATTGTTTTTTTTAGAAGAATAAGATCTCTATCAAGTTTTTCATATTTTTCTATGTTATTTATAGATGCTGTATTTAAGTCACCAAAAAAAGAAATATTAGGGTCATCTAAGCTGGAGAGAAATGAGATTTTACTTTCTTGATTGGTTCCTTCATTATTGTAAAGAGTGGCAAGTATAATATCAAAATACTTCTCATTTTTAGAATTATTATTTATTGAGATATAAAAAGCTAATAAAATTAGAACTAATAATATTGGACCAGCAATATAAAGGTTTTTTTTATTTTTAATTAATTTTTCCATTTTATTGAACAACCTATGCTTGGATATTGTTGGGTTGAACAATATCCTTTGGAGATTACTTCTTCAATAGCATAATAAAGCTCTGGACTTCCCATTTCTGTTTCTTTGCCATTTGAATCGAGTCTACCTCTGTAATTTAATTCTAAATCTTTATTGAAGAAATAAAACTCTGGCGTGCACTGGACGCCAAATGACCTCCCTATCTCTTGATTCCTATCTAAAATATAAGGAAAATTAAAATTTGCTCGAGATATTTGTTCAAGAAGGTAATCGCTTCTATCTTCCTCATATAAATCTTGATCATTTGACATGAAAGCTATGCTTTCTACTCCAATTTTTTGGATTCTCTTAGTCTCCATAGAGATTTTCTGCTCTATGGATTTAACGTAAGGACAGTGATTGCATATAAATAAAACTAATAACCCATTGATACCTTTAGATTCATATATTGAGCTCTTATCGCCTTGTAAGCTAGTAAACTCGAAATTTACTGGCTTCCAATTGAAATTACAACTTGAAGAATTCAAAAGTACCATTTAATTTAATATATATTGAAAATAATAAACTTAAATACTAATCATAGTTATTCAATTCCGAAAGAGACTTTCCAATATATTCTTAATACTTATTCTTATGGATTATCTAAAAATATTTGGAGAAATTACTCAATTCAAACCCCCAATAAAGATTTTAATAAAACAAAAATTACTTTTTATAAATCAAATTTTTCTTTTCCTATTATTAAAATTAATTACTCAAATAAGTCTGATAAAGAAATTTTTGAGGTTGCATATAATAATAAAAAAAAGATATTTGGAAATCTGGCATCTTTAAAAATCTGGTTAAAAAATTATTTTTTTTCTAGCCCTAAAATATAAATCTCTTTTGAGCTTTTATCTGAGGCTTCAGGCTTCACATATGAGCATTTATTAAATAAAGATTTTATATGTTTAAATAATTTTTCAGTATCTTCACCTTGAAAGTTTTTTACTAAAAAATTTCCACCCTTAGACAAAAATTTATCGATAAAATTTACTGACAATAAACTTAAATTATAACTATTAGTTTGATCAAGGAATTGATTGCCAGATGTATTGGGAGCGATATCGGAGATAATCAAATCAAAAAAATAATCTTTAGATGAAAATTCTTTTCTAATATTTTCATATTCATTTAAGTCATAGTTATAAAATACAAAATTTTCATCAAACTGATTTTCCATTTCTAAAATATCTATACCCACAACCGTTTGAGAGCCTTTTTGATTTAATACATATTGCACCCATCCCCCTGGGCAACATCCGATATCTAATACTCTTGAATTTTTTTTAACAATTCGAAATCTTTTATCTATTTCTTCTATTTTATAATATGCTCGTGAAATAACGTCGTTTTTCTTAGCTTTAAGGTAAAAATGATCTTTTTTTCTATTTTTATACCATTGTTTCATTTTGATTATAATCTGATATGTATTCTTCTACATATATATTAGACAACAGAGGGCTCCACTACCACAATGAATTATAAATCTTTAAAAATTATACTTACGCCACTTATTTTTTTCTTCCTTGGTATTAATTTGTACGCATCTGAATGGGGCAAGGCAGAAAAAAGCGAACCAAAACTTTTTAATGTCGAAGTTTTAGAATCTACTGCTCAGATTATTAATGATAGTATAGATTTTAGTTCTACTACTGAGGCTCATAGAAGAATTGAAATTAAATCTGAAGTTATGACCACTATTGAAAAAGTTTTAGTCAAGGCAGGTAAGTCTGTAAAAAAAGGTCAGCATATTATTAAATTAGAAGAATTTGACTCCAACCAAGATCTTTATGAATTAGATTTATTGTCAGAAAATGAGTTTAAAAAAATAGCTTTATTCGCACCTTTTGATGGAATTCTATTAGATGGCCATAAAATTGCTGGAGAATTAGTTATGCCAGGAGAAAAAGTTTATGAGATTATCGATTTATCTCAATTAAAAATTTTCGGATATATCAATGAAAATGAAATATTAAGTATTTCTGAAGATAATGATGTCGATATTTCAATCTTGGGAGAAAACGTTAACGGTAAAATAGATTATATTTCTCCATTCTCAGACCCTGACACCAAAACTTTTGAAATAGTTGTCAATGTTGATAATAAAGACTTAAAATTTAAAGATGGTTTATCCTCAATGATTTCTATAAAGAAAGGTGAGGTGATGGCTCATAAAATATCACCATCAATTCTATCTTTAGGGGATGATGGGGATTTAGGTGTGAAAGTCATCGATGAAGGAAATAAAGTTTTATTCAAAAAAGTAAATATTGTCGAAGACACCTCAGATTTTATGTTAGTTACAGGCTTGGATATGATAGAAAAGCTAATTATTGTTGGACAACAATACGTTTCTAATGGTGAAGAAGTAGGTTTTTAGCCAGTCATGAATTTAGTAAGTCTTGCAAGTCAATACTACAGAACTACGATATCTATATTCCTTTTTGTTATACTTAGTGGCTCATTAGTATTCAATAACATACCCAAGGAATCTTCACCAGATGTTAGTCTACCTTATATTTATGTCTCCTTAGGTCTAACTGGGATATCACCCGAAGATTCTGAAAAATTGTTAATCAAACCTGTAGAGGATGAGATTTCAAATATTGAAGGAAAAAATGAAATGACTAGTACCTCTTATCAGGGAGGTGGCAATATCCTTTTAGAATTCAACGAAGGTTTTGATCCAGATCAGGCCCTTCTTGATACACGTGAACAAGTTGATCGTGCCAAATCTGATTTACCTGATGATGCAGATGAGCCTAAAGTAAGTGAGGTTAATATCAGCCTATTTCCTATCTTAGTAGTCTCTATAAGTGGAGATATCTCTGAATTTCTTCTTAAAAAAGTTTCAAATGATTTAAAAGATAAAATTCAATCTCTTCCAAATGTATTGGAAGTGCAAATAGGCGGTGAGAGAGAAGAGCAGCTAGATATTATCGTCGATCAAAATAAAATTGAAGCTTACGGCTTAGATTTAAACGAAATTCTTAGTTACGTTAGAGCAAATAATCAAATTGTATCAGCTGGCAACCTGGATACTGGAGATGGGCGATTTGTTATTAAAATTCCAGGTTTATATGAAAATTTAAATGATATTTTCAATACTCCTATCAAGGTAAATAATAAAAAAACTATAAAATTCAAAGACATTGCCTCTTTAAAAAGAACTTTTAAAGATCCAGAAAAATTCGCGAGACTTAACAATCAATCAGCCTTCACTTTAGAAATATCTAAAAGAATTGGCGCTAATATTGTTGAAACTGTTGATCAGGTTAAAGACCTAGTTGCCGAGGAACAAAAAAACCTTCCTTCTAAAATCAAAATTACCTTCTCCGGTGATGAGTCTATAAATATTAAGAATATGTTAGGTGATTTACAAAATAATGTAATTTTTTCAATTTTACTTGTAATGAGTGTAGTAATTCTCTTTTTGGGTATTAGATCTAGCCTTCTTGTGGGCCTGGCGGTACCAGGATCGTTTTTAGCAGCAATTTTAGTTCTTTATACAATGGGCTTTACCATTAATATGGTTGTTTTATTTGGTTTAATTTTATCTGTGGGTCTTTTGGTAGACGGCGCTGTGGTTGTCGTTGAATATGCTCAAAGAAAAATTCAAGAAGGCATGGGTCTTGCAGACTCCTATATAAAAGCTGCATCAAGAATGTCTCTTCCAATTATAGCTTCAACTTTAACAACAATCGCTGCTTTTGTTCCATTGCTTTTTTGGCCTGGCACTACGGGTGGTTTTATGAAATATATTCCCATCACAGTCATATCAGTCCTAGGCTCAAGCCTAGCAATGGCGCTAATTGTTGTTCCTATTATAGGAACTCAGGCTTATAAAATCAGAAATCTTTTCTTTTTTTTCATTATCCCAGTAATTTTATTTGCCTTTATTAACTTCATAGCATTCAATTTCCTTGGCCAATTACAATTAGATAAATATTTCAATATTGGGATAAAGATTATAAGTACAATATTGATTGGTTTTCTAATTTATAAAGCATTTAAGTTTTTAAAATCAAAAGGCTTTCTTCAAAAGATAATAATACCAAAAATAAATGCTGATGAGGATGAAGATTTGACTGATTTAACTAAAGTTGGCCTTTTTACCAAAATTTATTTATCTATTTTAAGACTTTGTATCAACAATCCTTTCAAGATTTTATTTTTATCCGTAGTGCTTTTAATTGGAATTTATGGCGCTTATGGCAAGTTTGGTAAGGGTGTTATTTTCTTTCCCTCTGTTGAGGCCGAAAACACGAAGGTTATTGTTTATGCTACGGGGAATTTATCTNTAAAAGAAAAAGATCAATTAGTTGGNAAAGTCGAGAGNCGAATTATTGATCTTCAAACTTTAAATAATGAATTCGAGTCTGTGTACACAACCTCAGGAAATGTTTCTAATAGACAAGAAAGTTCACCAGACATCATTGGNTTTATCGATATAGAATTTAAAGATTGGGATAAAAGAAGAAATGCAGATATTTTGATATCAGAAATAAGATCTGCTACTTCTACTATTCCAGGAATTAAAGTTGAAACAAGAACTCAAAGAGCTGGACCTCCTAGAGGTAAGCCTATCGAAATTAATCTAACTTCCTTAGATCCTAATTTGACGACAAAAGAAGTTGAGAGAATACAAAATTATCTTTTAAATATATCTGGACTTAAAGATTTAGAAACGTCACTGCCCTCACCAAGTATTGAATATCAACTTTATGTAGACCGAGAAGAGGCGGCTAAATACGGAGCCAGCATAGCAATTATCGGTAATACAATAAAACTTATCACAGGGGGTCTTAAATTAAGTGAATTCAGACCAGATGACAGCAATGACTCCATTCCTATTTTCTTGAGATTACCTGAAGATCAAAGAACCATAGACCAACTTAATAGTATTAAAATTCCAACATCTGCAGGCTACGTCCCCATATCAAATTTCACTGATATTCAAACAGATCAAGAAACTGGTAATCTTACTAGAGTAGATCAAAATAGAATCGAAACAATAAAATCAGATGTTGTTAGATTTTATCAAACAGATGCTTATGTAAGGTTAATTAAGCATTGGCTAGGAATACAAAAGTTTGATATTCCAAATAACTTTGGATTAGAAATACCTGAATTTAATTCAGCTAATATCGATCCAAGAGTTGAAGTTTCTTTTAAAGGCGAAGATGAAAGTCAAAATGAATCGAAAGCNTTTCTTCAAAAGGCATTTTTAGTAGCTGTGTTTTTGATGGGATTAATTCTTCTNACTCAATTCAATAGCTTTAGTAGCACGGTTTTAATATTATTTGCTGTTATTATGTCCACAGTAGGTGTGGTTTTAGGCTTNCTTATAACCCAACAACCTTTTGGTATTGTCATGAGCGGTATAGGAGTAATTTCCCTTGCGGGAATTGTTGTCAATAATAATATTGTTTTAATCGACACCTTCGATCGGCTTTCAAATAAGGCNAGNGATGTAAGAGAGGCTATATTAATGACAGGTGCNCAAAGATTAAGACCNGTGCTCCTAACAACTACAACTACTGTTTTAGGGTTATTNCCAATGGCTTTAAANCTAAATATAGATTTTGTAAATTTAGAATACTCTTATAACTCGCCAGGCGCTCAGTGGTGGGTTGATCTTTCNAGGGCTATTGTATTTGGCTTAATTTTTTCNACTTTTCTTACACTCTTAGTNACACCCTCAGCTCTAATGCTGAAATCTAAATATTTAGGAAATGACTCTAAAAAATCTCAAAAAGTAAAAAAATAAATTTACTATAGACATAAATAANTACGTGACTGCGAGNAATAAAGTAGTTTGCCAGAAATAAGTTATTAAAAATATTAAGATGACAATTACTAAAATAGTAATCAATCTCATATAAAGGGGTGATAACTTAATATTTTTAGCTGAGGGTGTTGGNACTCTGCTTATCATCATAATTCCAGCATAAANAACAAGCGCTGAACTTAAATAAACCTCATCAATAAAAAACATATCATAATTAATAAAAGTAATAAAAAATGGNATCATAATTACACCGGCTGCTGCTGGAGAAGGAATGCCAAAAAAAGTCTTACTTTGTTCTTTCATATTCTCAATATTAAATCGAGCTAATCTTAAAGCNGCACATANAATAAAAAATAGGCTAAATATCCACCCTAGCCTATCTAGCTGATAAGTAATGGAGAGATTTATTAATAGAGCTGGGGCTAATCCAAAGCTAATAAAATCTGATAAAGAGTCTAATTCTGCTCCAAACTGAGAGGATTTTTTAAGCTTTCTAGCTACCCAACCATCAAAGAAATCAAAAAAAGCTGCTAGCATTATCATTAGGACTGCTAGTTTCCAATTTCCTTGGATTGAAAATTTGATTGATGACAGTCCAGCTATGAGGGACATTAATGTAATAAAATTGGGAATGAATTTAATAAATGAATATTCTTTCATAAGAATAATTAAATTTTCTTGAAATCTCTTTTGGATTTTATTTTAGAAGTTTTGTTTTCTTGAGCAATTATTGTCTCGCCACCAATGCACTGTTGACCAACGCTTACTAAGAGATCAAAATTATCTGGAAATTCTATATCAACTCTACTGCCAAACTTAATAATACCATATCGATCGCCTTGATTAGTATTATCTTTGAGTTTTACATTACAAATAATTCTTCTAGCAATCAAACCCGCTATTTGAGTCACATGAATAAGATTAGCTTTTGATTTAATTGTTAGTTTTAATCTTTCATTCTCCTCACTTGCTTTGTCGAGAGTGGCATTGATAAATTTACCTTCAAAATAGTCAATTTTAACAATCTCTCCTGAGATTGGAATTCTTTGTATGTGCACATTAAATACACTTAAAAAAATGGAAACTTTTGTATATTTTTTTTTACCATCTTTGGTTTCAGAAATATTAGTTATTAGGCCATCAGCTGGACTNATAAGAATATCGTCCCCAAGGGGCACAACNCTCTCAGGATCTCTAAAAAAATAACATGTGAAAATTAAAATGATAAGNGAGGCAACAAAAAGNGGCTTGTAGATAAAATAGAAAAAAATTACTAANAGAAAAAGAATTATTAGAGCGGCTGAAATTTCTTTGTGAAAACGAAAATACATATAAGAGCCCCATTATTATCGGAAATGCATAATTTGATCAATAAAATAGATTTATAATTTCAATTTATTTGTTATACCTTAGGTCTTCAAAAAATGTCAAAAATTACTGTAAAAAATCCAATCGTTGAATTAGATGGTGATGAAATGACCCGAATTATTTGGGATTTTATCAAACAAAAGCTTATCCTTCCTTATCTTGATATAGATCTAAAATATTACGATTTATCCGTTATAAAAAGAGATGAAACTAATGATCAAATTACTGTGGATGCAGCCAATGCAATAAAAAAATATGGTGTTGGAGTAAAATGCGCCACCATCACACCTGATAACAATAGAATGACAGAGTATGACTTAAAAAAAATGTGGAGATCTCCAAATGGAACTATTAGAAATATTTTAGATGGAACTGTATTTCGTCAACCCATTATTTGTAAGAATATACCTAGAATAGTTCGAACATGGGATCATCCTATCGTTGTGGGCCGTCACGCATTTGGAGATCAATACAAAGCTACAGAAATGCAAATTACTAAGCCTGGAAAATTATATATGAAGTTTGTTGATGAAGATGGAAATTCAGAAGAACAAGAAGTATTTAATTTTAAAAATGATGGTGTTGCTTTATCCATGTACAATGTTGATGAATCAATTAAAGGTTTTGCAAGAGCATGTTTTACATATGGTTTAAAATTAGAATGGCCAGTTTATCTTTCTACAAAAGATACTATTTTGAAAAAATACGATGGAAGATTTAAAGACATATTTCAAGAAATATATGATCTAGAATTTAAAGAATTGTTTAAAACTAAGAATATTACCTACGAACATCGATTAATCGATGATCTAGTAGCTTCTGCTATGAAATGGAATGGTAAGTTTATTTGGGCTTGTAAAAATTATGATGGAGATGTTCAATCGGACTCAGTAGCGCAAGGATTTGGATCTTTAGGCATGATGTCAAGCGTTCTCATGACACCTGATGGGGAGACTATAGAATCTGAAGCTGCTCATGGGACTGTTACTAGACACTTCCGCCAACACCAAAAAGGTGAAAAAACTTCAACAAATCCAATTGCCTCAATATTTGCTTGGACTCGTGGATTAAATTTTAGAGGGGAGTTTGATAAAAATCCTGAACTCATAAAATTTTCTGAAAAATTAGAAAAGGTATGTGTGGAGACCGTTGAGTCTGGTTATATGACAAAAGATCTAGCTATTTTGATTAGCAAAGATACAAAATGGATGAATACTGAGGATTTCTTAAATTGCCTAGACACTAACTTAAAGTCAGCTTTAAATTAAATTTTTTCTTTTATACTTAAAAAAGCTTGATTTATTTGATCTTTTTTATCTCCACCAGCTTGAGCGAAGTCTACTCTCCCCCCTCCTCCTTTTGATCCCAGATGGTCAAAAGCTGATTTTATAAGTTCTCTAGCGTCGTAGGTACTAGCTAAGTCCCTGGTCAACCCTAAAGCTATTGAAACTTTATCTTCATTGATTGTCACGCAGGCTAAAATTGACTTTTCATTATCAGATTTAAAGTTATCAAAAATTGATCTTAGCTGCTTTGGTGGTAGGCCATTGATAATTTGCGTTACAAAATTGATACCATTAATATTTTCTTCTATTTTTTGATTGTTATCTTCATTAGACAGTATTGATTTATTTTTAAGAGAGTCTAAATAACTTTCTAATTTTTTTATAAAAAGACTTTTATTAACTTCTTCAAAATTTATTTGACCTTGTAAATTTGAAATTTCATTTTTAAGATCTTGGATTTGTAAATCTTGTTTATTTTCAAAATCTTTCTGGGCTTCTATTTGTTGATGTAAATATTGATCAACTTTTTTATCAGTACAGGCCTCAATTCTTCTTACCCCTGAAGACACAGACTCAACTCCCATAATTTGAAACTTATTTATATCTTTAACGTTATCAACATGAGTACCTCCGCAGAGTTCAATAGAATAAGGCCTACCATCTGCATCACCTAAGCTAACAACTCTTACCTCATCTCCATATTTTTCACCAAATAATGCCATTGCACCTTGTTTAATAGCTTCATCTTGTGATTTTATTTCTATGTTAGTTGCAGAAGGTCTCTTTATAATATTGATAACTTCTTGTTGGATATCGTGTAACTGGTCTTTAGTAATTGGTTTATTATGACTAAAATCAAAGCGTAATTTTTCATCATTAACAAGAGAGCCTCTTTGAGCAACATGATTACCAAGTTGATTGCGAAGGGCGGAATGAAGTAAATGTGTTGCAGAATGATTTTTTTTCACAAGACTTCTCATATCAATATCAATTTTCATTTCAATATTTGTATTAGTTTCAATCAAACCAGAAATTAATGTTCCAAGATGAATAAAAATACCTTGAGGTGTTTTTTTTGTATCTGAGACCTGAAATTCAAAGTCATCATTAAAAATTTTACCCTTATCACCAATCTGCCCTCCAGACTCTCCATAAAAACAAGTATTTTTTGTGATTAAAATATACTCTTGATTTACTCTGTCTGCTTTATCAAGCTCATTATTGTCTTGGATGATAGAAATTACTTCTGAGGAAATGGAAGACTCAGTATAGCCCTCAAAAATAGTAGGTTTATATTTTTTTGCCAAATCAAACCAAATCTTTTGAATGCCATCATCTCCACTTCCTTTCCAAGAAGCGCGCGCATCTTGTTTTTGAGATTCCATAGCTTGATTAAATGAATCTATATCTACATTGATGTCTTTTGATTTTAGGTAATCTTGAGTTAAATCTAGAGGGAAACCATAGGTATCATAAAGTCTAAAAGCTATTCGACCATCTAATGTTTTATTTTTAATATTTGGAATTTCTTGTCCTAGTATATCTAAGCCTTTTGATAGTGTTTCTCTAAATTTGTCTTCCTCTGAAGAAAGCGTCTCTTTAATTAAATCTGACCTTGTATTTAATTCCTCAAAAAAATCACCCATTAACGATCTAAGATTATTAAAAATTTTATCAAACAAAAGATCCCTAGATCCAAGAGAATAAGCATGTCTAATACCTCTTCTCAAAATTCTTCTTAAAACGTACCCCCTTCCCTCGTTAGACGGCATAACACCATCAGCAATTAAAAATGCAGAAGCTCTTAAGTGATCAGCTATAACTCTAAAACTAGATTTATTTTTTTCAGTTAGCCTTTCTTTAATAATTTCTTGGGTAGCATTGATGATATGAGTAAATAAATCGGAGGAATAATTATCATTACTATTATTCATTAACGCAGTAATTCTTTCCAAGCCCATTCCAGTATCTACACAAGGCTTTGGTAAATCAATTCTTGTCTTTGAGTCAATTTGTTCAAATTGCATAAAAACTAAATTCCAAATTTCAATAAATCTATCACCGTCTTCATCTGGAGACCCTGGGGGGCCACCAAAATATTTATCTCCATGGTCGTAAAAAATTTCTGAACAAGGTCCACAAGGTCCAGTATCGCCCATAGACCAAAAATTATCTGAAGTTTTGATTTTAATTATTTTATCATCTTTCAAATTGGCTATTTTTTTCCATAATTGTTCGGCAATTTCATCATTATGGTAGATAGTTACTAAAAGTTTATCAGGGTTGATTTGATATTCTTTTGTAATTAAATTCCAGGCGTAGAAAATTGCTTCTTCTTTAAAGTAGTCACCAAAAGAAAAGTTTCCTAACATTTCAAAGAAAGTGTGATGACGCGTAGTGAAACCAACATTTTCAAGATCGTTATGCTTTCCCCCCGCTCTTACACATTTTTGAGATGTAGTAGCTCTTTTATATTCTCTTTGCTCCAAACCAGTAAAAACATTCTTAAACTGAACCATTCCAGAATTAGCAAACATTAATGTAGGATCATTATCAGGAACCAATGGGCTTGAATTAACATGCTTATGGTCTTTATTTTTGAAGAAGTCGATAAACGTTTTTCTGACTTGGTTAGAATTCATAACCTAGAAATATAGATTAATTTATTTTAATTTTAATATTATTCTTTGGTATTTTTTTGATCTGAGTCATCAGAAGGTGGAGGGGGATCAATCATCAATTCTTCAACTGTATTAGAGTTGGATCGTATTCTTGCCTCAATTTCATCTAAAATTTCAGGATGATCTCTTAAAAACTGTTTGGTATTTTCCCTACCTTGCCCAATCTTTTCATCTTTATAGGCATACCAAGCACCTGATTTATCAATTATATCTGCTTGGACTCCTAAATCTATTATTTCACCTATTTTTGAAATACCTTCGCCATACATTATATCAAATTCAACCTGTTTGAAGGGTGGAGCCATTTTATTTTTAACTACTTTAACTCTTGTTTGGTTGCCAATGATATTATCTTTATCTTTTATGGCACCTATTCTTCTAATATCTAGTCTTACTGATGAGTAAAATTTTAAGGCATTACCGCCAGTTGTGACCTCAGGACTACCAAACATAACACCAATTTTCATTCTAAGCTGATTAATGAAGACAACCATTGTATTCGTTTTTGAAATAGAACTAGTTAATTTTCTTAGAGCTTGGCTCATTAATCTTGCCTGAAGCCCAGGTAAAGAGTCGCCCATTTCTCCCTCTAGCTCCGCTCTTGGTACGAGAGCTGCTACAGAGTCAATTACAAGTAGGTCAATACCTTCTGATTTAACAAGCGTGTCGGATATTTCTAGTGCCTGCTCACCGGTATCAGGTTGAGATATTAAAAGCTCATCAATATTAACTCCCAATTTTTTAGCATAACCAGGATCTAGCGCATGCTCAGCGTCAATAAAAGCACATGTTCCACCCACCTTTTGAGCCTCAGCTATAATGTGGAGCGTTAGAGTTGTTTTACCTGAGCTCTCAGGTCCATAAACCTCTATAACTCTTCCTCTAGGGACGCCGCCTATACCTAAAGCGATATCTAATCCAAGGGAACCGGTAGAAAAAACATCAATATTTTCATCCTCACTTCTTTTTCCAAGCATCATTATTGAGCCTTTGCCATAAGACTTTTCAATATTAGAAATGACTGATTTTAATTTGTTTAAATTATCTTTTTTATCCATATGATTCTAATATAGATAGTAAATATTTGTACATACATCACAAGAATAATAATGGAAAAAAACTTTATATTTAGCGAATTTACCCCTGGGACTTTAGTAAAATGTCCTAGTCAACCTAGTTGGGGAATAGGTCAAATTCAATCATGTATTGCGAACAAAGCTACAATTAACTTTGAGAATTCTGGAAAAAAAGTTATAGATTTAGAAGTTGTAAATTTAGAAGTCGTACACAGTGTTAGTTGATAATTATAAAAGAAAAATAGACTATTTAAGAGTCTCTGTTACTGACAGGTGTGATTTGCGTTGTACTTATTGCATGGCAGAAGATGTAACATTTCTCCCAAGACAGGAGGTGCTGTCAATAGAAGAAATTATAAAACTAATCGACATATTCAACGAACTTGGAGTTACAAAGTTTAGATTAACTGGCGGTGAACCCTTAGTAAGAAAAAATATCATATCTGTTATTGAGCACTTAAATACTCTAAAAGAGCAAAATAAGATAAAAGAGCATACACTCACTACAAATGGAACAAACTTATCAAAATATTCAAAAATCTTAAAAGATAATGGAGTAAATAGGATTAATGTATCTTTAGATAGTTTAGACTCTCAAAAATATAGAGAAATTACCAAACACGGAGATTTGCATAAAGTAATAAGGGGTATAGAGAGCTGCATTGATCTTAATATAAGAGTAAAAATAAACACTGTCTTAACGCAAAATTTTAATGATGAAGAGGTCTTTGATATTATTAAATGGTGTCAAAAAAAGGGCTGTGATATTTCTCTTATTGAGGTAATGCCTATTGGTTCAATTGGAGAGGAGAGATTTAATCAGTATCTTTCTATGAAGAAATTTGAAGAGAAATTAGTATCAAAGCTAAAATTATCTCCCTCTAATCATAAAACCAATGGTCCATCTAGGTATTTCTCAGATAATTTAAGTGACTCAAAAATTGGGATTATATCAGCCATTTCTCATAATTTTTGTGATACTTGTAATAGAATAAGACTAACTTGCACTGGAAAACTTTATATGTGCTTAGGTCAAAACGACTATGTAGATCTAAAATATGCATTAAGAAATATGTCAAAAATTGATATTATAAAACAAATTGAATACGCTATGACAATCAAACCACAAAAACATAATTTTGAAATTTCTTCAAATAACTATGAAGGTTATGTCAAAAGACATATGAATGAGACTGGTGGTTAAAATGAAAATTTGTTTTGTTTCCTTCCCGCTCGAAAAAAATTTAAAAGCCCAAGAAGAGCTGACTAAAATTTATGGAAATTGTAATCCTGAAGATGCAGATTTTATTGTTGCTCTAGGCGGCGATGGATTCATTTTAAAATCTCTTCATGATTATCTTAAAATCAATAAACCTATATTTGGTATGAATTTTGGATCAGTTGGATTCTTAATGAATGAATTTAAAACTGAAGACTTAGAGATAAGATTAAAAAATGCCCAACTTACAAAACTTAAACCGTTGGTGATGAAAACTATTTCTCCGACAGGGAAAGAAGTAAAGGCTATAGCGATCAATGAAATAAGCATCAGGAGGGAGAAATATCAAGCTGCTAAACTTCAAATTATTGTTGATAATGAGGTAAGAATGGAAGAGCTCGTTTGTGATGGTGTTATACTTTCCTCAGCTGCGGGAAGCACGGGGTACAATTATTCTGCATCTGGTCCAATTATCCCCCTTGGAAGCAATGTAATAGCCTTAACTGCGGTAAGTGCTTATAGCCCTAGACACTGGAGAGGTGGCCTGCTGAGAGATAATGCAAAAATTAAAATAATAAATAACAACCCTTCAAAAAGACCCATAGTTGCTCACGCAGATCATATTGAATCTAAAGATGTCATCTCAATAGAAATTGAAATGTCTGAAGGTTTGGAGATACCTTTGCTATTTGATAATGATCATAAAATTGAGGAAAGAGTCTATAAAGAGATGTTCAAATCTCATTAAAATTATTTTAATTGAAACATATTCATAAATTTTTTTCCTTAGTATTCTTTTTATTATTATATAGCTACTCTAATGCTCAAGAATGTGAATCAACTTCGACTTTAAAAGTAGGGTTATTGGATGATAGTTTTATAGATTATAGACATTATCTTTATTATGAATTAGGAAATTATGCCTTAAGTAAAAGCATAGATTTTGAATTTGAATATGTAGATAACAATATAGATCAATTCGATTTAATTTTTGGTGAATATAATAAACTTCAAAAGCTATCTCTTAGCAACTTAGATCTCCCCGAAGCAATTAATGAGTTCTACAGCTCGAATGGGATAGTTGTTTCAAATAATCTTTTACCATTAGATCTTGATACTTATATTTTATCCTCTCAAATTAAGGGTATTGATGTGAATAATTTTGAAGATTTGGCTAATTATTTTGACCCTATAAGATACACGTTAGGAGCAAGCCTCCTAACTCCTAAAATAAATTCAGAAATTATCGACTTTAGCTTAGATAATAATACTTACGACATATCAAATCAGAACTATGAGAGGGTGCTAAATTTATTTAATAAATCATACCCTAATATAAATAAAAATATCCTCTCTTCAAATTTTATGGAGATCATTAACTCTTATGAAAATAAGGAAAATGTTTTTACGCTATTTTCTGATGGCATAATTCTTCATAAAGACTTTGAATACTCATCTTATCAATTGTTTTCTCAAAGCAATTATCAGTGGGATGATAAAGAAGGAGTCTATAAAGATAGATTAAAGACAGTGCCTTATTCTTATTACGGTTTTAGCGCATATATTACTAACTCTAAGCAGATAGGTTTCATTTGTCATTTAACCAAAGCCGAGGTGAGGGTCAATACTTTTAAAAGTTTTAATATATCGATTAGTCCACTTTCTGAAATGGAAATAGCTAACATAGAAGGCATTGATGAGAATTATCTTCAAATTTTAAAATCAAAAAATGCCAACATAAGAAAACCAAAATATGAATGGTTTAATGAAAATTATGATTTAAATAAAAATATTATCTTTGGAAACATTGTATTTAGAGATCTAATCAACACTGATAATTATTTAAATAACTAATAAAAAAGCTTTGTATTTATAGTTATTTATAATAAATTTCGGACACTATCTATTTATAACAACATGGCCTCGTGCTGGAATGGTAGACAGTCTGGACTTAAAATCCAGTGGGATTTATTCCCGTGGCGGTTCGAGTCCGCCCGAGGCTACCAACTACTTTTTTATAAAGATATAAACACCTGAAATGATTATGACAACCGCTCCAGTGATTGTGAACAAATCTGGAATATCCTTATAGAATAGAAAACCAAAAATTATAGACCAAAAAATTAGAGTATAATGAAAAGGTTGAACTATGCTAGCCCTGGCTTTACTCAAAGCCACAATCTGAAAGTAAACGCCCGAAGAATATAAGGCACCTACCCCTAAAAACATTAAAATAAAATCAACAGATATAGGCTTCCAATAAAAAAAACTAATAAAGCCCATTAAAAACATCCCAACTATACCTGCATAAAATAAAGAAGTTTCATTCTTATCTACGGCAGATACTTTTCGAGTAACGATTTGATATAAGCCTAAGAAAAAAGCTGCAGCTAAAGGAATTAGCGATGCTGGATCAAAAACAGTTAGACCAGGCCTCATAACAATTAAAACACCAATAAATCCAATAAAAACTGCAAACCAAATTCGTGGTGAAATTTTTTCTCTTAAAAAAATATATGATAGTACCACAACTACAATGGGCGTTAATGCTCCTATACTATGCGCATCAGCGAGACTTAAATACCTAAAAGCTAAAATAAAACATCCTGATTCAAGAATTGAAAGTAAGCTTCTTAGTAATTGTAATTTCCAATTAGAAGTTAAATAAAACTTGAAATTTTTTTTTCTTTTAGACTCAATGAAAGATAAGAAAAAGGTGAAAAAATATTTAATAAATAGTATTTGAAATACGGAGTAATAGATAATTAAAGTTTTTTGTATTGTATCGAGTAGAGAAAAAGCTAAATAAGCAAAAATGGCAAAAAATATACCAATGACCTCGGGTTTACTTATCGTTCTAATCATAATTAATGAAATGATAATGATTTAAAAGTAAATATGTAAGCGTAATTAAATAGGCGGCGTCCTACTCTCCCAAGCCTTAAGACTAAGTACCATCGGCGCTGGAGGCCTTCACGACCGAGTTCGAAA
>NHLE01000057.1 GCA_002169365.1 Pelagibacteraceae bacterium TMED259 | reverse complement strand
TGCAGCTCATCAAAAATTTTGATTTAACTAAACTTAATCCTGCATTACCAGAGGGGACCCTTAATCAATTTGATATTTCATTAAAGGGCAGTGATATTCTGATCAATAATTTTGAATATACTTCTAACCTTCTCACAAAAATAAATTTAAAAGGGAAGGTAAGAAACTATGATATATTAAATGGTACTTTCACAATTCAAGTTAATTCTTCATCATCAAATGAAATAAAGAATATTGCCGAAATTCTACTATCAGGTATCGCTATTCCAAATGTTAGTTTTAATCAGTTTGAGTTAGATGCGTTAATTGAAAATAATAACTTCATAGTCAATTCCTTAACTCTAGAAGACAAAGAAACAATATTGGAAACATCTGGCAGTATGAACTTTGATAATAGCTTAGATAGAAGTTTTAACTTAAAATTATCAAATTTTAAAAAATCAGAAATTTTAAATTTTTACCCTCAATTATCAGAGACCATTAACTTAATACCTGGGAATGTTATTAATTTTGAGGGTTTCCTTGCAGGATCAGACTTAGAGATTACAAATTTCATTATTCTAAAAGAAAATCAACCTACTCTCATCATCGCTGGTGACATCGACTTACAAAATTTAAATGAGACATTTATTAATGTTAAGGTGGATAATATGACATCATCTGATGTAGAAATTCTCTTAACTAATTTTGAACAAGATAAATACAAAAATTATCTTGGTATTTATAACTATGATAAAATTACTGGGAATATTTTTTTTGATTTCAAAAACAAAAATATAGTAATCGATAAAATAGATGCTCACCTTGGTGATGAGAAAATAGGAAATATTGTAGGCAAATTCTCTGATTATAAATTTTCTGGCAATCTAGAGTTACAGAATATCAATCTATTAAAAATAGACCAAAATTTTCTCAAAACCAAAAGACTAAATGGTTTTTTGAATCTAAAAATAAAATCTCCTAACTTTTCTTCAATTGAAAGCTTCACTGACTTAGCGGGTTCAATAGATGGTGAAATAAGTATTGATGTTTCTGAAGATGAACTGGCCCTAGTGTTATTTATGCAATCTCTTTCTCAGGATATTGAAGATTTAGATCAAATTAATCAATTATTAGAAACTCTGTCGAATTCTTTTATTAATAAAAAAATTGCTATTAATTCAAATATTGAAAATCCCTCAAAAAACAAAATCTTATTAAATGATATGTCTTTTACTTCCGTTGATGGCAAGGTTCTTTATGGAAAAATAGAATATATTGAGTCTAATTACAAAATTACTTTATTTGATATAATTGATGAGGATGATTTTGTTATCAAATATAACAATGGTAGTTACTCCTATGAAAGAATTATACCCGATGGTACCGTTCGGAAACCCTTAGAGGAATTAATTCAAAAAAATATAAATAAATTATTTGAAAACTTACTTCAGTGATTTTAAAACGAAATTAATAATACTTTTTTCTATACGAACACCATCCAATTGATTAATTTCCTGAATACCCGTTGGAGAAGTAATATTTATCTCAGTTAAGA
Organism: Pelagibacteraceae bacterium TMED259; assembly: GCA_002169365.1. The sequence goes on along the minus strand of NHLE01000057.1, from coordinate 6,039 downwards.
AACCATCAATTATATCAATACCAACAAAATATAATTTTTTATTAATTAAAAAATTTTTGATTTTTTGACATATAAATTTTTCTTTTTTTGTAAGTGATGTTTTAACTGCCGTACCCCCAGCATGAAAATTAGATTTTATACTATTTTTTTTAGGCACCCTTAAAACAGCACCCTTTACATCCCCATTAATTAAAATGACTCTTTTATCTCCTTTTGAGTAGTTCTTTAAGAAACGTTGAGCAATGATTGGATTATTAGAGAATTTATTAATATATTTTAACAAATAACTCCTAATATTTTTTTTATTTGTATCTACTTTTACAATTCCTAAACCCCCATTACCATAAGCAGGTTTAAGAATAACCTCTTTATTTTTATCAATAAATTGGGCTAATATATCAACGTTAGAGGATATAACTGTTGGAGGGGTTAAATTTGGAAAATTCATCATAATATGTTTTTCTGGAAAATTTCTTAATTCTGAGGGGTTATTAATGACAATTGGGTGCTTTAGCTTTTCTAATAAATATGTGTTAGAGATATACTTCATATCATAGGGGGGATCTTGTCTAATAAAAACAGCATTNAANTTTTCAAGATTTAGAACTCTTATATCTTTCTTATCATAAGTAAGCTTCCCATCATCNTTTAGAGTAAGTTTATAAAGCTGAGACATAATTTTANTTTTCTGATTAATGTCAGCATAAACCCAATTAGGATCATTATAAAAACATTCAATACCTCTGCTCATAGAGTCTTTAATTAACATGTAGGTAGAGTCCTCGAATATGTTAATATTCATAGGGTNATCCATCTGAAATAAAAATTTCATAATTTAGTAGTACCTTTGATTTAAAAGTGAATTTAAATTTTGTGTTTGATTAAATTCATCTACNAANACATCAGCAGGTGTTTTTTGATCTTTGATAATTCTTTTTAATTTATCTAAATGAATGCTTTCATCCTGCCCANTAGAATTTAGGTATCCCCTTNTATTCAAACCAGATATTGCAATATCAAGTAATCTTTGAGCCTCGATATATACTTTCTTTTTCATGAATTCACTTTGAAGTCCATGTGTAGGAATATTTTTATATAAATTTAGTATTTCATCGTNGGGCCAGTCATTTGTTTCAACCCATAATCTCTCAAGGTTTTCTTCATCATACAGGATTCCCGTCCAAAAAGCTGGTAGAGCACAGATCATCTCCCATTTTCCTGCATCAGCACCCCTAACTTCCATATACGCCTTCAGTCTNACNTCTGTGAAAATCGTAGAAAGATGTGAGATCCAATCAGTTATAGAAAGGTTATAGTCGTTCAGGCTGCTATCATTTGTAGATTTATTTAATAATTCTAAAAAACTATATTGAGTTGTATCAATGTATTTTCCATTAATTTTAAGAAAGTAGTTTTTTACACTTAAAACAAAATCTACGTACTCTTCGATAGTAAAATTTTTATTAAGAAAATTATCTTTAATGCCACATCTTTCTTGATCTGTGTCTTGCCAAGTATGTATTCTATTACTTAAAAAACCATTTAATTGGCCTTCCCTAAAAGGNGAATTACAAAATAGNGACATAACAATTGGTTGAATTCTATTNGATACAACAAATTTTTTTATCAAGTCTTCGTTATTGAAATAGTCAAAGTTTGCTTGAACTGTGCATGTTCTAGTCATCATGTCCAAACCTCTAGTTCCTACCTGTGGCATATAACTCTTCATAATTCTATACCTATTCTTNGGAATGAAATTAATNCTATCTANGCTACTTATGGGATCAAAGCCCAAACCTATAATGCATAAATTATTTTGTTCAGCATANTCTTGTAATTCATTTAAATGTTCATATGTTTCAGAGCAAGTTTGGTGGACATTTTTTAATATCTTTCCTGATAGTTCTAACTGACATCCGGGTTCAAGAGTGACGCTGGCTCCATTTTTAGATAGTGAAATTAATTGGTTATGGGCATTATACTCATTTTTTTGCCAGCCTTTACTCAATAAAAATTGAAATAGGTTTTGAATNCTNACATCACCATCAAATTCAATTCTTTTTTTATCCTTACAATGAAAAATAAATTTTTCATGCTCNGTACCAATTCCCTTATGTTCTTTATCAGTAAAGCTAGAATAAAAATAGTTTATGAGATCAGATTTTTGTAACATTTAAAAAACACTATTCTTGTGGAAGTTACATTTTTTAATTTGACTTGAATACTCTTTAGCTTGTCTTTCAACTTTCTTAGCTACCTCTAATAGCCATTTTTTCTTATTAAATGACTTTTTTTGGTATCCTCCTCTNCCTTCATGGTAGGCAAGATAATGGTTGTACACATCACTTTTATCCAATTTTAGAAGCCTATATGATCCTTCAATATACCAACCAATAAAATCACTAGCATCTTCAAAATTTTTTCTNTCAGCTTTTGAATTGCCAGTAGCTTTTTTNTACTCCTCCCAAGTGCCATCAAGAGCTTGGCTATATCCGTAAGCACTTGATGCTCTAAGCCCAGGTATAATACCTAAAACCTTTTTTCTTGGGGGTCTTGCAGTTCTCTGAAATGAAGATTCATGTTTAATAAAACTTAGCTGTAANCTTACTGGAACGCCCCATTTCTCCTTAGTGCTCTCCGTATAAGATTTCCATTTAGGATTGGTTTTAAAAATATCACAAATATTTGACGTGTTAAAAGATCTATCGGTGACACAACTAGCNANAAAGAGAGAGAGAATTAAAAAGTATTTAATCATGAGAAATTTTTACTTAAAAAATCACTCATNATATCGAGTCCCTGAAGCGCTGCACCCTTAGATGATAAAATTGAGCCAGATGACCAGGCATAAGTATCAAAATGAACCCATGGAGTTTTAGAGGACAATAGAAATTCTTGAATAAATAATGCTGCAGTTATCGAACCTGCCATTCCGTCAAGAGAAGCATTGCATAGGTCAGCTACTTTTGATCCAAGTTTGGATTTATAGTTTTGATATAAAGGCAATCTCCAGCATCTTATTTTTTGTTGATTTAATATTTCAATTTTCTTNGCAGTATTTTCATCATTACAAAAGTAAGCAGGCAAGTCTTCCCCTAAGGCTACCCTTGCTGCACCAGTGAGAGTGGCAAAATCAATAATAGTTGAAGGGTTGAGCTCACTAGCNAACTCCATCGCATCTGCTAAGAGAAGTCTCCCCTCTGCATCAGTATGAGAGATCTCAACACTCTTGCCAGATCTAGAGGTATAAATATCACCTGGCCTCATTGCATTCGATGAAATGGAATTTTCCGCTAAGGGGATAAGCAATACAATTTTGCTTTTTTGTAAAAAGTATGATGATAATAAAAACAACGATAAAGATATAGCNGCACCTCCCATATCTTTTTTCATATTTCTCATTGAATTTCCTGGCTTGATATTNAATCCACCTGTATCAAAAGTAACGCCCTTTCCAATAATAACTATAGGTTNATCTTTNTTNNTAATTCTCTTATTAGAAACTTGTAAAAAATNTGGATTAACGTTGGATGATTTTCCAACTGCATATGTAAGTGGAAAATTTTTTTTAATTTGAGAGATTGAATATTCTTTGAAGTAAAATTTTGAAAATAACTCATGTTTTTTTATCTTTTGATAAAATGTTAATGGATTTAACTCATTAGCTGGCATGTTGATGAGACCTAGTGAAAGCTTTAATGTTTTTGAATAATGTTTTAAGAACTTTATTTCTTCTTTATTTCTTACATATAAGAAACTTTGAGATTTTTTACTTTCTGATTGATATTGTCCGCACACCCATGCTTTTTGGACATCTAAATCTGAAGAATCAGAAAACCTTATAGAAAAAAAATAATTACCAATGTTTGTTGAAGAAAATGAACTAATTCCTGATAAATCAGCATTTTTACCTTCTCCAATTATAACTTCTTTTAATCGGCCGTCAGGATAGGGTATTTTAATAATTTTTCCTTTTTCACCCTTGAAATTATTTGATAAACACCAATTTTTATTGAATAGTGGCTGTTTTATTAACCATTGATCAAATTTATTTTGTGAAATGATAGAAATTTTTGTAGAACACTCAGTGTTATCATTGGTAAACATAACTTATAAAGGAATATTAGAAAAAAATGACTAAACAACAAGCGGAAAAGAAGACTGTTAAGTTTGAAACAGAAGTATCAAAACTTTTAGATATTGTAGCTAACTCTCTATACACAGAAAAAGAAATCTTTTTAAGAGAATTGATTTCAAATGCATCGGATGCTTGTGAGAAACTTCGTTATGTTAGTCAATCGGACTCTAGTATTGAAAAAACAAAACAGTTTGAAATCCGCATTCATATTAATGAAAAAAATAAAACTATTACTATTAAAGACAATGGTATTGGAATGGATGAGAGTGATATGAAATCTAATCTAGGCACTATTGCTAAATCAGGTACGGAAGATTTTATAAAAAAGATGGGTGATAAAAAAGGTGATGTTAATCAAATTGGTAAATTTGGCGTTGGTTTTTATTCTTCTTTTATGGTTTCAGACCAAGTAGTTGTTAGGTCAAAAAAATATGATTGCCAAGATGGATTTTTATGGACATCAGATGGCAAGGGAACATTCTCAATTGAAAACACAAATTATAATACCAATGGAACAGAAATCACTTTATCTATAAAGAAAGAAGAGAATGAGTTTCTAACTAAGCATCGAATAGAAGAAATCATAAAAAAATACTCTGATTTTGTACCCTTTCCTATTTTTGTTTCATTGGAGGAAGATAAGAAAGAAAAAAAAGATGAAAAAGAAATTGAATCACAAATTAATTCCGCTGAGGCGATTTGGTTAAAAGATAAAACTAAAATTAAAGAAGAGGATTATAAAAACTTCTATAATCAAATTTCAAATTTTTATGACGATCCTTTAAAGACAATACACTTTAAAGCTGAAGGAGTGGTGAATTATACAGCTCTCTTGTACCTACCTAAATCGCAACCTCAAGACCTCTATCACCCTGATAGAAAAAACAAATTAAAACTCTATGTAAACAAAGTTTTTATTTCGGATAAGCTTGAATCGCTTATTCCAGCATGGCTTAGATTTATTCCTGGAGTTGTTGACACTGAAGACTTAAGCCTAAATATTTCACGAGAAATATTACAAAATAATGCTGTTATCAATAAAATTTCGAATGCTATTACAAAGAGAATTTTAAAAGAAATTAGTGATTTAAAGAAGAAGAACCCCGAAGAATTTATATCCTTCTGGAAAAATTTTGGGCCAGTAATCAAAGAAGGCCTTTATGAATTTAATGACTTCCATGATCAAATTTTTGAATTCACGCTGTTTCATTGTTCTGAAAAGAAAGAAATGATCTCCCTAGATGATTACATTTTAAATTTTTCAAATGAAAAAAAGAAAATTTATTACATCTCTGGAGAAAATAAGGAAAATTTAATCAATTCCCCTCAAATGGAACTTTTTAAAAATAAAAAGATTAATGTCCTTCTAATTACTGATCCCGTTGATGAATTTTGGATGCCAATGAAGATGAACTTTAAAGAATATGAATTCACCTCCATTACAAAGGGTGAGATAGATATAGAGGAAAAATCTGATAAATCCCAAGACAAAGAAGAACCAAAAGAAAATTTAGATTTTGTTACCTACCTTAAAGATCTCCTCAAAGACAAAGTAAAAGATGTAAAGGTTTCAAAAAGATTAACAACCAGTGCCTCTTGCCTTGTTGCGGATGAAAATGATATGGATATGCACTTAAAAAAGTTAATGGCAGCCAATAATCAAAACATATCTGATGAAAAAAGAATATTAGAAGTTAACATCAACCATAGTCTAGTATCTAAAGTGATGTCTCTTGAGAAATCTCAAAAAGATAAGTTTGGAGAGATTCTCTATGATCATGCAAAATTAATGGAGGGTGAAAATCTTGATGACCCTAAAAGATATACAAACCTTATTGCGGAGCTTGTTTCTTTATGAGCGAACAGTCTAAAGATCAAAATGATATTCAATATGTCTCTTC
>NHLE01000024.1 GCA_002169365.1 Pelagibacteraceae bacterium TMED259 | reverse complement strand
CACCTGTCTTTGCTCTTACAGAAATTTCACTTTTTGCAACTACACTAGCTGACTGATCAATGATAATAGCGGCGTGACCATTTAATGGCACTGAAATGGAAAAAGGATTTGTTCCGATAACAGCTTTTATTCCTCCTATCGGTGCGATAGAGGCAGGGGCATTTGTAAATCCTAATCCTATGAAACCTTTCTCGGCAATTCTTTTTGTGTGAAATCCTAAAACACCACAGTTGTAAGAATTGTATATAGAAAGACAAGAGATACCCTGGTCAGTTGCCATTTGAAATAAACTAATTAATCCTAAATTAATTGCGCTGTGTGCAAAACCGTTGTCAGCATTTACCTTAAGTGCTGAGGTAGATACCTTATCTAGTGTAGGTTCTGCATTCCCATTAATTTTTCCAATTTTTAAATGCTGGCAGTAGATAGGCAAATAGTGAAAGCCGTGACTTTTAATACCACTAAGTTCTGCGTCGATAATACCGTCAATGATACCTGAGAGGTTTGTTTCATTGCATCCTGATTTTATTAGCTTTTCACGAGCTATTTCTCTTGCTTTTTCTTGGATAAATTTTGCCATAAGGAATTAGAGTAATTAAAAAGGAAAGATCAAGGAAATTATTAAATATTTAATAACTTAATTGTTTGCATCATGATTAGTGAAATGTTTTAATTATAATAGATATATCGTTATTTACTTATATATAAGGAGGAAAAATAATGAAATTGATAAAAACTTTATTCGTCTCAGCTATTCTTTCTTTAAGTCTAGGTTCGTTCTCAGCTAAAGCTAGTGAATGTGGAAAGGTTCAAGTTGCTGAAATGACTTGGACTTCTGCAGCTGTTTTGGCTTACTTTGATGCCCTAGTACTAAAAGAAGCATTTGGTTGTGATACTGAAGTGGTGCCTGGTGATACCATGCCAACTTCAACTTCTATGGCTGAAAAACAACAGCCTGATGTCGCTTCTGAGCTTTGGACCAATGGTCTTGGCGCAGCTTGGACTGACGCTCTTGAAAGAGGTGTTGTCAAAACCGGTGGTCTTTCATTTACTGGTGGTGGTGAAGGATTTTGGATACCAAAATCAGTTGTCGATGCTCACCCTGAGCTAGCAACTATGGAAGGTGTTCTTGCTAACCCACAATTATTCCCTCACCCTGAAGGAATTGATAAAGGTGCATTTTATGGATGTCCTGCTGGTTGGAACTGTCAGATAACAACAACAAACTTGTTTGATGCATATGGCATGGCTGATGCTGGATTTGAATATGTAGATCCAGGTTCAGGTGCTGCACTTGGTGCTTCAGCTGCTGGTGCTCATGATAAAGGCGAAGGTTGGATTGGATACTATTGGGGTCCAACAGCTTTACTAGGTACAAGAGAGTTTGTAAGAGTTTCTCCTGGTGCTGGTAATGAACAAACAGCTGATAACTGGGCTTGCATAACTGATGCTTCATATCCTGGAGATTGTGAAAAATCATATTATGCAAATGCTGTTATCGAGGTTGCATACACTACTGAGTTTGAAGCGAGAGCTCCAAAAGCTGTAATGGGTTATCTCAACAATAGAACATTCACCGATACAGATGTTGGTGTTATTCTTGATGTAGTAGAAAAGGAAGCTTTCTCACCTCAAGAGGCTGCTGAGTACATGGTCAAAGAGCGTCAAGATCTTTGGGTACCAATAGTTTGTGGTGCTGTAGGAAGAAAAGGCGCAGATTGCGCTGAGTCACAAGCACTTATTGCGGCTGTACAATAATTAACATTTAGTAAAAACCCTATGGAAGTCAAATTTCATAGGGTTTTACTTTGAGCGCTCCCCATGATAAATCTTCTCACAGAATTCCCAGCACTACCTAGAACCTTCCTTAGAGATTTTAAAAGGGGAATTGACAATGGCTTCAAGGAATTTTCTCGCTCTTATGGAGATGCTATAGAGACATTTTTCTATCCTCTTCTTAAATTTTTAGTTTTTATAGAACAGTTACTTTTAGCAACACCTTGGCCCATTTTCATTGGTGTTGTGGCCTTTTTAGGATATTGGGCAACACGAAGTTACAAATTAGTATTAGGCGTTATTATTGCGCTTTTTGTTGTTGGGCTTTTTGGCATGTGGGAAGATACGATGGAGACAACAGGTATTATTGTAGTTTCCACATTAGTGGCAATATTAGTTGGAATTCCTTTAGGAATATTGATGTCAAAATCAAATAATGCTCAGTCAATATTGACTCCTATTCTAGACTTTATGCAAACACTTCCTCCTTTTGTCTACTTAATACCCGTGGTGATGTTGTTAGGTATAGGTAAAGTGCCTGGGCTCATAGCAGTTGTGATCTATGCTGTACCACCAGTAGTTCGTCTAACTAACCTAGGTATAAGAGAAGTTGATAAAGAAATAATTGAAGCAGCTGAATCCTTTGGCGCCACGCCAAGACAAAAACTTTATAAAGTACAAATACCCTTAGCAATGCCGACAATATTTGCTGGCATCAACCAAACGATTATGATGGCATTAGCGATGGTCATTATTGCATCAATGATTGGTGTAAAAGGACTTGGTTTAGAAGTTCTAAGATCTATCACTAATCAGTACTTAGCTATTGGTCTATTAAATGGAACAGCCATTGTTGTGATTGCTATAATTTTTGACAGAATATCTCAAGCCTATGGTAAACGCGTTCAAGAGCATCGAAAAGGCGGGCACCATTAATGGGCAATACAAAGATTAAAATTGAAAATTTATATAAAATTTTTGGTCGTAATTCAAAAGACTCCATTGAATTAGTAGAAAATGGAATGAGCAAGGATGAGCTTTTAGAAAAGAAAGGTCATGTTCTAGGATTAAATAACATTAATATGTCGATTGAAGAAAGCAGTGTCCATGTTGTGATGGGTTTGTCTGGTTCTGGAAAATCCACTCTGATAAGACATATAAATCGTTTAATCGATCCCACTGGAGGAAAAGTTGAGGTTGACGGCCAAGATATCACTCAACTTGATGTACTTGCACTTAATGAGTTTAGAAAAAATAAAACCGGTATGGTTTTTCAAAGGTTTGGGCTTCTGCCCCATCTAAACATTCTAGATAATGTCACCTTTGGCTTAGATATTAAAAAAGTTGAAAAATCAATCGCCCAATCAAAAGCAACAGAGTGGTTAAAAAAAGTTGGTCTGGTTGGCTATGAGAAAAGATATCCTCAAGAGTTATCGGGTGGAATGCAACAGAGAGTTGGTCTCGCAAGGGCCCTTACAAATGATCCTGAGATCTTATTAATGGATGAAGCCTTCAGTGCGCTCGACCCCCTAATTAAAAAAGATATGCAGGATATACTCATTGATCTTCAAAAAGAATTAAAGAAAACTATTGTTTTTATTACTCACGATTTGGATGAAGCTCTCAAGCTGGGAGATAAAATTGCAATTTTAAAAGATGGTTTTATGGACCAAGAAGGCACAGCTATTGATATTCTTTTAGAACCTAAAACTGACTATGTAAAAAGGTTTGTGGAAGACGTTAATCGCTCTAGAGTTTTAAAAGCTAAAAATATAATGGAGGATCAGTCAACTGTTCCTGATGATTTAATGAATGGTCAAAAAATGACTCTTGCTCAAGAGACTGTTATTGAAAAATTTATTGATAAAGTAATCACTGAACAACCAAATTTGATTGAAGTAAAAGAACAGGAAAAAATTGTTGGCTATATAACACCTCAAAGGCTATCCTTCATTCTTCAAAAATAACTAAATAAAATGTTAAATAATAAAAGCTATATTAATGGTGAATGGGTTAAGGGATTAGGGAAGAGTTTCGCTAATATTAATCCCTCTGATACAAAAGATATAATATCTGAGTACAATGAGTGTGACTCTAATCAATTTAATCAAGCCGTTGAAGCAGCTAAAAAAGCTCAAATAGAATGGGCCTCCGTTGGTATAGAAAAAAAATCTAATATTTTAATCAACATAGGTAATGAATTAATTAGCAAATCTAAAGAAATTGGAGAACTNCTCTCNAGAGAAGAAGGAAAAACATTNCCNGAGGGAATTGGTGAAGTGGCAAGAGCTGGTCAACAGTTTCAATANTATGGTGCNGAATGCTTAAGGATGGCGGGAGAAAAAATCCCATCTACTAGACCGGGATATCAAGTAGAAATAACAAGAGAGCCAATTGGAATANTAGGTATTATTTCACCCTGGAANTTTCCAATAGCGATACCTGCTTGGAAAGCTGCACCNGCTTTGATGTGTGGTAATGCTGTTATCTTAAAACCTGCTTCNTTAACCCCTGCAAGTGCTATCGCTTTAACAGAAATCATTGCGAAACAAGATTTGCCTNCNGGTTTATTTAANCTCATTATTGGATCTGGTAGCGGTATTGGTAATCAAATAGCAACCAGCCCAGAGATACCTGCAATAACTTTCACAGGTTCTGTTGAAGTAGGAAAATCTTTATACGCTGATGCATCACCTCTCTTAAAAAAGATGCAAATGGAGATGGGATCTAAAAATCCTTTAGTTGTTCTTGATGATGCTGATTTACCAACNGCTATCAATTGTGCTGCTAATGGTGCCTATGGGGGAACAGGACAAAAATGTACCGCATCCTCACGTATAATTGTTCAAGAAGGTATCTATAAAAAATTTATTGAAGGGCTTACAGATCATATTAGTAAAATCAAAGTTGGGCATGCACTTGAAGAAGGCTCACAAATGGGACCTGCCTCTAATCAATCTCAGTTTGAAAGTAATTTAGAATACATAGAAATTGGGAAGAAAGAAGCAACGCTTGCTTATGGAGGAAATCCCATGAATATGAGAACACCAGGGTTTTATTTAGAGCCAACACTTTTTATTGATGGCGATAATAAATCTCAAATTAATCGAGAAGAAATGTTTGGGCCTATTGCTTGTGTAATACCATGTAAGGATCTAGAACACGGTATGGAAATTGCTAATGATACTGAATTTGGCCTATCTAGTGCAATTATTACTACTTCACTAGCAAAAGCTGAGTTCTTTAAACAAAATATCAAAACTGGTGTTGCTGCAGTCAACTTACCCACAGCCGGCCTAGACTATCACGTTCCTTTTGGTGGAAGGAAAGCCTCTAGTTTTGGTTTACGTGAACAAGGCACCTACGCTAAAGAATTTTATACACAAATTAAAACTTCCTACATCAATTCTGGTTCCATATAATTCTTGAATGAATTATCGGATTGATAATCTCCAGTATTGTAACTGGTCAAGAGAGATCTTTGAAATTAATCGTCAAGCAAAGTTAGATGCTGTTCATGCAACCATTTGTTATCACGAAGATTTTGATGAATTACAAAAAAACATAAATACTTGGAATGATTATTTTCAAAAAAACAATGATTTAATTTTTTTAGGAAAAACGTCAAAAGATATTGACCAGGCCCAGAAAGAAAATAAAACAGCAATTTTTTATGGTCTTCAAAACTGCTCTCCCATCGAGGATAATATTGATTACGTTGAAACTTTAAAAAATCAAGGGGTGATGTTTATGCAACTCACCTATAATAATCAGTCTCTTCTGGCTACAGGATGCTATGAAAAAAGGGATAGTGGTATTACGAGAATGGGAAGAGAAGTTATTAAAGAAATGAATAGGGTAAAAATGATTGTAGATATGTCTCATTCTGCTGAATTTTCTACTTTAGAGGCTATCGAAATTTCAGAAGAACCCATTGTAGTTAGTCATGCAAACCCATTATTTTGGCATACAGGACTTCGTAATAAATCAGATGATGTTCTTAAAGCATTGAATGATAGTGGAGGTATGATTGGATTTTCTTTATACCCACACCACTTAAAAGGCGCTTCGGATTGTAGCGTTCGATCATTTTGTGAAATGATTGCAGAAACAACTAAAAGAATATCAATTAAACAAATTGGAATAGGATCTGATCTGTGTATTCACCACCCTGATAGTATTGTCGAGTGGATGAGAAATGGAACATGGACTAAAACTAAAGATTTTGGCGAAGGAAGCGCTTCTAATGCCGGTTTTCCTCCTCAACCAAGTTGGTTTGAGGATGCAAGGGGATTTGATAATCTAGAAAAAGGCCTCCAAGAGGTAGGGTTTAGTGTTGATGAGACGCACGACATTCTTGGTAATAATTGGTACAATTTTTACAGAAAGTTTGATTGATGAAAATTGAATTAAGAAAACCAGAATTTGTTATGAAACTGGATCGTTTNGGTTCTTTTCACCAATCTAAATTATCTTTTTTAAGAAGCTTTATTAGAGAGTTTAAAGATTGGGATTTCCAAACACATGAGCTTAANCTTGATAATTCTGGATTTGGTCACGGGGTTTATGTNGTTCAAAAAGGAAACAANCAATACTCCTTGGTATGTTTCTCCAACCATTTAGATGAAAACGAAAGATCAGATCGTGTTATTGCTACTAAGTGGGATGCCTCTTTTGTGCTTTATGATGGAATTCCAAGTTCTGCAGATATTCAAAGACTGAAAGAAAATGTCCCTCTTCAAGAACAAGGCAGAGTAACTGAAAAAGAATTATGCCTTTCTAGAGCAAATAAATCTGTTCGAGTTTTTGAGCATGTTNTAGATCAGCTTTCTCAAGGCCAACAACCAGACACCTCTTTNCTTTATAGTGTNGGTTATCTGTATAGAACTACTGCAGTATATGGGTCAGGAAAGTTTGGATTAGCTGATCGAATAAAAATTCAAGATAGAGAAGAATTAAAAGGACCTTTTCGACTAGAAATGATGTTAGTCTTTCTTGCAAGACAATTCACATTTGATGTTGTAAATCATGTTGCCTATCATCGATCCCCTACTACGTCAGTAAAATTAAGCGATGATATAGCACGTAACTTAGGTATTGGAAACTCAACGGGATTAGGAATGGCTCCATTTATTGTCAATCATCCTGCTTTGCTCAATCAATGGATTATGGCAAAAGAAAAGGCACTACGAGCAATTCGCTTACTAGAGTCAGTTAATGAAATTGAGAAAAATAATTTTCAATCATACTTATCTACCATTCAAGATAATATNAAATATTGGAAAACTGACAGTGATTATCAGATTCAAAAAAATGGTCAATTAACTAACGACCTTAAAGATTTTCAAAAGTATTTTAATACCAAAAAAATTGAAANATATTTTTGGAATGAAGTTTATGAGTGGGCAGAGAAAAACACACATGCTGAATGTTGTGAATTTATTGTTTCATTAATGATGGAGGTCTATCCNGATATTGTGGAGCCGNTGAGCTATGAGATGTCCATAAATGAAGANAATTACTTTGATATTGATACAACTCGTAATATCCAAGACATTTGTAACTTAATTGAAAAGCAATATACCTGGCTTCTAAAAATAGACTTTGAGCAAAAAGATAATATTTATAATTTTTGGTATTATTCTAAAAATAAACANGAGCCTCGATTATCTGATCGGTTTAGNGAGGAAGGTGCTGACCTNGAACTTCCCTTAGCAATCGCTAGAGATATCCATCANCTCTATAAAGNCTTAAAAAAAATGGATCCAAAAAAAGATATCAGCTTTTATTTATCTAAAAATCAACAATATAGGCATGTTTTGAGAAGAGTTTTTATTTGTGAGCAGCTTCCTTATTCAGAAATTCAAGATAATACTATATCCAAAACCCTCATACCCGTTGATATGCTTCGATTAAAATTATCATTTTTTGGAGCTACTCGTTTTGATCCACGCTCTGATAGATGGGTTAGAATTACTATGTATCAAGGAGCCCCTCTCATGAAAGAGATCTCGCTTTCTAATGATAACTGGTCATATAAGAAAATTGCCTGATGCATTCCCTCTATGAAATAGAGACAACTGTCAAACGTTCAGCTAAATCACAAGGACTAAGCTGGGGAATTTCAGAGGAGATTGGAAAATCAATCAGAATTTTAGAACAATCAGGACTTCAAGGCCTTGAGTCATTTAAAAATATCGTAGATTTTGGGTTTGATAATTTAACAAAACTTACTGACATTAACCAAAAAACAACCACTCATCTTTGCCCTATTCATTTTGGAATTTTTTTTCAAGATCGATCTCATCTCAAAGAAATGCACCAAACATTTAAATTTGAAAGCCTCAAAGAGCCTTTGATCTCTATCCCTTTTTTTATAAAAGCTGCAAAAAAAAATCTGATTTATTTTCATATTCACAGTAGTGAAATAAGTATCTCTATTACCCCTGGTGAAATGACATCTATTAATCAAAATCAGATACCAACTTCAATTAATAATTTTTCTATAAAAGTAACTCAACAAAGACAACAGCAGTATTCAAACGAAACTTGGGAAGATTTGTATCAGCTATCTCTTGAAACATTTGTTGAAGAGACTGAAGAAAAGAAACTATCAGGTGCGGGCGCAGGTCTTTCTGATAACGATTAAATCTCTTTAAAAACAATATTTTTATTATCTATGATAAAATAGCGTTTGATTTGTATCAAGAAACCCTATTATATGTCCTCGAAAATTGATGAATTCGTATATAGCCAAAAGTACTAGAGTGAGATCAACTCCTTTTACTAATCGTATCGAGGAGTATGGTGTTCAATCGTATACCGTCTACAATCATATGTTGCTTCCTGCCTCTTTTAAGGGATTAGAGGAAGACTATGATCATTTAAAAAAGAATGTCCAATTGTGGGATGTTTCTGTTGAACGACAAGTACAAATTAAAGGCCCAGATGCAGCATTTCTTACTCAATTGATGACCTGTCGTGATCTTTCTCAAGCCAAAGATCATATTTGTTATTATGCGCCCATTGTTGATGATCAAGGTAAAATTCTCAATGATCCTCTTATCATGAAAGTTTCCTCTGATACATGGTGGATATCCATTGCAGATACAGATGTTCTTTTATATGCAAAAGGATTAGCCATTGGCCAAAAACTCAATGTTGAGATCTCAGAGCCAAATGTTAATCCATTAGCTGTACAAGGGCCAAAATCTTTTGAACTAATGAAAAGAGTATTTGGAGATGAAATACTTAATTTAAAATTTTTCCATTTTAAAAGATTTCTTTTTCAAGATCATAATTTTTTAATTGCTAGATCGGGTTGGTCAAAACAAGGTGGTTTTGAAATTTACGTTGATAATGATGAAAAAGGTCTTGAGCTCTACGACGCTCTTTATGAAAAAGGAAAAGATTTAGATGTTCGTCCCGGCTGTCCAAATTTAATAGAGAGAATTGAAGGGGGATTGCTTTCTTATGGCAATGATATGAATATGAACGATACTCCCTTTGAGTGTGGTCTTGATCCTTTTGTGTCTTTTAATGAAAATATAAATTATTTAGGAAAAAGTACCTTACAAGAGCAGAAAGAAAATGGTGTTACTCGATCATTGGTCGGCTTAAAACTTCAAATTGATAAGATATCACTTTCCAAGACTCTATCAATTTTTCAGAATGAACAGTTAATTGGCGATTTACGATCTGCTTGTTTTAGTCCTAAATTTCAGTGCTGCCTGGGTATCGCGATGATAGATACTGCGTATCAAAACCATTCAGCCCCCTTAAATCTAATGATAGATGGACAGGAAATCATAGCTGAAATGACAAGTATTCCTTTTACAAAATAGATATTGCTTTCCTAAATTAAAGGTCTAGAAATGCTCCGATGTTTGGCACGATAATAAACTCTTGGGCTCTATTTACTGGTTTTGGACTAATCATGCTTGCGCATGCATTACAAGGAACCTTGTTAAATATCAATGCAGTATTATTCAATTTTACTGACTTTGAAATAGGATATGTATTCTCAGGATATTTTCTTGGATATTTATTTAGCTCGATACAGTGTCCTAAACTCATTAAGAATGTTGGACATATCAGAGTATTTGCTGCTTTCGCTTCTCTAGGTTCTATTGCGATTTTACTTCATTGGGTAGTGGTAAACCCCATAGCCTGGCTTATATTTAGAATGATTACGGGTTTTTCTTTTGCTGCAATTTATATTGTCTGTGAGAGTTGGTTAAACGATCGCGCAGATAATAATTCCAGAGGGCAACTAATTGGTTTTTATATGATTGTTTTGTACTTTTCCAATTGTGGAGGNGTTCTATTANTTAATTTAAGNCCAACAAGTGAGGCCTACCTTTACATCTTAATTTCCCTGCTCATCTCTGTTGCCTTGGTTCCGATTTTACTAACNAAAAAACCAGCACCTGATATCAGTACTCCAAAATTTATATCTCTAAAAGAATTGTTTCTAAAATCCCCAATGGCATTTGTTGGGTCCTTCGCTATTGGTTTAATATATAGCGCTTTGTTTGGACTAATGGGTGTGTTTGGTGCTAAAATTGGATTAAGTGTATTTCAAATATCTATCATGTTTTTTGTGAATACTTTTATTGGTGCTGTTTTCCAATATCCCGTGGGGAAGATTTCAGATAAATTTGACAGAAGAACAATTTTATTCGTCTTAAATATTATTGCNATTGCNTCTTTAATCTTTGCTTTCTTGTTTGGTCCATCTTCTTTTTATATTCTTCTAATCTTTATAGNTATTCANTCAGCAGTTTCACTNCCCTATTACGCNGTAGTGATTTCACATATGAATGATTTTTTAGAGAAAGAGGAAATTATCTCTGGTAGTTCCACCCTTACTCTGGTTAACGCCTTGGGAATGGTTATGGGGCCTTTATTGGCCTCTCTTTTCATGGCTTATTTTGGAGCCTATGGGTACTTTGTATACATGATTGTTATTTATTGTTTAGTNGCCCCTTATAATTTTGCTCGTATTAGAGTNGGACGTACAAGTGATATTTATGAAGATAACACTCCTTCAATGATTGTGCCTCGCACAACATCCTCTGTGGGAATGCAATTGGCAACTGATCAAATTATTAATAAGATAGAAGAAGATGAGGAAAAAACATCATGAGTATTGATAAAGAATTAACGAGACTTGGCCTAACATTGCCAGCTCCGGCTAAACCAGCAGGAAGTTATAAACCCTGTATTATTGCTGACAATACTGCATATATTTCAGGTCAGGGACCCTTACTCGATGATGGCACGTTTGCCAAAGGCGTAGTGGGGAAAGATCTAGATTTAGAAACTGCTCAATTTCATGCTCAAAGATGTGGTCTAGCTATTTTATCAGCTTTGAAAGCAGAAATTGGAGATTTGAATAGAGTTCAGCAACTTATTAAAATCACTGGATTTGTGAACTGNACNAATGATTTTANNAAACANCCTTTNGTNATTAACGGNTGCTCTGATCTTATGAAAGAAGTGTTTGGAGATAAAGGAATTCACGCCCGAGCAGCAGTTGGCGTCAATTCACTACCACTAGGATTTTCAGTAGAGATTGAAGCCATCTTTAAAATTAGATAAAAGCGGTCTTAAGTCAGAAACCAGATCAATCTAGTTTTCTCTCATACAGTATAAAAGACCATGAAGCAGTTTATTAAAATTATAGGTTTTATTTTAATTATGACAGGAAATAGCATGGCACAGAGTTTTTACAATTTTTCAATCAACGACATAGATGGAAATACAATCGATTTAAAACAATTTGAAGGTAGNCCAATTCTTTTAGTAAACACAGCAAGTCGATGTGGTTTTACCAAACAGTATGCAAATCTTTCAAACCTTCATCAAATGTACCTAGATAAAAATTTAGTAATCATTAGCACACCATCAAACTCCTTTCGTCAAGAATTGAGTGAGGAAGAGGATGTAAAAGAATTTTGTCTTGTAAATTATCAAACTAAATTTCTTTTAACTGAAATTATCGATGTTAAAGGTGCTAATGCTCATCCATTGTATAAGTGGATATCAGATGATTATGGCAAATCACCTAAATGGAATTTCAATAAATTTCTATTTAATGGACAGGGTCAATTAATTGAAAATTGGTCTTCTATAACAAAACCAGATAGTAAAAAAATTACATCTCTCATTGACCAATTAATCTAAGTAATAAAACTTATTTCCAAATGATAAAAAAAAGGCGCCCTAAGGCGCCTTTTTTGAAGTAGTACTTATGTTTAAAAATTTAGTTAAATTCAGGGTAAGCGACCGTTGTCAGCTCTGCTTTATCTAAACCTACAGCTTCAGTCTCTTCATCAACACGAAGGCCAGTTGTAGCTTTTAGGATATAGAAGCCAATAGCACTTAGAGGCACTACAAGAACACCTGCTGCAACAATACCAATGACCTGCACAATGAAGTCTCCCCCACCAAAAATTCCAACTGCTAATGTTCCCCAGATACCAGCTACTAAGTGGGCTGAGATCGCACCGACAACATCATCAATTTTCATTTTATCAAGCATAGGGATGGCAATCGTACATAGAACACCACCAATCGCACCAATAATCATAGATACGAAATGATTACTTAAGTCTGGTCCGGCTGTAATCGCTACAAGACCAGCGATAGCACCATTAAGCGCTATTGATAAGTCAATCTTCTTGTACATAAANTGTGATAAAACAATCGCAGCAACAACACCACCACACGCAGCTAGGTTTGTATTTACAACGACAATCGAAATAGCTACTGCATCTAATGCACTTCCCAAGGCCAATTGAGATCCGCCATTGAATCCAAACCAACCGAACCAAAGGATAAAAGTACCAAGGCAAGCTAACGGCATATTCGCACCAGCAATAGGTGAAATCTTACCGTCTTTACTGTATTTTCCAGCTCTAGGGCCTAAGATAAGACAGCCTACAACTGCAGCCCATCCACCCACAGAGTGAACTATAGTGGAACCGGCAAAGTCAGAGAAACCCATTTCTGCTAACCAACCGCCNCCCCATGTCCATGAACCATAAATAGGATAAATGATACCTGTCATAATCGCAGCGAAGATCATAAAAGGCCATACCTTAATTCTTTCGGCACAGGCACCAGAAACAATAGAAATTGCTGTTGCACAAAATACCATCTGGAAAAACCAGTCTGATGCTACTGAATAACCCGTATCAGCAATAGCAGCAACATTCTCGGCACCGTCTAGGAGGGCAAGTTCGTCAGCGGAAGGATTATAGAAGGCTCCTCCTAGCGATCCGATCCAACCTGATACGTCTACATACATTAAGCTGTAGCCAACCAGATAAAACATGATGCCGGCAATTGAATATAGGGCAATATTTTTTAATAAAATAGCAGATGTGTTTTTCTTACGCACAAAACCTGCTTCTAACATGGCAAAGCCAAGAGCCATAAACATGACAAGAATTCCACAGAACACAAACAAGAATGTGTTAAAAACAAAAGCTGTTTCTGAAGAAACTTCCGCACTTGCTAGTCCTGAGACTAATAAGCTAGGAATTAAAAATGATAATATTTTTTTCATAGGGTCTCCTTATTTAATTGCCTCAGCACCACGNTCNCCTGTNCGAATNCGNACNACNTCTGANACTTCNGTTACNAANATNTTACCNTCACCAATTTTTCCTGATTTCACNGCATCNGAAATTGTTGTGATAACTTTTTCTACATCTGCGGAGTCCACTAATACTTCCGCTCTTGATTTAGGAAGAAAGTGTACCTCATATTCTGCGCCTCGGTACANTTCAGTGTGGCCTTTNTGGCGCCCATATCCTTTAGCCTCAACGATNGTTAANCCCTGAATATCTACACTTGTTAGTGCCTGTCTCAGAGCCTCAACTTTGTCAGGCTTGATAATTGCTGTTACTAGTTTCATTTTTACCTCACTAATATTTTTAAGTAATGAGAGGTTTATAAGGAGAG
>NHLE01000023.1 GCA_002169365.1 Pelagibacteraceae bacterium TMED259 | reverse complement strand
AAGTGATTTTCACTTAGACGAAAGACAATTATCTGAAAAACTAGGAGTTAGCAGGACTCCTATAAGAGAGGCTATAGCTAAACTTGAGTCCGAGGGTATAGTTATTACAGTTCCACGTAGAGGTGTCTTTGTTCATAGAAAGTCTAAAAAAGAACTCATAGATATAGTTACAGTTTGGGCGGGTCTTGAGGGTTATGCGGCTCACTTGATAATTAAAAATTCCAAGAAAGAAGAAATTGAATCTTTGAATAAATATTGTCAGTACACCAAACAAAATGTCTTATCCGATTTGGACAATTATTCAAATGATAACATTAAATTCCATGAACAGATTATGAAACTTACAAAAGTTAAGTTAATGAGTGAAATTTTAGAATCACAGCTTATTCATCTTCAATACCTGAGAAAGAAATTTATAATTCAGTCTGATAGATCCCTCAAATCAATCGATGAGCACAGCGAAATAGTTAAACTTCTTGTCGCAGGTCAGGCTGTAAAGGCTGAAAAATTATTGAAAAATCATGCCCTTACTTTGGTTGAAAAAATCGAAGAAAGTATTCAATCCTAAGTCAAAAATCTTTGAAACTTTACTAAATCTGGTATACATTATACCACCAGAGAGAGGTTTTTTATGTCTACAGGAACAAACGAACAAATGATAACAGGTGGCGAGCTTGTCGCTAAGGCCCTTAAAGCTGAGGGTATTGAAGTAATTTACACACTATGTGGTGGCCATATTATTGATATTTACAATGGCTGTTTAAATGAAGGAATTAAAATTATTGATGTAAGGCACGAAGAAGTTGCCTCACATGCAGCTGATGGTTATGCGCGTATGACTGGTAAGCCAGGATGTGCAGTTGTTACAGCAGGACCTGGAACAACACACGCTATAACAGGTGTTGCTAATGCATTTAGAGCTGAGATACCAATGCTTCTTATTGGTGGTCAAAGTTCATTAACCCAACATAAGATGGGATCATTGCAGGACCTTCCTCACGTNGACATGATGCANCCNATNACTAANTTTGCNNCNACNGTNATGTCTACTGAAAGATGTGCAGATATGGTTTCAATGGCTTTCAGAGAAACAAGAAATGGCTCTTTTGGACCTTCTTTTCTTGANATACCAAGAGATATTTTAGACTCTTCCATTCCTATCAGCAAAGCTGTTGTTCCTGAAACTGGAAAATACTCTGCTTCTTCAAAAACTTTAGCTGATCCTGTGGATGTTCAAAAAGCAGCTGATATAATTTCAAAAGCAGAGAGNCCTTGTGTTCTCTTAGGCCAACAGGTATGGACATGCCAATCTACAGAAGAGGCAGTTGAGTTTGTAAGAAACTTAGATATCCCGGCTTATCTTAATGGTTCTGCAAGAGGAACTCTTCCTCCTGGAGACCCACACCACTTTCACCGCACAAGAAGAAATGCTTTTACAAAGTCAGACTGTATTATCATAGTTGGCACACCTTTTGATTTCAGAATGGGTTATGGAAAAAGATTAAATCCAAATGCCACAGTAATTCAAATTGATATGGATTATCGAACTGTTGGAAAAAATAGAGATATATCATTGGGCTTAGTCGGCCACATAGGAACTACTTTAAAAGCTATTTCTGAAGCAGGAGTTAAAAAAGATAGATCTGATTGGTTTAAAGAACTTCGCGCAGGAGAAGAGGCAGCTCTTGAAAAATTAATGCCTACNTTTACTACCGATAAATCTCCTATNAGNCCTTATAGGGTCGCATGGGAGTTAAACCAGTTTTTAAATGATGATACCATTTACATTGGAGACGGTGGAGATGTTGTAACTATTAGTGCTCAAGCTGTTCAACCAAGACAGCCTGGTGCTTGGATGGACCCTGGCCCTCTTGGAACTTTGGGTGTCGGTGTACCTTATGCCCTTGCAGCAAAAATCGCNGCTCCAGAGAGAGAAGTACTTCTTTATTGTGGTGATGGTGCATTTTCGATGACTGGAATGGACTTTGAGGCTTTTGTTCGTCACAAAGCACCTGTTCTGACAGTAATTGGAAATAACTCTGCNCAAAACCAAATTCGATTTGGTCAAATTATGAAATATGGTGAAGAAAAAGGTAATGTTGGAAATATCTTAGGTGATGTTAATTTCGATGAGTTTGCAAAAATGATGGGCGGTCATGGAGAGGCAGTTCGTGAAGCTAAAGATATACAACCTGCACTTCAAAGAGCCAGAGANGCTGTNAAGTCAGGAATACCGGCAATCGTAAATATTTGGGTGGATAAAGAAGAATTTGCACCTGGTACTAAAAACCAGACTATGTATAAATAAGCGAGGTTATAAATATGGAAGCTCTTAAAGGTGTAAAAATATTGGACATGACACACGTCCAATCGGGCCCTACATGTACACAACTTTTGGCATGGTTTGGAGCCGATGTGGTAAAGGTAGAAAGACCAGGTGTTGGAGATGCAACGAGAGGTCAGTTAAGGGATGTGCCTGAAGCAGATAGTCTTTACTTCACTATGCTTAACTCAAATAAAAGAAGCATTACACTTAATCCTAAAAAACCTGAGGGTGCTAAAATATTTACACAATTAATCCAAGAATGTGATGTGATGGTTGAAAACTTTGCTCCTGGTGCTTTGGATCGCATGGGTTTCTCATGGGAAAAAATTCAAGAAATTAATCCAAGAATGATTTACGCATCAGTAAAAGGCTTTGGACCTGGTAAATATGAAGAATGCAAGGTTTATGAAAACGTTGCCCAGTGTGCAGGTGGATCTGCATCGACGACTGGAGCGCTAGGAGATGTGCCCATGGTAACCGGTGCCCAGATAGGTGATAGTGGAACAGGCTTACACTTGGCTTTGGGNATNGTCACAGCATTATTTCACAGAGAAAAATCAGGAAAAGGTCAGAGAGTTTCAGCTGCTATGCAAGATGGTGTGCTTAATCTCTGCAGAGTAAAACTTCGTGATCAACAAAGATTAGAAAAAGGNCCATTAAAAGAATATTCCCAATTCGGAGAGAATATTCCTTTTGGAGACGCAACTCCTAGAGCTGGTAATGACTCAGGGGGAGGGCAGCCTGGAAGAATCCTTAAATGCAAAGGATGGGAAGAAGACCCCAACGCTTATACATATTTTATTACTCAAGCTGCAGCATGGGAAAAAGTATGTGATGTTATTGGAAAGCCTGAATGGAAGGATGATGAAAATTACTCGACACCAGCTGCTCGTCTACCAAAATTAAATGACATATTTGATACTATTGAGGCGTGGACTAAGACAAAGACCAAGTTTGAGGTAATGGATATCTGTAATCCACTTGATATCCCCGTAGGCCCAATTCTTTCACTTAAAGAAATATCTGAGGATNAAGGTCTGAGGGATACNGGCACTGTCGTTGAGGTTGATCACCCTGTCAGAGGGAAGTATTTAACAGTTGGAAACCCTATTAAGCTTTCTGACTCTCCGGCTGTTGTAAAACGCTCACCTTTATTAGGTGAACACACTGAAGAAATTCTCAAAGAATTTTGTAATATGACTGATGAGGAAATAAGNGCTGTCAAAGAGGCTGGCGCAGTATAAATTAAATTTAGGAGATAAAATGAAAATAATTTTAATGGGACAACAGGCATTTGGAAAAAGTGCTCTTGAAAAATTTCATACAGGATCTGATCATGAAGTGGTTGCTGTTTATTGTGCACCTGACAAAGAAGGTAAGCCCTTAGACCCAGTTAAGGAGTATGCTCAAAGTGTTGGTCTTCCTGTATTCCAACCTTCTAATTTCAAAGATCAGNCAGTTTTAGATCAAATAAAATCTCATGATGCTGATTTATGCGTTATGGCTTATGTCATTATCTTTGTTCCTGAAGCCGCAAGAGACATTCCAAAACATGGTTCTGTTTGCTTTCATCCTTCTTTATTACCATTACATAGAGGTCCAAGTTCAATAAACTGGCCAATCATTGGTGGCGCTACTAAAACAGGTTTGACTATCTTCTATCCCAATGATGGATTAGATGAAGGAGAAATACTTCTTCAGAAAGAAGTGGAAATTGGACCTNATGATACNCTAGGAGATGTTTATTTTTCTAAAATTTTCCCATTAGGTATTGATGCNTGCGTAGAGGCTGCAGNCTTAATAGCTGCAGGNAATGCACCTCGTATTACTCAAGATGAATCTCAAGCTTCTTATGAGTCTTGGTGTAAAAAAGCTGATGCTAGAATAGATTGGAAAAAACCTGGAAGAGAAGTTTACAATTTAATNAGAGGNTGTAATCCTCAACCTGGTGCCTGGGCAGAGTTTATGGGAGACGAATTCACATTTGTTGATACTAAATTTATTGATCAACAAAGCGCTGAGCACTTTCCTGGTCAAATAATATCAATTAATGCAGAAANTATTGAAATAGCTGTTAAAGGTGGTTTTATTGAGGTCTCAAGATTTAAATCTGATCAAGGCAAGCTCTTTGTCAAAGACATGAATACTGCGGTATTTACAGAGGGCGATTTATTCTCATAATACTTATCAGTGGCTAAAAACAACCCTGATTCATTTAAGACGGCTTCTGTAATTGTCTATTTTGTAATGCTTTTTGCATTATGGTTTTTACTTTCTGGTTTTTTAAAACCTCTTTTGCTTTTTTTTGGACTAGTCAGTGTAGCTTTTGTACTATGGATGTCCGTTAGGTCGAAATCACTAAATTATGATGTACTTCCATTAAAACTATTTTTCAAACTTCCAATATATTGGCTTTGGTTGATTAAAGAGATAATTAAATCTGGATTAATCACAACAAAAATAATTTGGAAGGGTGAATATAACCCTGTTTTATTTAAAGTTAGATCATCTCAAAAAAGTGCCACTGGGAAGGCCAACTACGCTAATGCAATAACTCTAACCCCAGGAACAGTAACTATTGAAGTAGATAAAGATACTTTTTTAGTTCATGCATTAAGTAAAAATTTATCTGATGATTTAAAATCTGGTGAGATGGATAAGCTTATAACGGACTTACACAGATGATTTTTTTTATTGCACTTGCTATTTTCGGTTTATCGATAGCTTTTTGCATTTACAGAGCTGTAAAGGGTCCATCTCCCTATGACAGAATTCTATCTGTTTCTAGCATAGGAACAATCATGGCTTTAGGGATTGCTGTTCATGGGTTTGCATTCAATAGACCTGACTTTATAGATATTGCACTAATGTATATCCTTTTAAATTTTTTAGGTACTATTGCTATTCTGAAATTTTATAAAATGAAAAGTAATAAGAAAATATAATGGAACATTTGATTCATTATTCTTCAATTTTTTTTCTTTTTCTTGGATGTTTTTTTATCTTATCNGGAAGTATTGGTTTAATAAAATTACCNGATGTATTTAGTAGAATACATGCNGCTGGCTTGATTGATACCCTAGGNACTGGTTTTGTAATTTTANCTTTAATTNTTTATTCAGGTTTTTCNTTTCTGAGTCTAAAACTTTTGCTTATCCCTCTTTTTATATTNTTCACNAGCCCTATNTCTAGTCACGCTATCTCATTGTTTGCCCATGAGTCTGGCCTTAANCCAAAAGCAAAAATCAAAAAATGAATTTTTTAATTATNAATTTTTTTCTCATTTCAATTTTACTTNTTACTACTTTTTACATTTTTAAAACCACNTCATTAATTTCTGTTGTTGCTTTGACAGGTATTTTTTCATTGGTATGTACAGCAATTTATGTAAATCTTGATGCTGTAGATGTGGCTTTTACTGAGGCGGCTGTAGGTTCAGGTATTTCTACAATCTTAATGGTAATGGCAGTTGCTAAATTACCTGAAGGAAAGAAAAATCAATTAGTTAATTTATTNCCTAGTATTATTTTGTCGGTTTCTACTGTTATAGTGCTTATGTTAATAATTACTAACTTACCACTTTTAGGCGATCCTAATGCCCCCATACATCTTCATGTTACACCTGAGTATATTAAAGAAAGTAAGTCTGTATTTCATATCCCTAATGTTGTCACAAACATCCTAGCTAGCTATAGAGGTTTTGACACTTTAGGTGAAACGATAGTTATTTTCACTGCTGGCTTAGGAGTCATTGTTCTNCTTACTAGCAATACATTAAATAGAAAAACTAAGTTTAAGAAGAAAGTTAAAAATAATGAAAGATAGTATTTCTTCTAGTCCTATCTTTAATATNGTTAGTCGTATTCTTTTTGCTCCAATTATTATTTTTGGTTTATATGTGCAATTTCATGGTGACTATGGTCCAGGNGGGGGNTTTCAAGCTGGAGTTATTGTTGCTGCAGCATTTATTCTTTATTCTATGATTTTTGGTTTAAAAAAAGGAGAAATATTAGTTCCTGTTAAAATTAATCAATACNTAATGTGCTTTGGGGTTTTNCTTTATGCAGGNGTCGGAGTTGTATCAATTTTTCTAAATGGAAATTTTCTAGATTATAACGTATTNGCATCTAATAGTTCATCCGGTCAACACATAGGCATCATTCTTATAGAGCTGGGAGTAGGGATAACTGTAGCCACTGTAATGATAGCTCTTTATCACTCTTTTGCTTCTTTTAGGATTAATCATGAATAATTTTTTATACTTTTGGAACCATTTTGCATTTGTGTTGTTAATGGTTGGNGGACTTTTTATAATAATTGTAAGCCAAAATTATATAAAAAAAATTGTTGGATTAGCTATTTTCCAAACTTCAGTATTTGTTTTTTTTGTTTCTTTAGCAAAAATTATAGATGGAACTGCCCCAATATTAAATTCCATAAATACTATTTACTCTAATCCCCTTCCTCATGTTTTAATTCTAACAGCTATTGTCGTAGGTGTAGCTACATCTGCGTTAGGCTTAGCTATAGTACTCCAAATATATAGAAATTATGGAACCATCGAAGAAAATGAAATTAAAAAAGAGGAGTTAAAGGACATTTGCTAATATGAATATTTTTTTAGATGATGCACCCGCTCTAGTAGTTGCTCTTCCCCTTATAGTATCGGCTATTATAGCTTTTATCCCTTCTTCTAGACTTACGTGGTTTATCACAATAATAACTTTAGTTTGTCATCTTTTTTTATCTTTTGAGCTTTTAGAAAGAGTTTCATCTCTAGGGATTATTATCTATGAATTTGGCAATTGGCCACCCCCATGGGGAATTTCTTTTAAGTTAGATGGTGTAAACATAGGTTTACAATTGTTATTTTCTGCTTTTGCTTTAATAACAACAATCTATTCAAGAAAGATTTTTTTATCAGAGATAGATCATCACGACTCAGGTAAGGCATACTCTTTATGGTTACTGGCAATAGGGAGCTTAAATGGAATAATTCTAACTAATGATATTTTTAATTTATTCGTCTTCTTAGAAATATCTGCTCTTTCCTCAATATCACTAATTTCTTTAGGAGCTGGGATAAACAGAAGAGCACTTTTAGCTGCCTTTAATTATCTAATTATCGGAGCAATCGGAGCTACTTTTTATGTTATCGGTGTTGGGTTTGCCTACGCTATGACTGGCACCCTTAATATGAACGATTTAATAATTCAACTTTCACAATATTCAGAAGGTCAATTAGCTATCTTTGCTGGTATGTCATTTATGCTCATTGGTCTAATGGTGAAATCAGCGGTATTTCCTATGCATCTATGGCTTCCACCTGCTTATAGTTATGCACCGTCAGCAGTTTCAACGCTTTTTGCTGCTTTAGCTACGAAGGCTATTTTGATATTTTTTGTAAGAATTTTGTATGAGGTGTTCTCAATTTATGATGATTATTTCACAATTTTTTTAGAATACGGTCTACTACCTCTCTCCTTAGCGGCAATTTTCATTGGAACAATCATTGCTATATATCAAGATGATATAAAAAAATTACTTGCTTATTCTTCAATTGCACAAATTGGATATATCACTTTAGCATTTAGCATGAATGAAAGTAGTGGCGTACTTTCAGGGTTCATTCATATTTTTAATCATGCCCTAATCAAAGGTGGCCTTTTTATGGCTGTGGGATACTTTGCTATATCTATAAGTGAACGAGTCACTTTACAAAGCATTGAGGGATTTGGTCAAAAATTCCCTATTACTTCATATGCATTATTGATTTGTGGTCTTTCACTGATTGGCCTTCCTTTAACTAATGGTTTCATCTCAAAGCTCTATTTATTTCAGGCGCTCTACACCAATCAAATGTTTTTAACCATAGCCCTTGTAGCCTTAAGTTCAGCATTAGCAGTTATATATTTTTGGAAAATAGTTGAAAAATTATTTTTTAGCTCAAAAGGATACAAGGCCTCAGCGGAAGACCCAGCAATCTATATACCAATATGGATTGTTGCAATTTCTTTGATTTATTTTGGAGTCTTTTCTTCCCCAATAGTTGAATTTTCATCTATCGCAGCAGACTCTTTGATTGAAGGAGGGATAAGTGAATAATGAGAGTTTAATTATCCTTGGTCTTCTCATGCCTCTTTTTTCTGCACTGGGATCATATTGTTTTAAAAATAATATAAATGTTCGTGATTCTTTTGGTGTCCTTGGAGGTATTATTACATTTATTATAAGTCTTAAAATATTTAATGGAATTCAATCTAATGAACAATATGTGTTAAATTTTTTTACTTTATTTGATGGAGTAGACTTCTTATTCAATGTAACACCGTTGGGCTCAATTTTTAGTTTAGTTGCATCCTCATTATGGATTTTAGCTTCCATCTACACCGTTGGCTATATGAGAGGAGCAGGGGAAAAAAATCAAACTAGATTTGTCATTTTTTATTCCATTGCAATCCATGCCGCATTAGCTATTGCATGGTCTGGAAATTTATTAATGTTATTTATCTTTTATGAAATTCTTACATTTTCTACCTTTCCTTTAGTTGGTCATAAACAAAATGCTGAATCTCAATCAGCGGGCAGAGTTTATTTATCTATATTAGTTGGAACTTCTTTAATTTTATTTCTACCTGCTATTTTTTGGATATGGTTAGAGACAGGAAATTTAAACTTTACATCAGGGGGCATCCTTAAAGATAAGTTTCCATCAGAGCATTTAGTATTTTTATTAGCTATGTTAGTTTTTGGAATTGGAAAAGCAGCAATCATGCCCATCCATAGGTGGTTACCTGCAGCTATGGTGGCGCCCACACCTGTCTCAGCTCTTTTACACGCAGTAGCTGTGGTAAAAGCAGGTGTATTTAGCTTCTTGATGGTCGTAGTATATATAATTGGCCCTGACTATTTATTGCAAACTCGAGCATCAAATTGGCTTGTTTGGCTATCCTCATTTACTATTTTGGCGGCAAGTATAATTGCAATTTCTAAGGATGATCTAAAAGCAAGGTTGGCATATTCTACAATTAGTCAACTATCTTATATAATTTTAGGAGCTGCTTTAGCCACTTCTTTTGCCTTAAAAGGAGCATCTTTTCATATTATTACTCATGCTATTGGAAAAATAACTTTATTTTTTTGTGCAGGTGCGATTTATGTCACTGCACATGTAAAAAAAATTAGTGATTTGGGAGGCTTGGGATTTAAAACTCCTTTGATATTTTTTGCTTATACATTAGGAGCATTATCAATAATTGGCGTCCCACCTTTAGTAGGTTCATGGAGTAAGGCATTCTTAGTTATTGGTTCTCTTCAAGCAGATTATTTATTTGTAGCTATTTTATTAGGGGTATCTTCTTTGTTAAACATTTATTATCTATTACAACCTGTATTCATTGCTTTTAATAAAAAAAATATAAAAAATATACATATAACAAAATCCCCTTTGGCTGTATGGCCTCCAGTTGTGACCGCAGTGGGCTGCTTACTCTTATTCTTTTTTTCTAATTACTTTTTAAATACTATCAATGGAGTAGTTTCATAATGAAAAAAGATAATCTTAAAATTTATGCTAAATATTTTTCACAATTCATACTNGCTGTAGCTGGACTTCTNATATTGATTGATTTTACTATAAATCGCCACGCTTATTTTCACTTAGANGAAATAATTGGCTTTCCTGCATTATTTGGATTTGTTTGTTTTGTTTTAATTGTGCTTGTTGGAAAACAGTTAAGAAAATTTATTATGAGAAAGGAAGATTACTATGATAGGTAGTATGATTCCTGGCNTATGGATGATTTTAGCATCCATTTTATTGCCAGTTATTCCGCATTATTTTAGACAACCAACGATGATCCTATCAGTTGTTTTATCTTCTCTTTCCCTTTTAAANGGGTTTGGAACATTCCTAACTTGGGATATTCTTGGTTTTAATCTTATTTTATANCAATCAGATAATTTAACTTTACCTTTTGCGATNATTTTTCATTTAGCATCTTTGTTGGTAATAATTTTTGGATGGCATAATAAAAATTTAATGGAAAATATGGCTACTCTTGCCTACGCGGGATCTGCAATAGGAGCTCTTCATGCTGGTGACTTTTTTAGCTTGTTTATTTGGTGGGAAGCTACAGCGTTAACTTCTGTTTTTATTGTTTTGGCTGGCAATACTGTTGCTGCTAGAAACTCTGCCATGAGATATTTGATTATACAAGTCTGCTCTGGAGTTTTGCTTTTAATTGGAACATGCATGATGGTTTATCAAACAGGTANTCATGAGCTATCAAAATTAGATCTTTCTAATTCATTTGGTGTTTTTATTTTTTTAGCTTTTGGCATTAAGGCTGCTTTCCCATTTTTAAACGGATGGCTGCAAGACTCCTATCCTGAATCTTCGCCAACTGGAACCGTAGCCCTATCTGCNTTTACNACAAAACTCGCAATTTATGCTTTAGCAAGAACATTCCCAGGTACTGAAAGTTTAATTTGGATTGGCGCTATAATGACCGCATTTCCTGTTTTTTTCGCAGTAATAGAAAATGATTTAAGAAGAGTTTTATCATTTAGCTTAAATAATCAATTAGGATTTATGGTTGTAGGTATTGGAATAGGAACAGAATTATCTTTAAATGGAACTGTAGCACATGCATTTGTCCANATAATTTACAAAGCTCTGTTATTTATGAGCATGGGGGCAGTGCTACATCGAGTTGGCACNACTAAGGCGTCTGAGCTTGGGGGTCTATATAGATATATGCCTTTAACAACTATTTTTTGCATCATAGGAGCGATGTCTATCTCTGCATTTCCTTTGTTTAGTGGTTTCGTTGCAAAGTCTTTAATAATGTCTGCTCTTGGAGGGCAGGGATTAATAATAATATATTTTGTTTTATTTTTTGCATCAGCNGGTGTTTTAGAACACTCTGGCATCAAAATACCTTATTTTGCTTTTTTTGCTCATGAAAGAAAAACCAAAGTAAAAGAAGCTCCCTTTAATATGTTGTTGGCCATGGGCGTGGCTGCGTTTTTATGTATAGGTATTGGTGTATATCCAAAATATCTATATTCAATTCTGCCGTACGCTGTTGATTATCATCCCTATACAATTGACCATGTAATCAGCCAACTTCAACTATTAGTTTTTGCCATATTGGCGTTTTTATTTCTAATTAAATTTAAACTTTATCCNTCAGAGATGAAATCTACAGTGCTAAATTCAGATTGGTTNTATAGAAAAATGCTACCTGGGATAGGAAAACCATTATTTAAAAANCTATCTTTTATGATCAACTTAATNTATTCCCAATTAGGGCTGTTCTTTAAGTATTTTATGAACAAANCAAAAAATCTATCAACATCTAATTATATTAAAGTTNTAAANCCTGGNTTNGCAACATTCGTGCTTATTTCAATTTTATTTCTAATGCTGTTAATAGCCGTTATTTAGATTTTTTAATTTTTGAATATTCTAATTTAATAGCTTCTTGAATAAATATTTGCCATATNCTTGTGATAATCTCATGATCAATCTTATTTTTTTTGGCCTTAGATTGAACGGACTTTAGAATATGGGTTATTCTTTCATGATCAATGATTTGATCATGACTATCTTTTAACTTTGTTACTTTATGTATTTCTTTAAACCTATCTGAAATTAATTTGATAATTTTACTATCAATTTCATCTATGTTTTTCCTTACTTTTTTTAATTCAGTTATATTGTTATTTTTTTTCATACTTTTAAGTTTAATATATTAGTAAAGTTAGAAATGAAAACAATAAATTCAAAGCACAAGGTTGCCATATTCTGTGGATCCATGTTTGGATCTAAAAAAGAATATAAAGATATAGCTNTCAAAGTAACAGAATACCTATCTAGAAATCGTTATGACATTGTTTACGGAGGTGGTGAAAATGGTCTTATGGGCGTGGTTGCTAATACTGCTTTGAAAAATAAAGCTCATGTAACAGGNATAATCCCTAATTTTTTGGATAACCGAGAAACCATACATAAAAAAATTGATAAAATCATTATTACTAAAACTATGGAACAGAGAAAAAAAAAGTTTCTATCTATTTCTGACAGTTTTATAGCTTTACCTGGAGGTGCGGGGACTATTGAAGAAATTAGTCTTGTTTTGAGTGCTTTACAATTGGGTGTTATTAAAAATAAAAAATTCATTATTTTTAATTATAAAAATTATTGGTCGGATATTATTAAGCAATATAAGAAAGTGATAAATAGTGGTTTTGCATATAAGAATTTTAATAATTTATTTGTTATATGTTCAAATTTTTCTGAATTGAAGGATAGCTTTAAGCCTGTCTCAAAAATTTTAACCAATTAGCCAGTTCTAGGGTTCTTATTTTAAAATCACTAACAGTATTGCTATAACTATCTTTATGAGGGTTTTTATAACTTAAAATAAGACTTTCTATTTGATTTTTAGAGAATAATTTTTCATCTAAAAGTAATTTTTTACGAGCCTTAAGAATTTGACCAGTATATCTGAAGTTAAACTCTGGATGATATTGAGTACCCCAGAAGTTATTCGTCGTAAGTGATTGAATTGAATAATGATTATCAGATAAAGCAACTGATTTATTTGGAAGCTTAGTTACATGATCTAAATGTGAGGCAAAAGCATCAAAGATTAGTGGTTTTTTTTTATACATCTTATGAGCTTTGCCATAATTATTCAAAGAAATATTAAAAGAGATACCAATTTCTCTTCCTTTAATATTTTTTGATACGGTGCCTCCATTACACACTGTATAGAGTTGCATTCCCCAACAGCTTCCAAATATTTTAATTGGAAGTTTAGATATTTTTTTCATAAGAGTTATTTGATTTTTGATCTCTTTTGTATTGTCGTAGATATTAAGACTGGAGCCTGTCCACACTATTCCATCAAAAGAATGAAAGAAGGAGTCATCAAAAGTTGTTTTTAAATCCATAGATGGATAGATAAAAGTTGATTTTATTTTTGGATTAATTTTTTTTAATTGATCTCTATAAAATTCACAAATTGGCTGAATATTATGTTTTGCTAATCTTTTCCAACCCAATCTATCATAACCATTAACTATTAGTAAATTCATGCATATTTAATATAGTTACTTTATCTAAATGTCAGCATTTATCTATAAATCCCTCTCAGTTTTATTTTTTGTCTTAATGAGTGTTTGTATAAAGGCTACGGGAGATCATTTACCTTTATTTCAAGTAGTTTTTTTTAGAAACTTTTTCGCCTTATTACCTTTAATTTTTTTTATTTATTTTTTAAAACTTAATTTTCGCTCTATTAATAATTTTAAACTCCATATTATGAGGGCCTTCATAGGAATTACAGCTATGAGTCTATTCTTCATTTCTCTTCGTTATGTTCCTTTAGTAGAAATGCAAACTATTAGCTATTCATCTGTTTTTTTTATTTCAATTTTATCAATTTTTTTTTTAGGAGAAAAAATTGGCCATAGGCGTATAATTGCAATTATATTTGGCTTTATTGGAGTTATAGTAATTCTAAAACCCACGACTGCTATATTTTCTAATTACTCCATACTCCCTTTAATTGCTAGTTTATTTTTATCTATGGCGGTTATTGTTCTAAAGAAAATACTATTAACTAATAATAATATTCTCTCAGTTTGGGTATTTACAACCTTGTGTACATTGATCAGTTTATTTTTTTATAATGAAAGTTGGATATGGCCAAATAACTTTGACTTAAGTTTGATGATCGCTTCAGGAATATTAGGTTTTATTGCCCAAATATGTCTTACTAAGTCTTTTCAATTGGCCGATGCTTCTTTGCTGGCGCCCTTAGATTTTTCATCAGTTATATGGTCGTTTTTCCTTGGTTATATTTTTTTTGCAGAGTTGATATCCATTAATGTATTAATTGGTGGTTCAATAATAATAGTAAGTGTTGGCTATATTTTTTATCGAGAAAGAGTGCTTCAAAAACAAGTTGTGTTGGGAGTTAATAAACAATTTTAATATTTTTTCGAATATGTTTAATTGTTAATTTTATATAATCTTTACACAGAAGTAATTAGACATAAATCATAATTTTTGATATTTAGAATTATGGAATTTTTACATACTATGGTTAGAATTAGCGATATTGATAATTCAATTAATTTTTATTGTCAAAAACTTGGTCTTATTGAGTATTCCAGAAAAGATTATGAAAAAGGAAGATTTACTCTAATTTTTTTATGTGCCCCAGAAGATAAAAAATTGGCTGATGAATATAAAAAACCTCTTTTAGAGTTAACTTACAATTGGGATCAAGAAGAATATACTGGTGGTAGAAACTTTGGTCACCTAGCTTTCAGAGTTCAAAACATATACGAAACATGTCAAAAACTTTTGGATAATGGCGTAATTATTAATAGGCCACCGAGAGATGGACATATGGCCTTTGTAAAATCCCCTGATGGAATTTCTATTGAATTACTTCAAAAAGGAGAGAGTCTTGAGCTTAAGGAGCCATGGTTGAGTATGGAAAACTCAGGTTCTTGGTAATTTTAATGACCAAAAGGTCTATCAAAAATTAAATTATTTCATTGTTGGCATATTCAATGATGCACTAGCAACTTCTTCTGGCCACCTAGAGGTAATAGTTTTTCTTTTGGTGAAAAAATTAACACCTTCTTCGCCATGCATCCCATGGCCACCAAAAATTGATCCCTTCCACCCACCAAAACTATAAAAAGCCATTGGGACAGGAATGGGTATATTGATACCAACCATTCCAATTTGAACGTTTTTCATAAAATTTCTAGCAAGGGTCCCATTTGATGTATAAATGGATGTTCCGTTACCAAATTCATGTTTGTTTATAGCTTCCATTGCCTGATCAAAATTATCCATATTCAATACTGATAATACAGGTCCAAAGATTTCTTCTTGATAAATAGTCATATCTGTTTTGACATTGTTAAAAATAGTTGGCCCAACAAAATTACCATTTTCAAATCCTTGTAAGGAGATATTTCTGCCATCCATTTCAAGATCTGCACCTTCTTTAATACCCTTATCGATATATGAAAGAACTTTTTGTTTATGCTCTTTTGTGATTAGGGGGCCCATCTCACTTTGTGGGTCTAGAGATTCTCCTACTTTAATTAAGGATGCTTTTTCTTTTAGTAGATCCATAAAGGGTTTTTGAATTTTTCCAATTGGAATAGCAACCGATGTAGCCATGCATCTTTCACCAGCTGATCCAAATGCAGCTCCAATTAAGCCATTTACTGCGTCTTCAAGATTTGCATCTTCCATAATTAACATATGATTTTTTGCTCCCCCAAGTGCTTGAACACGTTTATTGTATTTTGCACATTCGGTATAAATATATTTTGCTACGGGTGTTGAACCTACAAAGCTAATAGATGATATGTCAGGGCTTTGAAGTATTAAATCAACTACACTTTTATCACCATTGACTAAGGTCAATACATTTTCAGGAAGACCAGCTTCAGTTAAGAGTTCTGCAAGACGTAATGAACACTGAGGTACTTTTTCTGATGGTTTTAACATAAATGCATTCCCACAAGCTATTGAAAGAGGGAACATCCACATTGGAACCATTGCTGGAAAGTTAAATGGAGTAACGCCAGCGCATATACCTAAAGGCTGCCTTACATCAAATGAGTCAACATTGGTGCCCACATTAATTGAGTGATTGCCCTTTAATAAATGAGGTATGCCACATGCAAAATCAACCACCTCTAAACCACGTTGGAGAGATCCTTTTGCATCAGAAAAAACTTTTCCATGTTCCTCAGATATTATTTTAGCAATGCCATCAAAATCTTTTTCAATAAGAGATTTAAATTTAAAAAGTATATTGCTTCTTTTTGTAACCGCTGTGTCTGCCCAAGATGATTGAGCGATTTTCATTTTATCGATTATGATATTGAATTCTTCTTTTGTGGTAATGGGGACATGGGCATACTCTTCACCTGTGGTTGGTTTAAATAAAGGTATAAAATTAGACGGGTTTTCCTTAGTGAGTTTCCCATCAACAAAATTGCTAATAATTTTCATCATTAGCTAAAATAGAGAAATAATATTTTATGTAAATATTTATATAATTGATTTTTGATATCATACTGCTAATATTTTTTAATCTAACAGGGGTGCTCTATTGAGCTGAGAAAGGAATTTCCTTAACCCTAGAACCTGAACCGGATAATGCCGGCGTAGGAAGTTACACCTACCACAGCAATCTTGGTTCTTTGTTAATGAAAGGATTAACGATGAACTTTAAAATATTGATTATAACACTGCTATTGCCTTTTAGTGTATTGGCTAAAGATGAGCTTAAGATTTTTACTTATGGTTCTTTCAATTCAGACTGGGGCCCTGGTCCAAATATTGAAAAAGAATTTGAGTCTTCTTGTAACTGTGATCTTATATGGAATACAGCAGACTCTTCGGGGGCGCTTCTATCAAGAGTGAAATTAACTAATAATAAAGAGGGCTATGATATTCTATTGGGTCTAGATGACTCTTTAGTAGATGAAGCAAAAAAAAATAATTTATTTATTAAGCATTCAGTTCAAACTGATGGTTTAGATATAGGCTGGAAAGATGAATATTTCACTCCCTTTGATTATGGATATTTTAGTTTTATCTATGATAGTGATAAATTAAATCAGCCACCTATCTCTTTTAAAGAATTAGCTGAAAGAGATGAAATTTCTATTATCATTATGGACCCAAGGTATTCTACTCCTGGTCTTGGTTTGGCAAAATGGATTAATCAAATTTATAAAGATGAGGCATCTAATTTTTGGAGTGAAATTCAAGATCAAATAGTCATTACCTCTAAGAGTTGGTCTGATGGATATGGGCTTTTTTTAGAGGGTGAATCAGATTTAGTCCTAAGCTATACTACTTCACCAGCCTACCATTCTTTAGTGGAAGGCAGCACACAATATAAGTCTTTAAAATTTAAAGAAGGCCATGCTAGTCAAATAGAGGTCATGGGTATTTTAAATAATGCTTCGAATTTAGATTTAGCTAGATCTTTTCTTGAGTTTTCTTTAACGAATGGATTTCAACAGCATATTCCTCAGGGAAATTGGATGTACCCAGTCTTAAACTTAAAAGAATCTCAAAAAGAATTTTATGATGCTGCACCATTGCCAGTCTCTCTGGACCAGGTTTTTCCTTCAAGTGAGGAAAAAGACTCTTGGATAGCAAGTTGGGAAAAATCTATTATTGAATAAAATTATTTTTGGTAGGGGGGTCGGCTTATTAGGGCTCCCTTATTTAATTTACTTAGCTTTTATACTTATATTACTTGCTTCTTCTTTTTTTGTTTTTACTAATATCAATGATTTTAAAGACTTTAATTTTTTATCATATTTTGGAACAATAAAATTTACATTTTTTCAGGCTTTTTTGGCATGTTTCATATCATCAATATTGGGTTTCCTTTTTAGTTTAATTTTTTATTTTTCAAACAAAGATCCTAAGTTTATATCTTCATTCTTAAATTTTTGTTTCATTTTGCCTGTTATTTTTGTTTCTTTTGGATCTATCTTTTTTTATAGCTCTAACGGGATCCTCTCTATTGTTTTTCATTGGTTATCTATTGATTATGATATGAAAATTTTTTCTTTAAAGGGTATTCTTTATGTAACCTCATATTTTAACATAGCCCTAAATGCTAATTTTTTTTTTAGAAAATTAACAAATATTCCTGAAAACTATATAAGGGTTTTGCAATCAAACGGCATACCTTTTTTGAAGTCAATAAGACTTCAGCTAAAAAAATTTATATTTTCTGGATATTCTTCAGTCTTAATTTTGACTTTTATTTTTTGTATTGGCAATTTTACCATAGTTTATATCTTATCAGGTTCTCCTAATCTCACGACTATAGAGTTAGCTATTTATCAATCTATAGTAATAGATGCTGATTTGAAAATGGCAATTATTTTAGGTTTAACTCAGCTAATTATAATCCTATTAATATCAATTTCTGTAATTGGTAAAACGACTACTTTTAATACCTTTAATACATTTAAAAAATCATACAAAAACTTAGATAAAATTTTGCCCATTAACATAATTTTTTGGTCAATAATTATTTATTTTTGTATTCCTTTCCTAGTTATCATTAAAGGTATTATGTCATTTAACATTCAATTACTATTCTCTATTAGTTTTTTAAATAGTTTAATAAGTAGTCTTTTGGTTTCAATTTTATCTTTACTCATTTCTGTCTTTCTAACCCTATCCTCACTTTATGTTTATCGATTCTTTTTAGATAAAAATTCATCCTTTCATAAATTTATTTTTCTTTCTATTTCGATGTTACTTTTCATTCCATCACTTTCTTTATCAGCTATGATTTTTTATCTTAATTTCAAGCTAGATTTTATTTTTGAAAGTATTTGGATTGTAGCTATTGTTAATAGTCTTTTCATAACACCCATAATGTTTATTTTTCTATCAGGAAAATTTATTGAAAATCATAATCATGAATACAAAAATATAACTCTTTTCAATATCACATCTTTAACAAGATTAATCAGGATTGATTTACCTAAAATCAAATCTGAATTCATATTGGTGAGTACGACTGTTTTTGTATTAAGTTTGGGTGATTTAACATCAGTAACAGTTTTTAATAACAGCACTTTTAAAACTATTCCTTTATTTATCTCACAACTTTATAGTAGCTATAGATACGATGATGCCTTTTTCATCTTATCCTTATTTATAGTGTTTATTATGTTAATTATGTATTTATCTATAAAATTACTGCACCAAAATGATAAAAGTTAAAAAACTTAAATATAGATTTGAAAGTACTTCTTTTGAATTCAACTTTGATCTAAATAGCACCGATATAGTTGGAGTATTAGGAAAGAGTGGATCGGGTAAGTCTACTTTATTTAATTTATTAGCTGGATTTTTAAACCCTAATGAAGGATCTATATTTTTTAACAAAAATGATATTACATTTTTGAAGCCCCCTGAAAGAAATATTTCTATTTTATTTCAGGATCACAATAATTTTAATCATTTAAGTATTTTTGAAAATATTATTTTGGGTATTGATCCTGATATGAAGCAAACTCAAAACAATTTTAAAATAGTTAAAGATATTATGAAAAAAGTTTCTCTAAATATTGATTTACAAAAAAAAGTTAGTGACCTTTCTGGTGGAGAGCAGCAAAGAGTTTCAATAGCTAGATGCCTATTAAGGAAAAAGTCAATATTGCTTCTGGATGAGCCTTTTAATTCCCTAGACCCAGGTTTAAGAAAAACATTATATGAAGATGTTAAAAATATGTCTTTAACTAATCAAATCATGACTCTAATCAGTAGTCATTTAATCGAGGAGTTAAAAACTGTAACAGATAAATTTTTATTCATTAATAAAGGTAAAATTGTTGAAAATAAGATTTTGTCTTATAACCAGCTTCTAAAGAATAAATATTTTAAAGAGTATCTTCAATAAATTTTGATACTTCTTTTATTAATTTTCTATTAATTTTTTTAAATAAAATATTCTGATA
>NHLE01000056.1 GCA_002169365.1 Pelagibacteraceae bacterium TMED259 | reverse complement strand
GCAGTACCAATAGCCATTTCAATAAGACTTCCTAAGGGAATATTACCTTCTGTTCCAATGTTAAATGCACTTGGATTATAAAAAGCAGAAGCTGCAACAAAGACTGCTGCAAGACCAACTAGACTATGAAATGCTGCAACCAGTTGTGGAAGAGATGTCATTTGTATTCGGGTAGCGATAATACTTCCAATTAAACCACCAGTAACAAAAGCTATTCCTATTTCCTTATAGCTTAACACACCAGGGTTAGCGACAGTAGTAACTATGGCTATTGTCATTCCGATAATACCATAAAAGTTACCACGTCGAGCTGTAGTTGGATGTGAGAGTCCTCTTAGGGACATAATAAATAAAACTGAAGATACTAAATAAGCAACTGTAGATAAATTTGACATATGAATAACTCCTACTATTAACTTTTCTTTTTGAACATTGACAACATTCTGTTAGTTACAACAAATCCGCCAAAGATGTTAACTGAGGCTAATCCCACCGCGAATAAACCAAAGTATTTTGAAATGGTGCTATCAATTGGACCTGCAGCTAAAAGAGCCCCCACAATAATCACTGATGAAATAGCATTTGTTACACCCATTAATGGACTATGAAGGGCTGGTGTTACTGACCATACAACGTAATACCCCACAAAACAGGCAAGAACCAAAACAGTGATACCAAAAATGAGAAAGTCACTATGACCTCCAGAAGTTTCTACAACAGTAGAAGCTAGTTGATTGGCCTGATCAGCTAGTGCTTGGGCCTTATAAGATAAATTTTCTAATTGGTTTGAAATTTCTGACATAATCTCTCCTTTACTTGATTAAGTTTTTTCCTGCTGAGCAAATCAAAGTAGCTTTGATAATTTCATCATTTTTGTTAATAACTGATTTCTTTTTATCTTCAAAATTCATTAATTTTAAAAAGTTTGAGACATTTTTGGCAAAGAGACTTGAGGCATTGTTAGCAACTCTTCCTGGTACATTGGCATGTCCTACAATTTTTAAACCATTTTTAGAAACCACTTTACCTAACTGACTGTATTCACAATTTCCACCTGACTCTACGGCTAGATCTATAATGACAGAGCCCTGTTTCATGTTATCTAACATATCTTTTTTCAATATAAGAGGGGCTTTTCTTCCGGGGATTTGAGCTGTACAAATNACAATATCCATCTCTTTTAAAGTTTCAGCTAATAATGCTTCTTGTTTTTTTTGGTATTCAGCGCTCATTTCTTTTGCNTAACCACCTTTGGTCTCAGCATTCTTAGACTCNTCATCTTCGACCATTACAAANTTACCNCCAAGACTNTCGACNTGNTCCTTAGAGGCAATTCTAACATCNGTAGCATATACAATAGCACCGAGTCTTTTTGCAGTAGCAATTGCCTGGAGNCCAGCTACTCCTGCTCCAATAACTAAGACGTTAGCNGGTGTTACTTTTCCAGCAGCAGTCATAAATAAAGGAAGGACTCTGTTGAATTCCTGAGCAGCGTCAATTACTGCATGGTATCCGGCTAAGTTTGCTTGAGAAGATAAAATATCCATATCCTGAGCTCTTGTTATTCTTGGAACCCTNTCTAANGAAAAGGCAGAAACTTTTTTGGAATTAAAAATCTTAATAGAGTCAATTTCATTTTGAATATTAAGCTGNGATATAACCATTGAACTGGTTTTTAATTGTTTTGCTTCGTCAGGAGAAGGGCAATTAATTTTTAATAAGATATCNACTGATTTTAAAATATCTTTAGCAGAAGACATAGAGGCACCCGCTTCTTTATATAATTTATCAGAAAAACCTGATTGCAGACCTGCATTTTTTTCAACCAAGACCTGGTGGCCTGATTTGACATAATTTTTTACTTCTTCTGGGGAGATGGAAACTCTATTTTCAAATTTCTTTTTTTCTTTAATTGTACCAATTATCATATTTCTATTCCTTATTCGTGGTATATTGTATACCAGAGTTATTTCTTANTCGTTANTTAAAACAAGTATGATTTTTAAACGTTTTATAGTGTAATTAGGATTAAAATCCAGCAGATTTAAGCGCTTTTTTTTGATTATTATCAACATTTTTCAATGAAAAATCCTTAATTAACTCATGAAACAGCTGATACCAGTTNATTTCAGCCTTTAAATGAATAAATATAGATCCGAGCCCTACTGCNGCTCTATCCATAAAAACAAATTCTCTTGGGGGCTTCACCCCACCATATTGTTTTAATTCTTTATGGACTTCCCCTGCAATTTTAGCTCCATAAATTCCACTATCGGAGTCCTGAATGCGTCTTACTTCATCTTTTAAAATCGGGTCATATAAAAAAAGTGCCCATTTATTGAGTACGTTCATTAATTTATCATCGATATCTTTGAAGCCCCAAGCTTCATAGGCCATTTTAATTTTTTTATTATCNTTCTCTTTGAGGGCAAAATAGAGATCAATTACACCTTTGACAAATTTTGCAGGGAATATTCGAACACATCCATAGTCAAAGAGATTAATATTATTATCTTTNTCTACTGAGTAATTACCGAGGTGTGGATCTCCGTGAATAATTCCATATTTATAAAATGGGTAATACCATGCCATGAATAATTTCTTTGCTAGTTCGTTTCTTAATTTTTGGGGTGCTTTCTTGTATTCAATTAGTTTTTTTCCNTGAAGGAACTCCATGACTAAAAGCCTATTAGTAGAAATTTTTTCATAAACTNTAGGAATTCGAATATAAGAGTTATTCTCATGAATCTTTCTAAAAACTTTAAGGTGCTGATACTCTAATCTATAATCTAATTCTTCCTTNAGCCTCGCCTCAATTTCTTTATAGATTTCTCTAATTTGTATAGACTTGTTATAACTTGAGTAGATTTTAAAAATTATTTTAAGTTGACCCAAGTCAGCTTCGACCGCTGATGACATATCAGGATATTGTAACTTACAAGCAACTTTATCTTTATTTTGTAATGTTGCTTTATGGACTTGGCCAAGAGATGCAGCGAAGCTNGCCTCCTTGTCAAATTGAGAAAAGNTATCCTCCCAATTATCTCCCAGTTCAGCCTTCATTCTTCTTCTAACAAAAACCCATGACATTGGAGGGGCGTTCGATTGNAGTTCTGATAATTTTTGTGCGTACTCTGGGGGTAATAAATCAGGAATAGTTGCACTTAATTGTGCTACTTTCATAAGTGGTCCTTTAAGATTNCCAAGTATTTCTGTTATTTGAGCAGCNTATTTTTGATCGCTTAANTCAAAATTTAAATATTTTTTTCCTGCAAATTTAGTAGCAAGAGACGTNAGTGANGTTGTAACTTGAGAATANCGTTTAACTCTTGANACAAAATTATTNTCTTCTTTCATAAAAAATTATAAAGATTTCTCAAATTCATCAATTAAACCAGAGATCATAGATAGGCCTTTTTGCCAACTTTGTTGGTTGGTTAAATCTACATTAAATGGCTTNAGNACTTCACTATAATGCTTGGACCCTCCACTTTTTAATAAGTCAATATAGTGATCTTTAAAGTTAGGGAGCCCCTCATCATATAATTGAATAAGAATATTTACTAAACAATCACCAAAAGCATAGGCNTAGACATAAAAAGGAGTATGAATGAAGTGTGGAATATAGGTCCAAAAATTTTTATATCCTTNTGACAATTTAATATGTGGGCCAAGACTTTCAGATTGAGTGGTCATCCAAAAATCAGATATTTGATCAGCTGAAAGNTCAATATTTTTTCTTTCATTGTGAACTAATTTTTCAAATT
Source organism: Pelagibacteraceae bacterium TMED259 (assembly GCA_002169365.1). Next base: position 8,070 of record NHLE01000056.1, on the reverse strand, counting down.
CAAAAAATGAAATTTGTCTAACCACAGTATTAATCATATCTTCAATTTTTGATGCTAATAAAAATTTTCTTGTTTCTGTGTCACTTTCATCAAGAAGNGTTCTAAATGTCATCATCTCTCCAAANACACTAGCTGTCTCTGCTAAAGTTAGAGGTGTNCTAGAAAGCAATAAACCTTGCTTAGAGGATAAATATTGATGGCAACCATGACCTAGTTCATGAGCTAGGGTCATTACATCACGAGTTTTTCCATGAAAGTTTGTTAAAATATAAGGATGTAAAGATGGTATTGTTGAAGCAGCAAACGCACCAGGTGATTTTCCTGATTTTAATTCTGCATCAATCCAATTGTTTTGAAAAAAAAGTAAAATAATGTCTTTAAAGCTTTGATCAAAATTTGCATACGATCTGAGAACTATATCTTTGGCCTCTTCCCATAGAATTTTTTTTCTTGGAGANNNTGGAAGTAAGGTGCATTTCGATCCCAATAGTCAAGTTGCTGTTTGTTAAATAATTTTGATTTAATTTCATAATATCTATGAGAAATGTTTTTATAATTAGATGTTACACTTTTAGAAAGAGCATCCACCACTTCACTTTCAACGTTATTAGCAAGATTACGGGACTCAACTGGAGAAGAATAATTTCTCCATTTGTCATTTGTTATTTTATCTTTTGCTAATGTGTTTGTTATAAAAGTAAATGTTTTGACATTAGATTGAAAAACATTCTCAATGCTTAGTGCTGCTTTTTTTCTGATATCTTCGTCATGATCAGATAATAAATTTAGAGCGTCAGAACTGTTATGCTCTTTGCCATTAATTTCAAATTTCAAATCATTGATGTGTTCTTCAAAAAACCTAACCCATGAAGAATTAGATGTAAGATTTTTATCTAAAAATATTTTCTCACTTTTTTGATCTAACTGATGATCTTTAAAACGACGTAAATTCACCAACCAATTTTTATATTTTCCTGAACCAAGTTTTAAGACTTCAAAATCAGCATCGGAACTTGAGTTAATTTCATTCGTAAAAAAAATTAGATCTGAGGATATCTCAGTCAGCTTTTCATTAATACCTTGATAGAATTGAACGGTTTTTTGGTCATTCATATTTGTTGCATAAATGAGAAAGGCATAATTACCAAGTTTATCTCCAAGCTCGTTACCATCTTCGTACACTTGGATAATTTTTTCAAAATCTGAAGCGTGACTTAAAAGTCTATCTTTATACTTTTCACTAAAATTTATTGTAAATTGTTTGAAAAGTTCTAAATCTTTATCGATCTGCTTATCCTCAATAGATAAATAGAAATCTTTTAAATTCCAATTAGGTAACACTTCAGTCATTATTATTTTTCATTAAATTTATTTAGTTGATCTTTCGTGGCTTCAGTTTGATATTTTTCTTTCCATTCTGAATAAGGCATTCCATATATTATTTTTCTTGATTCCTCGTAGTCTAGATCATATTCCATTTCATTTGCATATTTTGCATACCACTTTGATAGACAGTTTCGACAAAAACCACTTAAATTCATTAAATCAATATTTTGAACATCCGTTCTTTCTCTTAAATGTTGTATTAAATGATCTAAAACTTTTGCTTTGATCAATGTTTCATTTTCTTTAGATATATTACTCATGGTATTTTACTAATATCATGATATTTATTTATTTCTAAATGAATCAAATGAAATTAAGAAATAGAAAAGCAAAAATTGTTGCCACACTCGGTCCAGCTTGTGAAACAGAAAAAGAAATTGAGAAATTATTCCTAGCAGGTGTTGATGTTTTCCGACTAAATTTTAGTCACGGAGAGCACAAAGATCATGTAAATAAGGTCAAAATTGTCAGAAAAATAGAAAAAAAATATAATAGATACATTTGTATTTTAGGCGACTTACAAGGCCCTAAGTTCAGGGTAGGAAAATTTACAAATATCAAAGAACAATTAAAAACAAATCAGGAATTTACATTCGATCAAAATAAAATAGATGGAAGNAGTAAAAGAGTCTACCTTCCACATAAAGAGATTTTTAAATCNATCTCAGTAGGTCAAAGACTTTTAGTGAATGATGGTAAAGTTCGCCTGAGGGTTAAATCTAAAACATCATCAGCAATAAAATGTATTGTGACTGCTGGTGGGGAAATTTCCAATAACAAAGGTTTGAATATTCCAGATACTAAACTGGATTTAAAAATAATAACCCCTAAAGATAAAAAAGATTTACAATTAGCAATAAAGNTGGATGTAGATTGGATTGCCCTTTCTTTTATTCAAACAACCAAGGATCTTTTGACTGCTAAAAAACTCATACCTACTAAATTTAAAGTTATGGTTAAGGTCGAAAAACCCTCTGCGATGGATGAAATTGAATCTATCACTGAAAATTGTGATGGTATTATGGTTGCGAGAGGTGATCTTGGTGTAGAGACTAACCCTGAAGACGTCCCTATTCATCAAAGAACTATGGTTGCCGCATGTCGTAAATTTGGAAAACCATGCATTGTAGCAACACAAATGCTTGAGAGTATGATTGACTCTCCTACACCAACTCGTGCAGAAGCATCAGATGTTGCGACAGCTGTTTTTCAGGGAGTTGACGCCGTTATGTTATCAGCAGAGTCCGCTGCTGGGAACTATCCNAAAGAGTCAGTTGAGATGATGGATAAAATAATTAAGCGNGTTGAAAGCGATCCTAANTATCTATCAAATATTCAAAATTATAATTTAGATCATGTTAAAACTTCAACTGAGGCCATTGCAACAGCTGCTTTAGAGGTTGCAAGTATTGCTGAATGTCAATGTATTGCCACCTTTTCTGGATCAGGTAGATCAATTTTACGTGTTGCAAGAATGAGACCAGACGTAACGCTCATAGGGTTGACGACAAACGTAAAAGTAGCAAGACAAAATGTTTTAACTTGGGGTACNTTNATGGACGTAGTAGATAAAATTTCATCCTCTACTGAAATGGTTGATAGAGCTTGTAGAGTTGCAAAAACTCGAAAGATACTCAAAAATGGTGATAAGATTATCATTACTGCCGGTGTTCCCTTTGGTAAAGTTGGTACNACAAATACCCTTCGAATAGCTAAAATTATTNCTGATAATAAATTAACTTAACCTAGAGCANGCATTCTTAATTCTTTGACAGGCGTCCTCAAGAATAGAGTCTGAAGTTGCATAAGAAATTCTAAAAAATCCTTCTAGNCCAAAAGCCGANCCTTGAACTCCTGCAACGCCNACATCCTCTAAAAGATAATCCATAAAATCGCCGTCAGTNTTTAGTATTTTTCCTGACTCTGTTTTTTTTCCAAGAACACCTTTGCAAGAGGCAAAAACATAGAAGGCCCCTTCCGGCGTTCTACANGATAATCCTGGAGTTTCATTTAAGTGTTTTACAACTAAATTTCTTCTTCGAAGAAAAGANTCATTGTTAGAACTTATAAAGCTCTGATCNCCNTTAAGCGCTTCTACNGANGCCGCCATAGAAATGGAAGCAGTTGAAGAAACATTTTGTGATTGCACTTTATTCATTGCATTGATGACATTTGATGGGCCAGCTGCATANCCCACTCTCCAACCAGTCATGCAATATGACTTTGATAGNCCATTCATTGTAAGAGTTCGATCTTTTAAATCTGGACAGACTTCCGCAAAGGTATGGAATTTATGATCATCATAAACAATTTTTTCGTAGATATCATCTGAGAGAACATAAACTTGTTCATGTTTTTTTAAAATCTCACCTAATGCAATTAGTTCTTGCTTAGANTACAAAGAGCCTGTGGGATTACTTGGGCTATTAAGCATAAGCCATTTAGTTTTTTTAGTAATATTTTTTTCTAAATCTTCTGGGTTAAGTTTAAAACCGGACTCTTCTCCACATTCTACAACGACAGGGACACCATCNTTAAGAATAACAATATCTGGATAGCTAACCCAATAAGGTGCAGGGATAATTACTTCATCTCCAGAATTGATAGTTGCGGAGAAAGCATTATANATTATGTGTTTTCCACCTACTCCAACAGTAATATTAGATANATCATAATCGAGACCATTATCCTGTTTAAATTTTTTTTGAATTGCNTGTTGNAAATCAGGAGTNCCTTTTCCTGGGACGTATTTTGTAAAACCATNGTTTATTGCTTTGATTGCAGCATTTTTAATATGTTCTGGGGTATCAAAATCAGGCTCTCCAGCAGCCAAAACAATAATATCTTTACCTGCGCGTTTTAATTCTTGCGCTTTCATATTGGTAGCTATTGTTAAAGATGGTTTTATATTGTTTACTCTGNTTGAAATCATTTTTTTTTAACCAAGTTATCTATAAACTGATTTAAAAAAAACTACAAGTATGCCTTTTAAAATAGTCAGTGAAAATCAACCCAAAGGTGATCAACCACAAGCCATTAAAAAGCTAATCAAAGGGCTAAGCGAAAATAAAAGGAGTCAGGTATTATTAGGTGTTACTGGATCTGGTAAAACATTTACTATTGCCAATGTTATTGAAAAATATAATAGGCCAACTCTTATCATGGCGCCAAACAAAACTCTAGCAGCTCAACTATATGAGGAGTTAAAAGTTTTATTCCCAGAAAATGCAGTTGAGTACTTTGTTAGTTACTATGATTATTATCAGCCTGANGCTTACGTCCCAAGGTCAGATACATTTATAGAAAAAGAATCCTCTATTAATGAACAGATAGATAGATTTAGACACTCAGCAACGCGCTCTCTTGTAGAAAGAAATGATGTGATCATCGTTGCCAGTGTGTCTTGTATCTACGGCATTGGCGCTGTCGATTCNTACTCTCAAATGACCCTTGAAATAAAAAAAGGGCAATCAATTAATTTGATGAATTTTTTACGAGAATTAGTNGACCTTCAATACAAAAGAAATAATATTGACTTTCGAAGAGGGATGTTTCGTGTTACNGGNGATAGGGTAGATATATTTCCTGCTCACTTAGAAGATATTGCTTGGAGAGTTAGTTTTTTTGGTGATGAAATAGAGGGAATTAAAGAATTTGACCCTTTAACAGGTGAGTTCATTCAAGAGTTTGATGAAGTCCGAATTTTTGCAAATAGTCATTACATCACTCCCAAGCCTCGATTAGAAAAAGCAATTAAAGAAATTAAAAATGATTTAAAAATAAGGTTAGATGATTTTGATCGAGATAAAAAACTCCTAGAGCATCAAAGATTAAAAGAAAGAACTAATTTTGATTTAGAAATGATTCAAGCAACTGGAACTTGTTCTGGGATTGAAAATTACTCTAGATATTTGAGTGGAAGAAAATCAGGGGATGCCCCACCAACTTTATATGAATTCATTCCTGAAAATGCTCTTTTAATAATAGATGAATCACATGTTACGGTTCCCCAAATTAAAGGAATGTATTTGGGAGATCGATCAAGAAAATCTACTTTATCTGATTACGGATTTCGTCTTCCCTCCTGTTTAGATAACAGACCTTTAAAGTTTGAAGAATGGGATATGATGCGACCTTCTACAATTTTTTTATCAGCTACACCCGGACCTTGGGAATTAGAGGAAGTGAACCATAAATATGTTGAACAAATTATAAGACCAACTGGTTTAATTGATCCTGAGTGTGAAATTAGATCAACTGTAAATCAGGTTGAGGATTTAATGGGAGAAATACAAAAAACAATAGATAAAAAAAACCGAGTTTTAATTACAACATTAACAAAAAAAAATTCTGAAGATTTAACTAATTATTTAAAAGAACATAATTACAGAGTTGAGTACATGCACTCCGATGTCGATACCATTAATAGAATTAAACTCATACGGTCTCTTCGAATGGGAGAAATTGATATTATCGTAGGTATTAATTTACTTAGAGAAGGGTTAGATATACCCGAATGTGGACTTGTAGCAGTATTAGATGCCGATAAGGAAGGTTTTCTGAGGTCTAAAACTAGTCTCGTTCAAACGATTGGCCGTGCAGCTCGAAACGTTGATGGTAAGGTTATTTTATATGCTGATATTAAGACAAAAAGTATTCAAGCTGCTTTAGAAGAAACAGAATATAGAAAACAAAAGCAAATCGAGTATAATAAGTTGAATAAAATTACTCCTCGTTCAGTTAAAAGAAATATTGGAGAGATTATTGAAAGTATATATGAAAAAGATACTTATACTGTAAGTTTATCTAAAACAGATGATTTGAGTCCCTCTAAGTTTGAAAAGCACTTACAAAAATTAGAAAAAAAGATGTTATCAGCTGCAGAAAATTTAGATTTTGAAAAAGCAGCAATGTATAGAGATGAAATAAGGAAAATTAAAAAAGATCAAATGGGTATCAATTGATTATTCAAAGCTTAATAGGAATAGTTGTTAGCTTAGCTATTTTGATTTGGTCATGCAACTTTGCTATCAAAAATTCAATAGCTATTGCTAGAAAATTTAAAATTAGAGATATTTTTGTTGGCATTTTCATTATTGCAATAGGTACCTCACTTCCAGAGTTTGCTGCAACGTTTCAAGCATTACAACTGAAGTCTGAAGGGATAGTGGCAGGTAATTTGGTTGGTAGTAATATTGCTAATATTTTATTAGTTGGGGGTATAATGTTATTCCCCATATCTAAATTAAAAATACACGATCAAGACAAAAGTACATTTATATTTTTTTTAGTTTTTTCGATATTTTTCTTTTTCTTAATTATTTTTGATATCGCGATAGATATAAAGTTTGCAATAATTTTTATTTTTTTATTAATTATTTTTTTCTATTACGAACTTAAAAAACCAATTGATGAAGATATAAACCTTTCAGAAACAAACGATCAATCTTCTTTGCTTATAATTTTAAAAATAGTTTTTTCTTTTTTAATTTTATTTTTTAGCTCGCGATATTTTATTGAATTTGCAAAAAGTTTGACTGAAATATTTGGGGTTGCGGAAACAACAATTGGAATAACTATTGTAGCTTTTGGAACATCTTTGCCCGAAGTTATTGCAACAATTATTTCAATAATAAAGAAACAAAGTAATCTAGCTATTGGAAATATATTAGGCTCAAATATTGCTAATATATTTGGAATTACTCTTATCGCTGTATTCTTAAATAATGAAATTAATTACTTCCACTTATTAACAATAATCGATAAATGGTTATTTTTATTAACATCTTTGTTATTCTTCGTCATTGTTATGCTTAGGTTAACTGGAAAAATCTTATCAATAACGCTAATATTGTGTTACTTAACTTACTTCTCGTATTTATATATGTAAAATCAGCTATTGATGAAAAAAGTCAAAATAATCTCTATTCTAGTTTTACTACTAGTCGTAATACTAACAATATTAAGTTTTATAAAACTTCCTATTAAAACTTTAACTAATGAGAGAATTCAATCAGAAACAAGAGGTATTTTTTCTTTAAACAACTCAGATGCTCAATCTCTTTTACTCTTACCCACTCCAAAAATAGAATTACTTAATTCTTCTTTTTCAATAAATCATCCCTCCATAAAATTAGATGTTTTGTCCTCAAATACAGAATTTTCTAAATCAATTTTTAATAATGATAATATTCATATTACATCTAGCAAGACAACTTTAGAAAATATTAATACAACCCTTTTTGATAATTCCGTTTTACTGGAAGATGAAATTGAAAATTTAAAGATTCAAATTATTAATAAAAATAATTCTACTGAAATAAAATCAAATAATTTCATTTACAAAGGAGCAGATATTACTTTTAACGCTCAACTACAAAATGATGAATTAACAAAAATATCTTTTTCTATTGAAGGTCTTGATATTGATGAATTAATTTTATTACTAGATAAAAAATACCAAAAATATTTTAAACAAATTAATTTTTCAACCCTCAATATAAAAGGAGAGTATTCTTATGATACTTTCATATTTGAGAAATTCGATTTAGTTGCTGAGGATAATGCAGTATTAAGCATTCTGGGCTCACTTGATATTAAGAATATTTTTAACAGTGACTTAAATATCAATGGAAATAATTTTCCCTCAAAGATCCTTTTGCAACTCATCAAAAATTTTGATTT
>NHLE01000055.1 GCA_002169365.1 Pelagibacteraceae bacterium TMED259 | reverse complement strand
GATATCCCTAAATATGATTGGTCATGGAAAGGTTTTTTTGGAACTTATGACCGTGCCTCAGCTCAACGAGGTCTAAAGGTATATAGAGAAGTTTGTGCAGGCTGCCATTCTATGAATTATTTATCGTATAGGAATTTAGGCGACCTTGGTTTTAGTGAAGATCATATTAAAGCCATTGCTGCTGAAAACTTAATTTTGGATGGTCCTAATGATGAAGGCGAAATGTTTGAAAGAGATGGATTGCCATCTGATCAATTTGTAAATCCATATGCTAATAATAAAGCGGCTAGGGCAGCTAATAATGGTGCTTATCCTCCAGATTTATCTCTAATAGTAAAAGCTAGACCTAAAGGTGCAGATTATGTGAAATCATTATTACTCGGCTATGTTGACCCACCAAAAGATATGACCATTCCAAGTGGTCAACACTACAATAAATATATGTCAGGCAATTTAATTGCGATGGCATCCCCTTTATCAGATGGCCTAGTTGATTACGATGATGGAACTCAAAACTCTATGGATCAAATGACTACTGATGTAACTACTTTTTTAGCTTGGGCCGCTGAGCCCAGTTTAGAAGATAGAAAAAGAATGGGCTTAAAAGTTATTTTATTTTTAATAGTTCTTTTCGTTTTAGCCTATATTTCAAAACAGCAAATCTGGAGAGATGTTAAGTAAAATATATTAAACATTAAATAAAAAATGCATGACGTCTCCATCTTTGACTTCATACTCTTTACCTTCTAGTCTTAACTTTCCTTTTTCTTTCGCACCAGCTTCACCATTATTGGCTATATAGTCGTCATAGGAAATTGTTTCTGCTCTGATAAAACCCTTTTCCATATCACTATGAATTGTTCCTGCTGCACTAGGGGCAAAGGTTCCTTTAATAATAGTCCAAGCCCTCAATTCTTTCTCTCCAGCTGTAAAATAGTTAATGTAATTTAAAATCTCATAACCTTTTTTTATAACTCTCTTTAATCCTGTCTCTTTAAGCCCAAGGCTTTCTAAGAAATCTTGCTTATCTTGCATATCTGAAATTTGAGATATTTCTGATTCAATTTTTGCACTGATTAAAAGTACTTCAGAGTTATTCTCTTTCGCATATTCATCTATTTTTTTAGTATATTCATTGCCACTTAAAGCTGAATTTTCATCAACATTGCATATGTAGACTACAGGCTTAGTGGAAATTAATTGAAAAGTATTTAAATAATTCAAATCTTCTTGATCTAAGTTTCCTATCAATTTTTCTTCATTGGAAATTAGCTGAATAGCACTTTCAATTATAGTAACTTTCTTTTTTTCATCATCGGTCTTTTGCATTTTTTTTAACTTTTGATAATTTTTTTCTAATATATCCAAATCCGATAATGCTAACTCTGCATTGATTATTTGAATATCTGATAGGGGATCAATTCTATTTTCTACATGTTGAATGTCATCATCCTCAAAGCACCGAACTATGTGAAATAAGGCATTAACAGATCTTATATGTGATAAAAAGGCATTACCAAGACCTTCTCCTTTAGAGGCTCCCTTTACGAGGCCAGCTATATCAACTATTTCGAAGGCGGCGGGAATAATTTTTTGTGGGTTACAAATATTTGCTAGTTGGTCAAGCCTCTCATCAGGAACTTTAACTAACGAGCTATTAGGATCAATGGTAGCAAATGGATAGTTGGCAGCTAAAGCCTGCTCATTTTCACATAAAGCATTGAACAATGTTGATTTTCCAACATTAGGAAGACCTATGATTCCACACTTCATTTAGATACCCAAATTTGATAAATGCTTTGAAATAAATATTTGTGAAAAATTCAAATAAATAACTTCAAAGAGTGCAAAGAGACTTTTTCTTTCTACTTCATTAAAATTTCCTAACACGTGTTTGGTAACTTTGTCTTTATCACCAGGGTGATCAATTCCAATTCTTAATTTCCAATAATTATCACCAATTTTNCTAGAAATACTTCTTAANCCATTATGACCGGCATTCCCTCCGGCATGTTTAATCTTTATTTCACCTGATTTTAAATCTAGTTCATCATAAAGAACAAAAAGCTCATCACTTTTACTCATCTTTGTTGTCTTTAAGCTTAATACACCTAAGCCAGACTCATTCATATAGTTTTCNGATAAAGCTATTTGACAANTTATTCCATCTATTTGAAAAGAACTCGAAAGTTTATAGTTTTTAAATTTTTTCAATTTTAAATCAAACTTTTCTATTAAAAAGTCACCCAAAAGAAGTCCAGCGTTATGTCTATTATTTTTATGTTTAAGAGTAGGATTGCCCAGACAGTATAAGGTAAGCATTAAGACAGACTATATTATTCTGCTGCTTTTTCTTCTTTCTTTTCTTCAGTCTCGGCCTCTTCCGTGGCCTCTTCNGNGACTGCTTCAGGCTCTTTTTCAACTTTTGGTGCTTGAATAGTGGCTAGCATAAAATCTCTTCCAAGAATAGTAGGCTTCATTCCCTCACCAAGTGTGATCGAACTNAAGCGAATGTCATCACCAACTTCTTTACCTTCCAATGAAATTTCAAANTTCTCAGGAATNTTATTAGCAAGACAGCTTAATTCTAAATCTCTTCTAACAACGTTTAAGACTCCACCTTGTTTTAAACCAGGAGAGAGTTCTTGGTTAGAAAACTCAACAGGAACTGAAATAACAATGCGTGTTTTTTCATCTACTCTTTGAAAGTCAACATGAATGGGGTTGTTTTTAACTTTGTGTCTTTGGATGCTTTTGACGACAACAGCTTCTTTTTTATCTCCAATCTCAATTTCAAAGATTTTTGAATAGAAACCACCTTCTTCAAACCTTTTTTTAAGTTGAATAGTTTCAACGGCAACCATTAATGGATCTGCTTTGCCCCCATAGATTATGGAAGGTATAAAACCATCATTCAAATAAGGATTCGTATTTCCTTTTTTTCTCTCTTTTGCAGGTATATTTCCACTTATTTTCATAGGCTGAGTTTATACAATAAATTAATTAATTAATCAAATAGAGATGATATGGAAGACTCACTATTTATACGCATAATTGCCTCACCAAATAATGGGGCCACTGAGATATATCTCATAGATTTTGGAACTTCAAAGGTGGGTTTGATTGAATTGGTGCAAACCATCTCTTCTAAAGCTGAATCATTAATGTTATCAAGGGCTTTACCTGAATAAACTCCATGTGAGCAATAACCGTAAACACTAGTAGCACCTTCCTCAAGTAAAGCTTTTGCAGCATTGCAAATAGTTCCACCAGAGTCGACTAAATCATCAACAATAATNCATTTTTTACCCTCNACTGAACCAATAACATTCATGGCATTAGAAATTCCAGGGGCATCTCTTCTNTTATCAATNATAGCAAGATCAGCATTCAATTTTTTTGCAAAGGCTCTGGCCCTCATAACACCCCCTACGTCAGGTGATACAAAAACAAGATTCTCATCTCTTTTATTGTTTTTAATGTCATTAATGAAAAGATTAGAGGCATATAGGTTATCCAAAGGGATATTAAAGAAGCCCTGAATTTGACCAGCGTGTAAATCCATTGTTAAAACCCTATGGGCGCCCGCTGTAGTGATTAGATCGGCTACAAGTTTAGCAGATATAGGTGTTCTAGGGCCTGTTTTCCTATCTTGTCTAGCATATCCAAAGTAAGGGAGAACAGCAGTAATTCTTGCTGCAGAGCCTCTTTTTAAAGCATCAATTGCAACTAGCAATTCCATTAAATTATCATTGGCTGGATAAGAAGTAGATTGAATTAAAAAGACATCTTCCCCCCTAACATTTTCACCAATTTCTACAAAGATCTCTTTATCAGAGAATCTTGTCATGTTTACAGCAGAAAGAGCAGTTTTAGCATAAGAAGAAATTTCTTTAGATAGTTCTAAATTGCTATTGCCAGAAATNATTTTCATGGGTTACTTGGTTATATANNANNNNAANNGCGGTTCATTCAAAACTTAATTTATAGTGATCATGCTTATGTTTCTGCCGTAATCATCCCAATTTTTTTTTTTACTTTCCCTGTAGCTGAAATAATTTCTATCAATAAAAGTATTTTTTCTTAAATCTTTAATTTTACTAATTCCTTGATTGGATAGAATGTAAGAAGCTAGCTTGGGTAAATCAAAGTAATATTTTGAATCATTTATTAAACTAAATTGTTGATACTCAATTGGTAAATCTTTTACAAAATTCTCAGATACTTCATAGGACATTTTTCTAATACAAGGACCAATAACAGCAGTAATTGCAATATTTTTAGAACCTAGATAGTTCAATTTTTTGATAGTATTTTCAATTATTCCACTTACTAGGCCCCTCCATCCAGCATGGCAAATTCCAATATTAGTGTTTTTATCATCATAGAATATAATTGGTAAGCAATCTGCCGTGGTAATGCCTAGAATAAATTTTAAGTTATTAGACACTACAGCATCACATACATATTCTTTTTGAATTTTAGTAACGATAATACACTTATTAGAGTGAGATTGAGTAGGCAAGACTAAATACTTTGGTGTCTTCGATATTTGATTAACAGCTTTTAATATATTTGATCGAATATGACTGGGATTGTCTTTGGAATGGAGACCACAATTTAAAGATTTATATTTACCTTTAGAGGAGCCATTGTTATTTGTAAAAAACTTATAAATTATTTTTTTGTTCATTGCCTCAGAGCTTATAAAAAGAAATATTAAAAAAGGAATTACCCATATCGTCAAATTTTTTACCTTTTATTAATTCTACGGCTTTTAGAGTCTCTTTGTGATTAGTTTTTTGATATTCACTAGGTAGAAAATTAGAAACTAACGCTGATTGAGATTCAATTATCGGTTTAAAATTTAGGAAAAAATTATTAAATAATTCAAAGTTCACCCCAAAAGAATAATCAACATTTTCAAATTTCTCAAAAAGATTTATTTTTTGATGATCAGAAATCAACCTTAGAGTGCTTTTTTTTGAAATATTTTGATAGCCATAATCTGTAGCGCTAAAAAAAAAAGATTTTCTTAATATATTTTTAATATCACTAAAAAAATTTAAAGTGAGATTAGAATGTTCTAATATATCACCATCTATAAAATCATATGATGCATAAAACTCTTTTAAAAAATCTGATAATAAAGATCGTTGATGAATTAATTTATATTGATTTTGATCTTTATTGATAGCTAACTCATAAAATTCATCATTATTATAGATAAATTGTTTTGACCCTAGGGCATCAAAAAATTCATTTGAGTAAATAAACAGTGTTTCGTCATTTTTCTGTTCTATGTGAGAGAGGTTTTCTAATATTTTTATATCCTTATCAAATTTCATCTTCAGTCTATTTTGGAAATATTCACTTTTTTCTATAAGGGTAATCTGACTAATATTAACATTATTCCCCTCTAAAAAATTAATGATATCTTGTGTTAATGTTCCGTTGCCGGGGCCTAGTTCTAATAATTGAACTTTTTTTGTATTTGGAAATTGCTTAAGAAATTGATTGCATAGTGTATAGCCAAAAAGGGGTGTGATCTCAGGAGAGGTAATAAAATGACCCATTCTAGATATTTTCTCATTTTCTTTTTTATTATAAAAACCTTCGTTATCGAAATTTGATATTTCAATGAAATCTTGGATGCTTATTGATCCGAGATGATGAATGGCCTGATCTATTTTTGCTTGAATTGACATATATATAAAAATATTAGTCCTAAAAATAAAATAGGTATTGATAGTAATTGACCTTGTGAAAATAATTCATGTTTTAATCCAATCTGACTATCTGGCTCTCTTATAAATTCAATGATAAATCGACTTAATGCATAATTAATGAGAAATATACTTGTAATAACCCCATGTCTTAACTTCTTAATATAAAATAAAATCATTAACACTATAGCAGGTATTAATCCTTCAAATAAAGCCTCATATATTTGGGAGATATGTCGATATATTTCTTCATTGGGGTATCTTATGCTTAGAAAAAAGTTTGTTTGTCTTCCTACTAGTTCCTGATTCATAAAATTAGATATCCTTCCAAGGAATATTCCTATGGGGGCACAAATACTTAATAAATCTGAAAGTAGCAATAAGGATAATGATTTTATCTTACTAAATATAATCGTAGTCAAGATCACACCTAAAAGAGCACCATGAAAAGACATCCCACCTTCCCAAACTCTAAAAATTTCAATAGGATTGGATATGTAAAAATTAAAATTATAAAAAACTATATAGCCAATCCTTCCACCAATAATGATCGATAAGAATTGGTAGAAAAAAAGATCATCTAATATCTTTTTATCTAAGTTAAAGTATTGTAAATTTTTTTTTGCGAATAAATAAAAATAAATAAAACCAAATATATAAGATAAGCTATACCATCTAATGCCAAAGCCCAAAAAAGTAAAAGCCACAGGATTTAAGAAGTCTGGATATTCAAACACTTCCAAAAGTAATAATACAAGTTATGTATCGAGCAAAGATAAACTTTATTCAAAAGGCTCTTATTTAATTTATAGCCTCTTAGACATCTACGAATTATGTCGCTGTGTTAAGTCTGATTTTGATCGATTAAAAAAATATCTTCCAAATATTAATAAATAAGCGATATTTACTCACAACTTTATACCATATCTAGTATATTCAATAGCAAGGAATGTGATATATATAGTGTATGTCAAAGAAAAACATTGATTCTGGGCCCATTTCTCATTTAGAGGCAATATTTAATGTTAAGCAAGAGAGTGCTAAAAGCAAAGGGTATGAAATATCACTTTTAACTGAGATACATGATCAAAAAGTGATTATGGACTTTCAGTGGATTAAAGACTTAAACGTCTTAATCACTTCATTTAGTATTGATAATTATGAATATAGCTTTTTAACTCATCACATTAATAAAATTAATAACAATTTAATCATCGGCACTCTTAAACAAAATACAAATAATAAAATTGTTTATAAACATAGTCTTCCTATAGCCGGTCAGTCTACATCGGAAGATATAAAGATTTATTTAGAAAATATTCTTTCTGAATTTAACCATTTAGTATCTGTATTACTGAAGGGTGATGAAACAATTCAGCAGTCATATAGTCTAATAAATCAAAAAATTGTTGGCCACGCGTAAGTCTCATATATTATTTATTGGTTTTGGACATCTAGCCAAATCCTTATTATCGCCTAATTTACGTAAGAACTATCTTATACACTATATAAATTCTAAAAAATCTATCTGTTCTGTAAAAGATAAAAAAGTTATAAAAAAACTAGATTATAATTATGATTATATCTTTCTACTTATAAGACCTGATGTTTTTAAAAAAATAGGAGGTGACTTCCAGTTTTTTATGAACAATAAACCAACTATTATTTCTTGTATGGCTGGAGTTTCTACAAGTTCTATCTCTCAAAAACTCAATAGTAAAAAAGTAATAAGGATAATGCCTAATATTATGGCAAAAAAATCTCTTTCTCAAACATATATCTATTCTAAGAATAAAAAAATTATTGATAAAAATTTTAAAGATTTGATAAGTTCTTTTGGTTCTACCATATTCACCAATAATGAAGAT
>NHLE01000022.1 GCA_002169365.1 Pelagibacteraceae bacterium TMED259 | reverse complement strand
TATAGGCAGAGCAATAACAAGAAAACCTCAAGTGTTTTTATTTGACGAGCCTTTATCCAATTTAGATGCAGCTCTTCGTGTACAAATGCGAGTTGAATTAGCGAAGCTTCACGACAAGCTAAATGCTACTATGATCTATGTAACACATGATCAAACAGAAGCTATGACGATGGCTGATGATATTGTTGTTCTAAATAGCGGTGTTATCTCACAAAAAGGTTCACCTTTAGAGCTCTATAATAACCCGGATAATTTATTTGTAGGAGGTTTTATTGGATCTCCTAAAATGAACTTCATATCCTCAAAAATAATCAGTAAGAGTAACGATAAGACTGAACTAGACTTATTGGGTTCATCTAAGATAACCATACCTAAAAGTTCATCTACTGCCTCAGAGGGAGACTCTGTCATGCTTGGTATTCGACCTGAACATTTAACTGTTAATGAAGAAAGTGATGGAAGTTGGGAAAGTAAAGTTTTTGTTGTAGAGAAATTAGGCTCAGGAACTTTTTTGTATCTTGAAAAAGAAGGAGAGCCTTTAGTTGTTCAAACTGAAGGTGACTCGAAAATTAAAGTAGGTGATACTGTTAAGGTTGGTTTTTCATCATCTCGCTGTCATATTTTTGATAGTTCTAATAATGCCTTTAAATAACTTAAATATATTAATTAATGAAGGGGGATAGATGATGTTTTTAGATAAATTTAAATTAGACGGTAAAATTGCTCTTATTACTGGGGGTACAAGGGGCATAGGTCTTTCTATTGCTCATGCNCTTGGNGAAGCAGGTGCAAAATTAGTTTTAGTTAATAGAACAGACCCAGTAGGTGGAGTTCAAGAGTTAAAAGATGCTGGTTATGATGTTTCTTTTTTTGAAGGAGACTTACTTGATCGATCAGCGCCTCAGAAATTTATTGATCAAACTTTGGAAAANCATGGAAGAGTAGATATTCTTGTAAATAATGCTGGTGTTGCTCAACATGGTGATACTGAAAAATTTAATGATGATTTGTTAGATAAAATTATGGGTCTCAATGTAGATGCNGTATTTCGTATGTGCCGCTCTGCTATTCCTCCGATGAAAAAACAAGGAGAAGGAGTTATTCTAAATATTGGCTCAATTTCAGGCTTAGTTTCTAATATCCCCCAACCGCAAACGGCCTANAATGCCTCGAAGGCTGCTGTTCATATGATGACAAAAAGCTTAGCCAGTGATTACGCAAATCAAAATATTCGAGTAAATGCAATTGCCCCAGGTTATATAAGAACAGAAATGACTAATTTACCAAAAGAAAATGAGCATTGGTATCCTACTTGGAATNAGCTAACGCCAATGAATAGAATGGCGGAGCCTCATGAGGTTGCTTCAGCTGCACTTTTCTTATGTAGCCCTGCATCTAGTTATGTTACCGGTGAGGTCTTAGTAGTCGATGGTGGCTATACTACAAGATAGTTATATCTAATCCTTAGTTTTCCTCATCAATTTTAATTTGAAGCTTCACATCTGTTGGTCTGTGTTCTGCTGCTCTTTCAAAAGCTTCAACACTCTCTTCAAATTTAAATGTATGAGTAATCATGGGCTTGACATCAATTTTTCCACTACCGAGCAATCTTATAGATGGCTCATATTGATGAGAATACCTATGAACGGTTTGATACTCTAAACCNTTAGCAAATAAAATTGCCCAATTCATTGGAACAGGTTCTGCATTATTNCCAATAAGAACAACATGAGCACCAGGAGAACANCAAGAGAAGATAGCTTCATAAGCCTTTACTGCTCCACTGCACTCAAAAAAACGATCAACACCCCATCCACCAGTATCATCCATAATTCTTTCTGATAAATTTTCCTTAGTTAAATCGACAGGAATTAGATCAGGATAATGATCACACATTTTTAGTTTTTCAGCTAAAACATCTGCAATATAAACTTTAGAACAACCTCCAGCTAACGCAGCAAGACCAGTGACCAAACCAATNGGGCCACAGCCCATAACTANACCTATTTGCCCTGGTTTTATCTTNGCCTTAGTGACTCCNTGCATTCCTACAGCTAGGGGCTCCACCATCGCTCCTTCAGCATAAGATAGATTATCAGGAATTTTGAAAACCATATCTCCTGGAAATACTACCTCAGGNGCTAAACAACCATGAATTGGTGGTGTGGCCCAAAACTTTACCTGTTGATCATAATTGTACATCCCCAATTTNTATTCTTTGGATTTTTTACTTACAACTTGAGGTTCAATGCAAACCCTATCTCCTACTTTTAAAATTTTTTCATTATCTCCAACTTCAATTACGGTACCAGAACCCTCATGTCCCAAAACCATTGGAGCATCAACATTCCATTGTCCAATTTTTCCGTGCTCATAATAATGTATGTCAGATCCACAAATACCAACTGTATGCATTTTAATTTTTACATCGTCATGACCTACCTCTGTTGGTAAATCAATATCTCTTAACTTTAATTCAAGTTGTTTTTCTAATACTAGTGCTTTCATAACTTATCCTTTCTCCTCTTNTCACTATTATCCTTTCCAAATAACAAATGCTATCCAAACTATACCCATTCCAATACTAAAATTTATTGAAACAAAATTTTCAATAAATCTCATCCAGAATAGTTGTAATGCTATAAAGCTAATTACTCCAATAAATAGCCTATCAAACCAATTTGTATTCAGAGGAATAAAACCTTTTTTTTTCATATTATCCTTTCACTGCTCCAAAAGTTAATCCAGCAACTATNTGCTTTTGAACTACAAATAAAAATAATAAGGCTGGGAGCATAGAAACCAAAGCAACAGCTGCCATTGTTCCCCAGTTCGTACCTGTTGTTGTTACAAATTCTGATAGACCCGTAGGTATTGTTCTTGCATAAACACTAGTAAGTGTGGAAGCTAATAAATATTCATTCCATGCAAATAAAAAACTTAATAAAGAAGTAACAGCAATTCCTGGNGCAGCAAGAGGTATAATTAATTTTCTAAAAATTGTAAATAAACTTGCCCCATCAACAATCATCGCTTCATCTAATTCCCGTGGAATTCCATCAATAATGCCTTTGAGGAGCCAAATGGCAAAAGGGAGATTAAAAACACAATAGAGTAAAATTAAACCAATTTTTGTGTCAAATAATGTTGAATCACCNAACTTAAATACAGTTGAAAANAATAAAAACAAAGGTAGTAAAAAGGCAGCCGGGGGAGCCATTCTATTGGTCATTGTCCAGAAAAATATACTTTCAGATCCAGGTAATTTAAATCTTGAAAGGGCATAAGTAGCCATTAAAGCAAGAATTGTAACCAAAGCTGCATTTGAAGTAGCAACAATAATTGAATTCATAAGGTAGTCTGAGTAAATACCATCAATGAAAGGTTTAGTAAAATTTTTCCAATGAACTTTTTCAAAAAAAGTTGGGCTTAAATCTGGTTTGCCAAATAATTCAACAGGTGTTCTCGTAGAAACCAAAACCATCCAGTATATTGGAAGTAATGTAATGATAGTCAGTAAACTCCAGAGGATTGTTGTAGAAATTTTACCTAAAGCTTTTTTAATCTTCATCTTTACCTCTAGAAACCATAACACTGTATAAAATCCAACATATTACAATTGTGATATACAAATATAAAATAGACATCGCTGAACCAAGTCCATAAAATCTTTTCTCGAATACCTCTTTCCAAATATGAATTCCAGTAAATCTTGTAGCATATCCCGGGCCTCCTCCTGTAAGCATCCATATTTCATCAACAATTTTTAAAGAGTCCATTAATCTTATAAAAATTACAACAATCAATACAGGAATCATCATGGGTATTGTTATATAAAAAAATATTTGAAAATTATTTGCCCCATCAATCTTAGCAGACTCATATGGATCTTGTGGTAGAGCACTTAATCCAGCAAGTAGCGTAAGGGTAACAAATGGGGTCCAGTGCCATATATCCATAATGACAATCATCCAAAATGCCTGATCGGCATGTAAACCATAATTTAATGTGTAGCCAAAATAATCTTTTAAAATGTGAGGTAGCGGTCCTAANCCTTGTACAGTAAATAGCTTGAATATTGATCCTACTACAATAGGCGCTATCACTAGTGGAAGGGTATGGACTCCTCTGAAAAAAGACTTTAAAGGAAAAGANCTTAATAATGATAGGGCAAGTAAAAACCCAAGAGTTAATTCAAAAAATAAAGTTACAAATGCAAATTTTATTGATCTCCAAATGGACTCTAAAAAAACTTGATCAAAAATTAGCCGTCTATAATTAAAACCTAAACCTTCAAANTGCATTGAAGGGTCAACAGCAAGAGGGTTCCATTTAAAAAAACCAACATACAAAACATAAAAAAAAGGAACAAGACCCACTAANACTAAAATTAGTATTGTAGGTGATAAAAGAAGCCAGCCGGTTTTGTTTTTTGAGAGCATAAATTTATTAAAGGGAGGTGAAATCACCTCCCTTTAAAGAGTTGTTTATCTAGTTCTGGTAACCAAGATCAGACATTACTTGATCTAGAGCTGCACATGCACCATCTAGAGCTTCTTCAGGAGTCATTTCTCCTGCTAAAGCACTATAAATAAATGGGTCAATAGCACCTCTTCCCGCTCCGTGGAATGGGAATGGAGGAGCACCAGCATATAAGAAGCCAGTATCTCTCATAAGAGTAAAGTAACCATCAGCTTGCTCATCAACAGCCATTACTTTTGGATCAGCATAAGTACCTTTATGTGTGATACGTCCGCCTGCAATAGCCCAATCAGCTTGGTGCTCATTTAAAGCTACATATTGTAACCAAAGCATAGTTGCTTCTTTGTTCTTAGATGAGTGAGGGATACCATAGGCACCACCATCATAGTAACCGATATAACCATTACCTGAAGCCGCTTGAGTCATAACACCTGGTGCAGTAGGAGGTAACATAACACCAACGTTTCCTACAACAGCTGATTTTTCAGCATCAGTTGCAATCCATGCAGCATTTTCACCATAAACCCAACCTTGTGCAGCTCTTCCAGCAGCAAAAGATGAACCTACTTCACTCCAAGTACTTTGAAGTGCCTCAGGTGGTGCGAATGGTAATAGTTGTGTCCAGAAGTTTAGAGCAGCTTTTGCTCTTCCACCGTTTAACTGTCCACCATTTTCAACACATGACTGATAAGTATCCATGTTTACGCCCCAATTGTACAAACCAAAAGAAGGTGCAATTGACTCTAGGAACTCATAAGTTGATGCTGGGTGACCAGTATGTCCTTGAACAGTTGTTCCCCAACATTCCATTCCTTGATCAGCGCAGTAGTGAGTAAAGAACTCAGCATTATCTCTGTATTGATCAAAAGAAGTAGCTGGAGAAAGACCATATCCGTATTGAGCTCTAAATGATGCTTTTGCATCAGCTCTTTCGAAAAGATCTTTTCTGTATAGATATACTTTAATGAATGCTTCCATTGGTACACCAAATACATCACCTGAGTCATCTTTGAAGTAATCGATGAAAGTTGTAAAGTCATCAAGACTTACACCAGGTGCTTGAAGATCTGGGTTATTAGCTAGGCCTTCTGTAATATTAACTAAGAAGTCTCTGTTTAGGTAGTCATAAACAATATCTTGTTCAATGTAGACAAAGTCATAAATACCTGAATTTGCTTCCATGTCCTTAATTGCTTTATCATACATCTGATCCCATGATGTATTTTCAAGTTGGACTTTGATGCCAGTTAGCTTTTCAAATTCTTTAGCTAAAACTTCACCAGCAAATTGTCCTGGAGGTGTATTTTCAGCTACACCTTGTAGAACTGTGCCACTGTAAGGAGCACCAGCTTTCTTAAACCAATCAGCATGACCGCCAGCCATTGCTGAAAAAGAAAAGATAGATGCTATTACGGCAAATAGTAGTTTTCTCATTATTATCCTCCTAATTAAGATANGCTTAACGATGAAATAAATTTCAATGCGTTAAACTAATTTCATTNTAGACAAAAATTAAAAAAANTNAAACTGGAATTTTTTTTAATTTTTAGAGNTGTTTTGCAGTTTCTTCATCAGTAATTAAACCAGTAAATAAGCCACTTTTTAGGACAGATTTAATTTGAGAGATTTTATACCTNCCCCCAGCCACTAATACCGTTGTCGATTTTTTAAAAGAATCAATATCTGCGCTGGTGATCTTTTGTGTTTCTTTGATGGAGATAAATTTTCCATTTTTATCAAAAAAATTACCTGCAACCTCACCAACCGCCCCTGCTTGTTTAATTTTTTCAATAGATTCTTTGCTAAAAATCTTAGATCTAACTATTTGAGAGGTTTCAAATAAACCACCTACGCCTAAAATTTTTACTTTTGTATTATTTGCTCTATTCATGATTTCTTTAATGAATTTGATTTTTTCTAAAATTTTTTTTTGTTCAACTGATTCAACCATCAAAGGAATACCAACGTTGTAACACTCGCCATTTGTTTTATGAGCAATTTGATTGATGCCCGTTTCAGTTTGTATTGAATTGTGAGAGGTTAAAGAGCCATTAACTGTAATAAAGTCAATCTCTTTGTCAATTTTAGGTAGCCATTTAGCGATAGTATTTAAAGTATTACCTGTCCCTATTCCAAACTCNTTTACATTGTTTTCATTGATTTGATTCATTATAAACCTAGCACCAGCAGCAGCAATCATTTCACTTGGATCATTGTTTAAATCTTCAATCGGAATAACTTCACTAATTTTTAAATGATATTTTTCTTTTAAAATATTTTCATATTTTGAAGTCTCATCAAATCCACCTTCAACAAATGTTTTTACAAATCCATTTTTTTCAGCAAACGCTATTAATCGATGTACGCGCATCTTGCTGAGACCTACTTTTTTTGCTATTTGATTTTGATTTAACCTTCCTACATAGTAGAGCCATGCACATTTTTTAGAAATAAAAATTTCATCTAATGCTTTGGGGTCATCGAGTACCATTAGTATAATCAATCACATAGAAACAAGAAATTCAATGAAATATATTTCTACTTTGAAATATATTTCAAAAATATATCTTAGTATATAATAGGACTTTAATTATTCTTTATTTATCTTGTAGTGTAACCGCCATCGACCACTAAGACTTCACCGGTGACGTAACTAGATGCAGGACTACATAGGAACAGTGCAGCTGATGCAATTTCATGAGGTTCTGCCATCCTATTCATTGGCGTTTGCTTATGCCATATTGGATACCAGTGCTCATATTTTGTTGGAAGATTTGTAATATCCGTTTTGACATAGCCGGGAGCAATTGCATTTACTCGAATATTTTGATTAGCGTAATCACTAGCAAGACTTTTTGTCATCATATGCACAGCGGCCTTTGAGGCATTATAAGCCACTTGGGGTTGAGGTATGTTAGAAGCCAATCCAGACATAGATCCAATATTTAGAATAACACCCTCACCTTGTTTCTTCATCGGGGGGATAGCAGAGCGACACATGCGAAAAACTGTATCGACATTAATATCCATAATTTTATCTAACATGCTGTCATCAAACTCATGTGTGTCACCGTGCTGAGCCACACCGGCATTATTTACAAGAATATCAACTCGGCCATGTTTTTCTAAAGTTTGATCAATGATTTTTTGTGGTGCTGATCGATCAAGCAAGTCTACTTCAAAGAAAGTAACATCGTAATTGGCATTTTTTAACTCTTCCACTCCACCATTTTTGTCTTCCCTGTCTGCTAAAACTAACTTAGCCCCAGCTTCTCCAAGCGCATGAGCTATAGACAGGCCTATTCCCTTTGCGCCTCCTGTAATAAGAGCAATTTTACCGTCTAATTTGAATTTATCTAAAAACATTTAAACCTCTAAATTTAAAAAATAATAAGTTCATTAAGTTGGTTTTGCTAGTCATTTAAAA
>NHLE01000054.1 GCA_002169365.1 Pelagibacteraceae bacterium TMED259 | reverse complement strand
CAAATCTGACATTCATGATGACCAAGTAAAAAAAATAGTTTTAAGTTTTCCTTTTTTCAAAGGGATTCATAAAATTGATAAAAAGAATAATTTGAATGAAATTCATATGATTTATAAAGATTTAGATAAATCTTTATTGCCTATTCAATTTAACATTTTTTCTAAAAAATTTAATGCTAAACTTTTTCTTAAAAATCATAAGATATCTAAATAATGATAGTCTCTAAAAAAAGATCTATTATAAAGTCTTTAAGTTGGAGACTTTTAGGCTCACTTGATACTTTTTTTCTAAGTTTGATCATAATTAATTATTCAACGCAAAATTATTCATTTAATTTAGCTTTTTATATTGCAGGACTAGAAATTATTACAAAAACTTTTTTATACTATTTTCATGAGAGAATATGGAATAATTTCAATATTGGCCGTTTAGAGGAGGGTGTTAGAAGATCAAGATCTCTTTTTAAGGCTATATCTTGGCGTGTTACTGCTTCATTAGACACCTTTTTAATTAGTTTCATCATAACTGGAAGATTTGATTGGGCAACAAGTATTGCTATTTTTGAGATAATCACTAAATCTATTATTTATTATTTTCATGAAAGAATATGGAATAGAGTGAAGTGGGGAAGATTTAAATCGAATGATTAAAATAGAAAATTTAGAGCAAAATCTGATTAAATTATTTAAAGGGGATCTACCTTTATATAAAAGCTATTGGATTTACTATGTTTTAGGTAATTTTTTGATTTCAGCACCATTGCTACTAGTTACAAAAATTCAAATCCAAAAATTTATTTACTCATTTTCTTTATATTTAGTGATCAATTTAATTTATTATTTAACTTCTTGCCTTGGCGTCTGGAGAAGTTCTCAATCTTATAAAGGTAATAAAATGCTATCTTTTTTAGCGCGTTTAGTTGTTGTAATTGGCATTTCTACCACTCTTTTGGAATTAAAGACTGTTATTTCTATTATTTACAACATCTAATTTATTCAAATTTTCTTCAATTAATAAAAAAAATACCTATATTTAATTTATGGATGAAAAAACACAATTAGAAGTTAGAAAATTTCTTAAAAGACTTGGTATAAACTCACAAGAAAAATTACATAGTTTCATACAAGAAAACCCAAGTATAAAAGATATCCCTATTAAAGTTTCGTTTGAAATAAACGGTAAGCAAGACTTTACATTTGAAGATAAACTCAAAATTTAAATTAATGAAAAAAATTCAAAATTATTTTTTTAGTGGCATACTTATTATTGCTCCACTAGGTCTATCTTTGTATGTAGCGTGGGTAGTTGTTGGATTAGCGGATAAAATATTTCGACCATTCATTCCTTTAAGTCAGCTTGGCATTCCAAGTGAGATTCCTGGTGTTGGCTTAATTGTAGCTTTTTTATTTTTTACAATTTTAGGTGCAATAGCGGGTAGTTTTTTTGGAAAATTTTATCACAAGATAGTTGATGGTATTTTATCAAAGATACCTGGCTTAAATTCAATTTATAGCACAGTAAAACAAATTATTGATACTTTTGCGACTACTCAATCTAATGCGTTTAAAGAAGTTGTTTTGATTGAATATCCCCAGAAAGATATGTTTGCGTTAGGATTTCTTACAAGTGAAACAAAAGGGGAGGTAGCCATTAAAAAGAATAGAAAAATGATTAATGTTTTTATGCCTTCTACACCTAATCCAACTACTGGTTTTTTAATGTTTGTACCATTAAATAAATGTACAAAATTATCAATGTCGGTTGATCAAGCAATAAAGTACATAATTTCAGCAGGATTAGTTACTCCTAATGCATCAATGATAAAAAAAGCACTTCCAAAAAAAAAGAAACCTTTAACTAAAAAGTAATTTAATTGCCTCTTGTTGTTTAAAAAAAACTAGGAGTTTATAAATATTTTTTTTAAAATTAGCATCTTCGTATATTTTTTTTGATATTATTTTTTTAACATATTCGAGCGCATCAATTATTATCTCTTGATCACTTTGTACATTTACAAATTTAAATAGAGAGTCGCCACTTTGACGATAGCCGAGAATATCACCAGTACCCCTTATCTCTAAATCTTTTTCTGCTAAAAGGAATCCGTCATGCGTATTTTTGAAAATTTTTAATCTTTCTGTAGAATTATCCGTTATTTCATCTCCATATAAAACAAAACAATACCCTTGAATTGACCCTCGACCAACTCGTCCTCTTAATTGATGAAGTTGAGATAGTCCAAATTTTTCAGCATTTTCAATTATAATAAAATTTGCATTTTTATTATCAATTCCTACCTCAATAACNGTAGTGGCAACTAATAATTTNATNATTCCTTTTCTAAAATCTTGAATAATTTTTTCTTTNNCATCNGNNTTCATTTTTCCATGAAGAAACTCTACTTCNTTNCCAAAGGTTTTTTTAAGTGATTTATATCTTGTTTCTACATCTTTATATTGCTGATTATCTGATGCCTCTACGAGGGGGCACACCCAATAAGCCTGTTGATATGCATTTATATTTTTTTTTAAAAATAAAATTAAATCTTTTAATTTATCTCTATTAGATACTTTTGTTATTACTTGTTTTTGAAAAGCGGGTCTCTCGTCAACTATGATTTGTTCTATCTCTCCATACTGTGCTAACGCTAGTGTACGAGGGATAGGTGTGGCGGACATTAGTAAAATATTTGTATTTATTCCTTTCTCTGCTAATGAGAGTCTTTGCTGGACACCAAATCGATGTTGCTCATCTATAATCACATAAGATAAATTATTAAATTGTAATTTTTCTTGAAAAATAGCATGTGTACCTATGATAAAATTAATCTCTTTTTTTTGAACCTTATCATAAATTTCAGATTTATTTTTGACACTACCTGTTAATAATACAGATCTAATATTAGATGATTTAAGAAATGTTTTTAGATTATCGAATATTTGTTGAGCTAATATCTCTGTAGGAGCCATGTATGCTACTTGATGGCCAGTAGTTATAAAAGGCATGGCAGTTAATAATGCAATTATAGTTTTTCCTGATCCCACATCTCCTTGAAGAAGAATACTCTCTCGATAATTAGATTTATTTAATTGATTAATTTGATTTATTGCTTGTAATTGTTTGTTAGTTAATTTGAATGGTAAGTTTTGTATAGCCAATAATTGCTCGTCATCATTAAGCTTGAGGGCTAATTCCTTTTTTTTTGTTTTTTCCTTAAGGTATCTAATTGCAAAATAATTAGATATGAGTTCATCTATTGACAGTCTTTTTCTATATTTGTCCTTATTTTCAACATCATCTAGATTTTCTGGAAAATGAATTTTTTTTAATGAATTTTCAAAGGTTTGAAATTGATATTTTTTTATTAAATCATCACTTAACCATTCATCAAAATTTGTAATATAACTTTTACCTGAATTTAAAATATTTTTAATATCTTTTAATAAAATACCCCTAGTAAGCGGATATATGTTTTCTATTTTTCTTAAATCATTTTCATTCTCAATCTCTTCAATGTAATCAGGATGAGCAATGCTTAAGTTACTTTTATAAAACGAAATTTTACCACTGATAATTAGCTCTTTATTTTCAGGATATTTAGACCGTAGAAAATTTCCCCTTACTGAAAAATAGATAATGTTAATTATTAAATTACCCTTACTACACTCAATTACATATGGAAGTCTAGGGTTGAATGGATAGTGGTGTTTTTTAACCTTTACTAAAGTTGTTATTACCTGTCCTTTTTCTAGTGTTTTAAAATCAATATCTTGTGTCCTATCAACAACTCGAGATGGCAATATATAAAATGCATCAAGCAATGTACTGATACCTAAATTTTTAAGATAAGATACTTTTTTTGGACCAATGCCTTTAAGTTTGTCTACATTCTGATATAAGGGGACTAAATCATTAGAAATCATGGCTACAATTCAAGATAGATTAAAAAAAATAAAATATCGATGCCAAACATTAGGAATTAAAGAATTAGACGTTATTTTTTCAAGAATATACAAAAAGTTGAGTAAAACAAATAATGTTGAAATTATAAATTTACTTGAAAATCTATTAGAAAACGAGACACAACATATTTTTGACATATTTTTTAACGAAATATCAGAAGCAGAAAAAAATAAATATCAAAAAATAATAAATCTCTCAAAATAACTCCATATTACGATGATTAAATCTAAATCTATTATAATTTGCGAAGATGATAAAACCGCCATTGATTTCTATAATATTTATAGCGCTCAATTCCCTTATCAAAAGATTTTGTATTTTCCAGCACATGACTCTTTACCTTTTAGTCTTGAGTCATCATCATCAGATATACTTTTAGAACGATCTCTTAAATTTATAGATTTAGATAAAAGTGAGATTATTATTCTTACCTGTAACTGTTTTTTAAAGCTATTTGATTTAAAGACAGAAGTTGATCATTTTTTACAAATTAAGATTAATCAAAAATTAGATGTTAATAATTTGATTAAAACATTAGTAAATTTTGGTCATTCAAATAATGCAAACGTCTACAATAAATTAGAATTCTCTCTAAGAGGGGACATACTAGACATATATAATCATAATAAGAATCCTTATAGAATATCCTTATTTGACAATGTCGTTGAGTCTATTAAAGAATTTAA
This sequence comes from Pelagibacteraceae bacterium TMED259, assembly GCA_002169365.1. The sequence continues at coordinate 3,321 of NHLE01000054.1, read as the reverse complement.
TCCACAAAATCAACTGACTTATAAAAATGAGATTGAGAAAATTCTACTTGTTAATCCGCATATTGAAAATAATTCAACAAACCACAATAGTTCAAATTTTATCTCTTTTTTAAAAGATTTTTCATTTTTCTCCTATAATCGAAGTGACATAGTATTATCTGAACGGTTAAATTTTCTAAAAAGTATTTATAATCAGACTAATATTGATCAATCTTTTAATGATTTTTATTTAGACAGCATTGACCTAGAACATATAAATTTTAAAAATTTTCAAACTAACAATTCAGAGATTAATCTTAATGACCCTCAATTTACTATTGATTCATTATCAAACAAAAATTTTAAAGTTTATTTTCATCAAGGTAGTTATGATACTCAATATAAAAAAACATTTTTACAGAAGTCTAAAGAGGTTCCTTCTTATGGAAGTAATTTTACCTTTAAGGATAGTGTCATTTCTAGAAACATAGTTTTATTCAATGACATACATATAAACTCTTACAAACCCATCCCAAAAGGCTCAATTGCTAAACAAGTTGTTAATTTTAATGATTTATCTTTAGGTGATGCTGTCGTTCATCAAAAACATGGCATAGGAAGATTTTTAGCTATAGATAGGTTGACCATAAACCATCAGGCTAAAGAGTTTGTAAGATTAATCTATAGGGGGAATGACAAATTACTTCTTCCCATAGAAAATTTAAATCTAATATCACGCTATGGATTTGATGATAGTGGCTTATTATTAGACAAACTTGGTAGTAATGATTGGGGATTAAGAAAAAAATCAGTTAAGAAAAAAATTCGTTTCTTAGCAAATAAGTTATTAAAAAATGCTGCTAAAAGACAATCTATTCAAACTAAGCCTTTTGATTTTTCATATTCTGAGCTTGAAAAATTTAATAATCAATTTGGATATGTAGAAACTGAAGACCAATTAAATGCAATTAACACGTCCCTGGAAGATATACAGTCAGATAAGCCATCAAATCGTCTTATCTGTGGAGATGTAGGTTTTGGAAAAACTGAAGTTGCTTTAAGAATAGCATGTGCAACCTATTTAGCTGGTTTCCAATTTGTGATTGTCGTTCCAACAACATTACTAGCTCTGCAACATGCTAGAACTTTTTCTAATAGATTTAGTATCTTTAATTTAAAAGTTGAGACACTGTCTCGTTTTTCTACTCAAAAAGAAAAAAATCAGATTTTGAAAAATTTAAATACAGGAGAGACTCAAATTCTTATTGCTACCCATAGTCTATTTAAGAAAGATATTGAATTTAATAATCTTGGAACTTTAGTTATTGATGAGGAGCAAAAATTTGGAGTTGATCAAAAAGAATATTTAATTAACAAATATCCTCACATTCACTTATTTTCACTATCAGCAACTCCCATTCCTAGAACACTGCAAATGTCATTGTTGGGTTTAAAAGATTTAAGTATAATAGGGACACCTCCATCAAATAGAATTAGTATCAGAACATATGTTCAAAAGTATGAACCTGTATCATTTTTAACTGCTATAAAAAATGAAATAGCCAGAGATGGTCAAATATTTATTGTCGTACCTAGAATAAGTCATATTCCTTTTGTTGAAAGCGAAATACAAAAGCTAAATCTCGATATTAGCTATGCAGTTGGTCATAGTAAAATGAAAGAAAAAGATATCGAAGATGTATTTCTTTCTTTCACTAATGGAGAAATTCAATGCTTAATTTCAACTAATATTATTGAATCTGGAATTGATATTAAAAATGCTAATACTTTAATAATTTTTAATTCTAATTTATTTGGTCTATCTCAACTATATCAATTGCGAGGTAGAGTAGGAAGGTCAGACAAAAGAGCTTATGCATACCTATTCCATGATAGTGAGAAACTAATAAATAAAACAGCTCTTAAAAAATTACAGGTGTTGGCAAACTATGAAAATTTAGGCTCTAATTTCCAACTGGCCAATGAAGATCTAGAAATACGAGGCGCCGGTAATCTTTTGGGCGATGAGCAAAGTGGCCATGTTAAAGATATTGGAATAGAGCTTTATCAAAGTATGTTAAAAGAAGAGGTCGAAAAACAAAAAAATAATAAAACTAGCGATGAAGAAGATTTTGCTGATTTTGAATTTAATGCTTATTTTGAGTATTACATACCCAAAAACTATATTGCTGATGATATATCACGTTTGATAATATATCGTAAATTAACTAATGCTAAGAATTCAACTGAAATCAAAGATATAATTTATGAAATTTCTGACCGATATGGCAACTATCCTTACGAAGTAACAAATTTAATTAATCTTCTTCAAATTAAAATTAAATCAATAAATTTTGGTATAATTAAGATTAATATTCAAAAAAACATCATCGATCTTACTTTTGCGAGTGTTTCAGAAAAATTATCTTTAATATTAATAAATATGGTTCAAGATAATTTTATAAAAATGAAAAGTCAAAATTCAATTCAAATAAGAAATACACAAAATAAAGATCTTTTTTATAGTATTAATTTATTCTATAAAAAGTTAGGATTATAGAAAATGGATAATGCAGATCAACAGCTTCCTAAGACTAATGCAGAATGGTCATCATATTATCATGCAGTCTTACAAGAACTTACTGATAATCAAAAAGCAGCTGGTCAGCCTATATCTGTTAGTGAATTCTCTGAGCTCCCTATAAAAAGAAAACAAAAATACATAAAAAAATTATATATTAGAATTGGTGATGAAGATTAAAATTATAAATCTAAAAAAGAGTATTGTTTTATTATCAGTGCTTTTTTTATCCTGCAATAACATGGTTGATGGAGTTAATCAGTCTGATACACAGAGAATAAATACTGTCAAATACGGTACATTAGTGGCTGCAGAGCCAGTAAAAATTAAAGGTGAGGATGATGGTCTTGGGGCTATTACTGGTGGTTTATTGGGTGCCATTATTGGATGTGGAGAGGGTATTTTTGACGATGAATGTCGTGACACTGTAGCTGTCGTAGGGGCAATTGGTGGTGCTATTTTAGGTAATGCTGTTGCTTCAAGGCTTGGCGATCATAATGGTTTTCAATACGTGGTAGATGTTGAAGATAGCGATGATGATATTTCTATTGTTCAGTCAGGAGAAGAGCAAATACCGATTGGCTCTAAAGTAACTGTATCAATAGGGACCAATACAAGAATTATTATATCTGAGTAGCATTAACTAATCTTAAATTAGTTATTTTAAAATATTGGAAGTGTGGCGGAGAGACTGGGATTCGAACCCAGGAAGGGCTTGCACCCTTGTCAGTTTTCAAGACTGATGCGTTCAACCGCTCTGC
>NHLE01000053.1 GCA_002169365.1 Pelagibacteraceae bacterium TMED259 | reverse complement strand
CAAGCGAATTATCAAGGTATAAGTTATTCAAATCTTATTGAAAATATTATTTTCAGTGCAATATGAAATACTTTAATACTAATATTTTTTATAGTATCATTTCTTTTCTAATAATTTTTATAGTTTGTTTTTATTTATATCTCTTTAAGGAAAGTGCAAAATTAATAAAGTTTTCCTCAAGTGGTATTAGTATTGATTTTGAAGTAGAAATTTCAAATAATATTAAAGATATAGAAAACTTTTTAATAAATTATGAATTTATAGAAAGTTATTTGGTAAGATTAATTAATAAAGATTTAAATATTGAAATTAATCTTAAGAAACCGTTTGCTAAGAATAATTTAAATCAAGAAATTATTTTTGAAGATGGTTCTGTTGGATCTTTTTCTTATTTTGATAATGAATATATTCAAAATATTGAATTAATAGATATTTCTGAAGAGTCTTTAATGATTAATGATTACCTAGATAGGTCTATTGATCAACTCAAAAGTATATTTAAAATAATCCAAATAAAGTTTATTGATAGTCGAAGATATGACATATATCTTGAAAGTAATCTTCGCATAATGATGCCAAAAAAAATTGATCAAAAATTATTATTATTTCTTGAAGAGAATTATGAACTTTTAAAACAAAATTCTAATTTTCAAGATTATTTAGATTTGCGAAATTTTCATGAAAAGACTATTAGGGCCAAGTAAATGCAGGAGAAACAATTTAAATCTATTATAGAAATTGGCTCTTTTTCAATTAAAACTATCATTTTTTCAAATGAGAATGATGCTCCTAAGATAGTAGGTGTTGGAAAGTCAAATACCCAAGGTTTTGATGGGAATGTGGTTAGTAGTTTTGATGATTTTATAGATAGTATAAAAAAATCTGTCGTTCAGGCTGAAAAACAATCAAACTTTATTATTAAAGACTGCTTCATTCTTTTAGCAAATAAAAGTATAAAAATTAATAAATTTAAAAATAGTCTTATTCTTGATGATTCTATAATTGAAAAAAATGATATCCGTAAATTATCTAAAATAAAATTAAAACCACAAAAAGATTTCTTACAAAATATTCATACTTCGCATTATCAAATAAATGATGATTTGATAACAGATAATCCTCTTGGATTAAGTTGTAAAAAGATTTCAAGAATATCATTAATATCAATGATTGATAAAAAACAAGTTGATTTAATTGAAAATATTTTTCAAAAGCTTCAAATAAAAATAATTAACTTTATGGACTCTACAACATCGTATTTTTTATATTTAAAAGGAAAACAATTAAGTAAGAAGAATTTAATTTTAATTGATTTTGGCTTTAATCATATAAATATATTAATTATTAAAAATAAACAAATTTCATTTATTAGAACTTTGCCAATAGGTTGTCGTCTTATTTCGGATGATCTTGTAAAAATGTTGAATATTAGTTTCGATTTTGCAGAAAAGCTTAAAATTTCTACAATCGATTTATATGATGATAGAAATCCTACAATTGAGATACCTGTGTGGGAGGAGTTCGGGAATAACATAAAAAATAAAATTGAGCATAATTATATAAAGAAAATTATAACCTCTCGCCTTGATGAAATATTTAATACTATTTTTAAAATTTTACCTCAGGATAAAAATTTTTATTCTTATCTNTTTACAGGNGGTGGNTCNCAAATNAAAAATTTTCANNTNTATTTTCGCTCNAAATNTGGTCATGAAATACAATTTTTANNNCCNCCTNGTTCCTCNGGNATNCCTAAAGTTTTGAATGACTCAAGTTTTATGTCTATATATTGTGCNTNTTANCTNCAAACGNNAANAANNNCNGANAANGATGACTTTTTAAAAAAAATTGATTCTTTTTCTAACAAAATATGGTACAAAAGATTCGTAGACCTACTATAAGTAGATTTTCGCGGGGAAAACATGACACTAGATATAGAACCAGTACTTGATCAAAAAAATTTAAAACCTTCTTTAACTGTAATGGGNGTTGGGGGTGCGGGCAGNAATGCCGTAAATAACATGATTCAATCTAATTTGAATAATGTAGAGTTTATTGTTGCTAACACTGATGCTCAGGCCTTAGAAAACTCTCTCTGTTATAACAGAATTCAATTAGGCCTTGATAAAACAAAAGGTTTAGGNGCAGGTGCTGACCCTTCTATTGGTAAAGAAGCCGCTGAAGAAAGTATAGATATAATCTCAGAAGAGTTAAGAAATACCAATATGCTTTTTATNACTGCAGGNCTAGGTGGGGGGACGGGCACNGGNGCGCTGCCTGTAATTGCTAGTATTGCTAAAAAATTAGGCATAGTAACAGTTGCAATAGTTTCAACCCCTTTTAATTTTGAAGGCACAAAAAGAATGAACTTAGCACTTCAAGGTCTTGAGGAAGTTAAAAATAACGTCGATACGCTTTTAATAATTCCTAATCAAAACCTTTTTAAAGTTTCGAATGAACAAACATCATTTGCTGAAGCATTTAAGAAAGCAGATAACGTANTATTTGATGGAGTAAAAGGATTAACNGATNTAATTACTCAACCAGGTNTGATAAATCTAGATTTTGCTGACGTAAGAACTGTTATAAAAGAAATGGGATTTGCAATGATGGGCACTGCAGTAGCTGAGGGAGACAATAAAGCTGTTGAAGCTTCAAATTTAGCTTTAACAAATCCTTTGATCGAAAACATAGATATGAATACTGCTAAAGGAGTTATTGTAAATATTTCAGGTGGGAGTGACATGACTCTTTTAGAGGTAGATCATGCTGCTAATATCATAAGACAAAGTGTTAATCCTGATGCAAATATTATCTTTGGATCTTTAATTGATGAAACTTTACAAGGCAAATTGAAAATTAGCATCTTCGCAACAGGCATTGAGGCAACTGGAAAAAAAATTCTTTACTACCCTGAGTCAGAAAATTCATCTGGTTTTAGCTCCCTTCAAAGCAAGATAGACGCAAATACTTTAGAGAANCAAGATACANNACATGATAGTGNCNTCGAATCTTTAGACGAGCAANCATCGCAATTAGACAGTCTAAATGAGATGGACACAGATACGTCTAATTCTCCAATTTCCAAAGAGCATGAGTCAGATTACAATACTCCTGAAACTTCTGATCAGCCGGCTGAAAATAACGTAAATTATGCCAATTTAGAGGAAAAGAAAAAAACGGGTTTTTTCAGTATGTTATCTAACCTTATGTCTTCCAGTGAAAAGGAAAAAAAAAATGAGGCTGATGTATCTGTTATCCCTGAAAAGAAGCAAAAAATAAAAAAACAAAAGACAGATCCAAATCTTTTCTTATTCAATGACGTAGTCGACAATAACTCAAGTATCAATGAAGATAATAGCCTAGAGGAAATATCAACAATTTCTGATGATGGCCAAGATANNGCTCTTGATGAAGATATAGATACACCTTCCTANTTAAGGAAAGGTACAGGTCATTAATCAAATAAAATACAAAGTTTTACAATTATAAAGTAATACTTTTGCCTAATTCCAATAATAATTAGAATTATGAAGAGTTTTACACTTTCAGACTCAGTTACTTTTAGTGGCATTGGTCTTCATTCTGGATTGTATTCAAATATTATTATAAATCCAGCATCTCCAAATTCTGGAATATCTTTTAAGAGAATTGATAAAAATGAAGTAATCCCTGCCAGGTGGGATCATGTAATTTCTACTAAATTTTCCACTAATATTGGTAAAAACGATACCGAAGTTAAAACAGTTGAGCACCTTTTGAGTGCCTTAGCTGGTTTACATATTAATAATTGTGAAATTCTAATTGATAATTGTGAAGTGCCAATTCTTGATGGTAGTTCAAAAATATTNGTTGATAGTATCTTGAAGGTTGGTTTAAAAGAACAANCNCTTAGTCAAAATGTATTAGAAATCAAACGACCTGTAAAATTTGAGTGNAACTATGGATTTGCTGAGCTTATTCCTAACAANTCAAGTCAAGAGGGATTAAATATAGATTTAGAGTCATCATTTGAAGGGAAGTACAAAGACCAAAGTATTGAAGTAAAAAATTTAAATGGAAATTATGTTGACTCTATAGCACAAGCCAGAACTTTTGGATTTTTCCATGAAATTGAATATATGAAATCTCAAAATTTGATAAAAGGGGGTTCACTAGAAAATGCTATTGTTATTAAAGACCAGAAACCTCTAAACAAAGAAGGACTAAGGTTTGAAAATGAATTAATGCGTCATAAAGTTTTAGATGTAGTCGGTGATTTATATTTATCTGGCTACCCAATTATTGGAACTTATAGAGGTTTTAAAACAGGGCATTTCATCACCAATAATCTCTTAAATGAATTATTTAAATCANAAGATAACTATTCAATTCATCAAATAAACTAAACCATATTTTTTGGGTTAGTAAGCTTATCAAATTCTGACTCACTTAAGTCCGTTAACTCCAAACAAGATTCTTTNAGAGAGATATCTTTATTGTAGGCATTTAAAGCCACTTTAGATGCTAAATCATAGCCAATAATTTTCGTCAAAGGTGTTACTAACATTAATGAGTTATTTAATAATTCATTAATTCTTTTTTTATTTGCCTTAATTCCTATGAGGCAATTTTTATTGAATGAATTGATACCTTCGCTAATTAATCTTATAGCATCTAAAGTATTATGAATAATAATTGGATTATAGACATTTAGCTGGAAATGACCTTGGGTACATGCAAAAGTAATCGAATTTTTAAGACCAAGTACATGTGCACAAACCATAGAAAGAGCTTCACATTGTGTTGGATTAATTTTACCTGGCATAATAGATGATCCNGGTTCATTAGCTGGTAAAATTAGCTCTGCAATGCCACTACGGGGTCCAGAAGCAAGAACTCTAATGTCATTGGCCATTTTAAAAACAGANCTTGTTAGAATTTCAATACCTGCCATTACTTCAATGAAAACATCATGAGANGCTAGTGCTTCATACTTATTATTAGCACTTTTAAAATGTAATTTTGTAAATCTATTTAAATGTTTTATGAATTTTTTATCAAATGTTTTTGGAGCGTTCACTCCTGATCCCACTGCTGTACCACCCTGCGCTAAATAATATAATTTATTAATACTTTTCTTGATGTTTTCCTCTGCATAAGAAATTTGATCATGAAATGCTCTAAACTCACTAGATAATTTTATTGGAGTTGCATCTTGTGTGTGAGTTCTTCCAATNTTTATTATTCCACTGAACTCTCGAATTTTCTTTTGTAGAGATTTTTTAATATTAGTAATTGAAGGCAATAGTTCTCTATGTATGGCAAGTACTGTTGCAATATGCATTGCTGTTGGAATAGTATCATTAGATGATTGAGATTTATTGATATCATCATTAGGGTGAAGTGGACTGTTCGATGGTAGTTTTTTACCAAGAAGTAAATTACTTTTATTAGCAATTACTTCATTGAGGTTCATGTTAATTTGGGTACCAGATCCAGTTTGCCAAATTACTAATGGAAAATGATCATTTAATTTCTGATTGATGATAAGATCACACACTTTTGCAATCATAGAAGTATGTTTTTTAGATAGTAATTTGAATTCTTGGTTTGCGAATGCACATGATTTTTTTTGTAAAGCTAAAGCCTCAATAAAAATTTGTTGAAAATGAAATTTTCCAACTCCAATATCNAAGTTTTTAATAGATCTTTGTGTTTGAGCTCCCCATAACTTAGAATTTTCTACTTTAACAGTNCCTAAGCTATCTTTTTCAATTCGAAATTTGACCATATTTAATAAATACTATATATCACACACAATGAAAAATATTTTATTAATTCGTCACGGACAGAGTGAATGGAATAAATTAAATCTCTTCACTGGATTCAAAAATGTTGAATTATCAGAACAAGGCATAGAGGAGGCTAATAAAGCAGGACAAAACTTTAAAAAACTTAATTTAAAATTTGACCTAGTATTTACTAGTGAATTAAAAAGAGCCCAAGATACTGCAAAAATTATACTTGAAAATCTTGATCAGTTAGATGATTTAAATTCTAAAAGTAAGATCATAGAAAGTTTTAATTTAAATGAAAGAGACTATGGTGATCTTACAGGCCTTGATAAAAAAGAAACTGCTGAAAAATTTGGTGACGAACAAGTACATAAATGGCGAAGAGGCTACTCCGATCAACCCCCTAATGGAGAAAGTTTGGAAGATGTAGTAAATCGAGTCAAAACTTACTTTGATAGTGACATTTTACCCTCAATTAATAATTCAGAGAACAACAATATACTTATCGCCGCTCATGGTAATTCCCTGAGGGCCCTGTTAATTGTTATGAAGATTTATTCATCGAATGATATTAACTCTGTAGAACTATCTACAGGTATACCGATTCATATCCATTTCGAAGACAATTTATTTTCTATAAAAAGCTAGTTGATAGATACAGCACTTATTCTAGCTCTTACTTCTTATTACATAGTTATGTTTGTAACGCCCGGTCCAAATAATACTATGCTTACTATTTCTGGAATAAAATTTGGTTTTAAAAAAACAATTCCACATATTTTTGGTATTTCTATAGGTCACGCTCTCCAAATTTCTATTGTCTGTCTAGGATTTGGATTTGTATTTCAAAATTATCCTTTAGTTCAAATATATTTAAAATGGGTTTGTTTAGTCTATCTGTTTTACTTAGCTTGGAAAATGATAGGGTCAATAAAAAACCATGAAGTAAATGCTGGGAAGCCCCTAAAATTTATTGAGGCATCTATGTTTCAGTGGGTAAATCCTAAAGCTTGGACAATTGCAATCACTGTGTCGACTGCCTTCTATCCAAGTGAAGAGAATTATATCTTTGCTTTTTTATTTTTGGCTTTCTTTGCTTCTTTGATTAATCTCCCTTGTATTAGTTTATGGGCTTTATTTGGCGCATCTTTAAGAAAATTTATAGATAACGACAAAATTAAAAAAACAATTGAATATTTTTTTGCATTATTGCTTGTCCTTACTGGTATTTACCTAGCTATCAATTAAAAGGTTAAGTAAATTAAGATATCGATAATTTAAATAACCTTTTTTTGAAATAAAATACTCCTCTATAGAGTCTTGATTTAATGATTGTACAATTTTAGGAAGTATTTTGATTAAACTATTACTGAAATATTTTGATGTTTCATAGGGCAGGGCACTTGGGAGGTTGTCTACAGCCATAATTGTAGTGTTCCGATTAATGTAATAGGGAGAGTTTAATTTGGTTGATTTTATAGTTGTAGGAATAGAACCATTAATATCACAGCTTATGTCACCAATGATTTTAAAAAAGTTTCCATTTATGTCTTTAATATTAAATAATTTTGGAAATTTTTTATCCCAAAAGTGACATGATAATAAAATATCATATTTCCCAATATACGTATTAAAAATAGATTCATAGGCACCTTTTCCTTTTAATAAGTCACACAAATTATATTTTTTATCAAGGCGTTTGTAGAGTTTATTAGGGGGCAAGACTTTGTAAAAAGATTTTGAAATTCCGATTTTATTTAAAAAAAATTGCACACCTTGAGAGACTTGACCATCTCCAGTAATTAGTATTT
>NHLE01000052.1 GCA_002169365.1 Pelagibacteraceae bacterium TMED259 | reverse complement strand
TAATCGGGAGAAAATAATGGCAGTAACTAAAGAGGATATATTAGAAAGCATTTCCAATATGACAGTGATGGAAGTTGTGGATCTAATATCGGATATGGAAGAAAAATTTGGCGTGACAGCAGCAGCCGCTGTAGCAGCCGCACCAGCAGCAGCTGGAGGTGGCGAAGCAGCAGAAGAAAAAACTGAGTTTGATGTTGCCTTAGCAGATATGGGTGGCAATAAAGTTGCAGTCATTAAAGCTGTGAGAGCAATAACAGGTCTTGGATTAAAAGAAGCAAAAGACAAAGTTGAATCAGCACCATGTGTTTTAAAAGAGGGCGTTTCTAAAGAAGAAGCGGATGATTTTAAAAAACAATTGGAAGAAGCTGGAGCAACCGTTGAACTTAAATAAATTTAGACAATTAATCACAACTCACACTAACGTTGAGATAACTAATTTGGTAGAAACCAAAAGGAACTTTTGGCTATGATGTATTCCTATACTGAAAAAAAACGTATCCGTAAGAGTTTTGGTAAGACAAGTGATGTAATTCAAGCCCCTAATTTAATTGATTTACAAATTAATTCATACAATGAGTTCTTAGGTATAATTGATGGCACTTTCGATCTAAACCAATCTGGCTTACACAGGGTTTTTGAATCAGTTTTCCCGATTTATGATTATTCAAATAACTGTAAATTAGAATATTCAAGTTTTAAGCTTGATAAACCAGAATTCACTGAAGAAGAATGTAGAATCAGCAGCAAAACATACTCTGTTCCAATCAAAGTTAACTTCAAGCTATACACTAATATAGATGAAAAAAACTCTGAAAAAGTAGAGATATTTGAAAACGAAGAAGTCTTTTTGGGTGATTTACCTATCATGACTAAATATGGAACTTTCATTGTTAATGGTACTGAAAGAGTAGTTGTTTCACAGCTCCATAGATCCCCAGGAGTTTTCTTTGACCATGATCGAGGAAGAACTCACTCATCCGGGAAGCTTTTATTCTCTGCAAGAGTAATTCCATATAGAGGCTCATGGTTAGATTTTGAGTTTGATCAAAAAGATATTATTTTTGCAAGAATAGATAGAAGAAGAAAAATTCCTTCCACAATAATTCTTAGGGCTCTAGGTTACTCCACACAAGATATTATCAATCAGTTTTATGAGCAAAATAAAGTTAATATTAAAGATGGTCATATATTCATTGATCAGAAATTAGATGTTCTTAAAGGGAGCATTGCATCATTCGATATATACCACAACAAGAAACTGATTGTTTCAAAAGGTAAACGAATTACTGTTCGACAGATTGAAGCAGCAAAAAAAAGCAAGATGAAAAATTATAAAGTGCCTGATGACTATCTCTTAGGTAAACGCATAGCAGAGGATGTCACGATCAAACTCAACGGCTCTGATATCAAGGTTGATATGATCTCTTCTGAGCAAATTATAGATTCTGAAACAGGCGAGCTTATATGCGAAGCTAAACAAAAAATTGATAAATCTGTAAAAGAAAAATTAATTAATTCTAAGAAAATTGCCATCAATATACTTTCTTGCAATCAAGAAATTGATAGTGATACTATTGCATTAATTCATGAACTTAATATTGTAAGTTTCTCAATACTACATACAAATGATTTAGACAGAGGTTCTTTTATCTGTAACACGTTGGACGTAGATCCAACTCATGATCAAAGTACAGCATTAATAGAAATTTATAGGATGATGAGACCTGGGGAGCCCCCAACAGCTGATGCATCAAGTCAATTATTTACAAATCTTTTTCAATCAACAGATAGATACGATCTATCCGCTGTAGGGAGAATGAAATTCAATTCTAGGGTAGGTAGAGATAAAATGGAGGGCGACACTATCCTATCAAATAATGATATTTTGGATGTACTGAAAACCCTTATAAACATAAGAAATGGATCTGATTCAGTTGATGATATCGACCATCTAGGTAATCGTAGAGTTAAATGCGTTGGTGAAATGGTTGAGAATGTATTTAGAGTTGGACTTGTAAGAGTGGAAAAAGCTGTAAAAGAGAGAATGACAACTATGGAACTTGCAGAAAAGCTTCAACCAAAAGATATAGTCAATTCAAAGCCAATAACAGCTACACTAAAAGAATTTTTTGGCACTAGCCAGTTATCACAATTTATGGACCAAAATAATCCTCTTGCAGAAATAACTCACAAAAGAAGAATTTCAGCACTTGGACCAGGAGGATTGACTAGAGAACGCGCTGGCTTTGAAGTAAGAGATGTTCATCCGACACACTATGGCCGAGTTTGCCCAATAGAAACACCTGAAGGACCTAACATTGGTTTAATAAATTCACTTGCAACATATTCTAGGACAAATTCATATGGCTTTTTAGAAACACCTTATAGAGTAGTAGCTAAAAACAAAGTAAAGGATGAAATTAAATGGCTTTCAGCTATTGAAGAAAGTAAATACACTATTGCTCAAGCAAATACAGCTTTAGATTCTAGAGGAAACATTCAAGGCGACTTGATATCTTGTAGATTTAACAATGAGTTTACCATCTCGTCACCTGACAAAGTTGACCTTATGGATGTTTCACCAAGGCAAGTAGTATCTGTTGCTGCAGCACTCATCCCATTTCTTGAACATGATGATGCCAACAGAGCACTTATGGGATCAAACATGCAAAGACAAGCAGTTCCTTTACTCATACCGGACAAACCTCTGGTCGGGACGGGTATGGAAAAAACAGTTGCTGTTGATTCTGGAGCATCAGTGAAAGTCAAAAGAGATGGAATGGTAGATTATGTTGATGCTTCGAGAATTATTGTAAATGTGGATGAGAAATATGTCGGTAATGATACAGATACAGGCGTTGATATTTATCCTCTTACAAAATATACACGAACCAATCAAAATACATGTATAAATCAAAGACCTCTTGTAAAACCTGGAGACAAAGTAGTTGCTGGAGACGCTATAGCAGATGGACCATCAACTGATTTGGGTGAGCTAGCCCTCGGCCAAAACTTATTAATTGCATTCATGCCTTGGAACGGTTACAACTATGAAGATTCTATCTTAGTTTCAGAGAAAGTAGTAAGAGAGGATAGATTTACATCAATTCATATAGAAGAGCTAGAATGTGTTGCGAGAGACACTAAGCTTGGTTCAGAAGAAATCACATCTGATATCCCAAATGTTAGTGAAAACCTTCTTAACAAGTTAGATACGTCAGGTATTGTATATGTTGGCGCTGAAGTAAAATCAGGAGATATATTAGTAGGCAAAGTCACACCTAAAGGTGAAACACAACTTACGCCAGAAGAAAAACTACTAAGAGCGATCTTTGGTGAGAAAGCTTCAGATGTTAAAGATTCATCTCTTAAAGTCCCATCTGGAATGGACGGGACGGTAATAGATGTAAGAGTCTTTACAAGAGAGGGAATCGATAAGGATAAAAGAGCTCAAGAAATAGAAGAGCACCAAATTGAAGAAGTAAAAAAGAACTTAGTTGATGAACTAAGGATTAATCAAGAAACTGTTTATTTTAGAGTTAGAAAACTTCTATTGAATAAGGTGATAGCAAAACCAGTTTTAGATTTAAAAGCTGAGAGTAAACTTACAAACGCTGTTCTAGAATCAATTTCAGACGAAGATCTTTTTAGAATACAAAGCAAAGTTGAAAAAACGAATATCAGTTTGGCTAATTTAGCTAATAGTTTAGATGACCTTCAGACTAAATTTAATCAGGATCTAGAAAACATTACAAAAAAAATCACTATGCCAGATGACTTAGGTCCCGGAGTACAGAAGAAAATTAAAGTTTATTTGGCAGTAAAAAGAACTCTTCAACCGGGTGATAAAATGGCAGGTCGACATGGTAACAAAGGTGTTATTTCACAAATTGTGCCTGTCGAGGACATGCCGCACAGAGATGACGGCACGCCAGTTGATATAGTCCTTAATCCACTGGGTGTTCCATCAAGAATGAATGTAGGACAGGTTTTAGAAACACACTTAGGGTGGGCTGCCCATGGTATAGGTGACAAGATAAATGATATGCTCAAAGAGCAACAAGAAGTCAAAAAATTAAAACAATTTATCACTAAGATTTATAAGGAATGTCCAGGATTTACTAAATACTCTATAGATAAGTTCTCTGATTCAGAAATAATTACTTTAGCCAATAATTTGAGAAATGGTGTACCTATGGCAACACCTGTATTTGATGGAGCTTCAGAAGAAGAAATCAAAAAAATGTTAGAGCTTGCTGATTTGCCTACCAGCGGACAATCTATCCTTTTTGATGGAAGGACTGGAGAGCAATTTGAACGCCCTGTAACAATTGGGTATATGTATATAATTAAATTGAATCACTTGGTTGATGATAAAATGCATGCAAGATCAACGGGGCCATATAGTCTTGTGACTCAACAACCGTTAGGTGGCAAAGCTCAGTTCGGTGGTCAAAGATTTGGAGAGATGGAAGTATGGGCTCTGCAAGCTTATGGCGCTACCCATGTATTGCAGGAAGTACTGACAGTGAAATCAGATGACATTTCCGGAAGGAATAAAGTTTACAAAAATATTGTTGATGGTGAATATGCTACGGATGCTCATGTCCCAGAATCTTTTAATGTTCTTTTAAAAGAAATTAGGTCATTGAGTATTAATATAGATTTAGACTCGGAAAATAAAACCAATTAGGAAATAATATGCAAGAAATACTAAATATGTTTAAGAAGAATAATAATGATAAGAAATTTGATCATATAAAAATTTCTCTAGCATCACCGGATCTAATGAGATCATGGTCCTTTGGTGAGGTTAAAAAACCAGAAACTATCAACTACAGAACATTTAAACCAGAAAGAGACGGATTATTTTGTGCAAAGATATTTGGGCCAGTCAAAGATTACGAATGTCTTTGTGGTAAATATAAAAGACTAAAGCACAGGGGGGTAGTGTGTGAGAAATGTGGTGTTGAGGTAACATTATCTAAAGTAAGAAGAGAGAGAATGGGGCACATAGAATTAGCAGCCCCTGTCGCACACATATGGTTTCTAAGATCGCTTCCATCAAGAATTGGATTGATGATGGACATGACTTTAAGACAAATAGAAAAAGTCTTATATTTTGAAGCATTCATTGTTATTGATGGTGGACTAACGCCATATGAAACAGGAAGCCTCCTAAATGAAGAAATGTATAATCAAGCAATTGAGGAGTATGGCAACGAAATAAAAGTTGGAATGGGCGCTGAAGCTATCAAAGATCTATTGATGGATATTGACTTAGAAAAGACATACGAGGAATTAAGCGAAGAAATAAAGATAACTAAATCACAAGCTAAAAATAAAAGAAATATTAAACGTCTGAAGCTAATCGAGTCTTTTATAAATTCTGGCAATAAACCTGAATGGATGATATTGGATGTTTTACCGATATTACCTCCTGATTTGAGGCCATTAGTACCACTTGAAGGTGGAAGATTTGCCACATCAGATTTAAATGATTTGTATAGAAGGGTTATTAATAGAAATAACAGATTAAAAAGATTACTTGAATTAAAAGCACCTGACATCATTGTTAGAAATGAAAAAAGAATGCTTCAAGAATCAGTTGATGCTCTCTTAGATAACGGCAGAAGAGGAAGAGCTATTACTGGGACAAATAAGAGACCGCTTAAATCATTAGCTGATATGATAAAGGGAAAAGGTGGAAGGTTTAGGCAAAACCTTTTGGGCAAAAGGGTTGATTATTCTGGTAGGTCTGTAATTGTTGTTGGGCCAACACTGCGCCTTCATCAGTGTGGTTTACCAAAGAAAATGGCTCTAGAACTATTCAAGCCTCATATATTCGGAAAACTTCAAGCTCGTGGGATCACCACTACCATAAAGTCAGCGAAGAAAGTTGTAGAGAAAGAAGGTGAAGAAGTTTGGGACATTCTTGAAGAAATTATTAAAGAGTATCCTGTAATGTTAAATAGGGCACCAACACTTCACAGACTAGGTATCCAAGCATTTGAACCAGTTTTAATTGAAGGTAAAGCAATACAATTACATCCACTTGTATGCGCTGCATTTAATGCAGATTTTGATGGAGATCAAATGGCTGTTCATGTTCCTTTATCACAAGAAGCGCAAACTGAGGCTCGTGTTCTTATGATGGCCAGTAACAATATTCTATCGCCATCAAATGGAAGTCCTATTATTGTTCCATCTCAGGATATGGTTTTAGGTATATATTATATGTCTAGAGAAAAGCCTAACTCTAAGGGCGAAGGAATGATATTCAGTGATATAGAAGAAGTATCAAAAGCTTATCAGTCAAAACTAGTTGATATGCATGCAAAGATAAAAGTAAGACTGAGGATTACCGAGATGGAGGGGGATGAGTTTATAGAAAAAACAAAGATTGTAGAAACAACTACAGGAAGAGCTTTGATTTCTGAAATTATCCCAAAAAATATACCATTTTCATTTATTGATCAGGATTTAAATAAGAAAGCAATTTCGAAATTATTTGACGTTTCGTATAGAGTTGCCGGTCTTAAAGAGACTGTATTATTTGCAGATAAAATCAAAAATATGGGATTCAAATATTCTACCATTGCAGGNGTNTCTATNGGTGTNGATGATATGGTTATNCCAAAAGAAAAAATATCNATTACTGCNAAAGCTGAGAAGGAAGTTAAAGANATNGAAAAACAATATAACTCNGGATTNTTAACNGCTGGNGAGNGNTATAATAANGTNGTTGANATNTGGTCACATACAAATGATCAGGTNTCACAAGCTATGATGAAACAATTAGGAACTGANACNNCAAAAANNGCNTCGGGAGAAAAAGTAGANCATAAATCATTTAATTCNATNTANATGATGGCAGATTCNGGNGCNAGGGGTTCTGCNGCNCAAATNAGACAANTNTCNGGNATGAGAGGTTTAATGGCNAAACCAGANGGNTCAATTATTGANACNCCNATNACAGCNAATTTNAGAGAAGGNCTNGATGTNATGCAATATTTTATNTCNACACATGGAGCTAGAAAAGGANTNGCNGANACTGCTTTNAAAACAGCGAATTCAGGCTANCTNACAAGAAGATTGGTAGATGTTGCCCAAGATTTAGTAGTAACAGAAGATGATTGNGGTACAGAGAACGGTATTTTAATGAAACCTTTAATCGAAGGTGGAGATATTGTAGAGNCTCTAAACGAGAGGGTTCTTGGGAGAACTTTACTAAATGAATTAGTTAATCCTAAGACAAATGAAACTTTACTTCCTAAAGGAACACTACTTGATGAGAATAATGTAGTCCTCCTTGAGCAAAATGCTATAGATGAGGTTTGGGTTAGATCAGCAATTACTTGTGACATAAGACATGGAGTATGTGCTAAATGCTATGGAAGAGATCTTGCCAAAGGAAGAAAGGTGAGNAAAGGGGAAGCTGTCGGTGTTGTAGCGGCTCAGTCTATTGGAGANCCNGGAACCCAGCTTACTATGAGAACATTCCATATTGGTGGTGCNGCTTCTAGGGCAGTTGCAGCTAATAGNATTGAAGTTAAAAATTCTGGAACCGTAAGATATCATAATCTTAAAACTGTAATTAACAGTCAAAAAGAGATTGTAACAGTTTCTAGATCAGGTGAACTTGGCGTTCTTGACGATAGTGGTAGAGAAAAGGAAAGATACAAAATTCCATATGGAGCAATTATTAAATTAAANGATAGCAAANCTGTAGAAAGGGGACAAAATATTGTTACGTGGGACCCACATTCAACACCTATAATTACTGAAACNTCGGGCATTATTGAGTTTGAAGATTTTGANGATGGTATTAGCGTAGAAAACATCGTTGATGANCTCACAGGCATCACATCTATAAAGGTAAAAGANACAAGCAGTGTATCATTTGATAAAAANCTTAAACCTATGATTAAGCTTGTAGACTCTAAAGGTAAAGATTTATTAATAACAAATTCAAAACTACCTGCACATTTCCTTCTTCCCTCAAATTCAACTGTAAATGTATCAGCTGGAACGAAAGTGGGAGTTGGTGATGTAATTGCGCGTACTCCAAGAGAAACATCTGGTACAAGAGATATAACTGGTGGTCTGCCAAGAGTCGCTGACCTTTTTGAGGCTAGGGAACCTAAGGCAAAAGCAGAACTTGCTGAGAAGACAGGCGTAGTTTCGTTCGGGAAAGAAACCAAAGGCAAAAGAAGATTAATAATAACTGATGCAGATGGAAATGAACACGTTCAAATGTTGAGTAAATTAAAACTACTCAATGTATTTGAAGGAGCTAGCGTTACTCAAGGGGAAATAATATCTGATGGGGAACTAGATCCACATGATATTTTAGCTTATAGAGGCGTAACAGATTTAGCTGAACATCTGGTTAAAGAAGTACAAGACGTTTATAGACTCCAAGGTGTTTCTATAAATGATAAACATATTGAAGTTATTCTCAGACAAATGTTGAGAAAAGTTGAAATAACATCTGCTGGAGACACCATGCTTATGGCAGGTGAACAAATGGAAAAAACACAACTTCTAGAAATGATGGATAACCTTAAATCAAAAAATCCTGATGCACTTCTTCCTACTTATAAGCCAATGCTGTTAGGTATTACAAAAGCATCGCTAGTGACAGAATCATTCATATCTGCCGCTTCATTCCAAGAGACTACTCGTGTATTAACAGACGCAGCTGTTAATGGAAGAAAAGATAGGCTAAGAGGCCTCAAAGAAAATGTTGTTGTCGGAAGACTCCTCCCATGCGGAACAGGATTAACTGCACAGCAAGATGATAATGAGTCATTTGAAGAAATGCTTGAAAAAGAGATAGCTAGCGAAATAAACATAATTCCAGAAAAATCTACAGAAACAACAGCTGAAGATCTTT
>NHLE01000051.1 GCA_002169365.1 Pelagibacteraceae bacterium TMED259 | reverse complement strand
TTTCTATTAACTGGTCCTGGGTGCATGAGAAAGGGCTTACTTGTAAGGTGACCTGATTGTAAGCAAAAATCTTTTTTAAATGAATCCATCATATTCTTCCCACCCCGTGGTATTCTTTCTTTTTGAACTCTGAGCATCATTAAAACATCAATACCATTGATATTTTTTAAATCTTTATGGAATTTTATTTCTGGATTTATTTTAGTAATTTCTGATTTATTCAAAAAGTAATTAGGTGCTATAAGATGAATTTTGTAACCTAATTTTGTAAGAAGTTTGATATTTGAATGTGCCACACGACTGTGTTTAATATCACCACATATTCCAATAGAAATTTTTTTATTTTTAAAAATAGATTTGATAACACAATAGTCAAGTAAGGCTTGAGTTGGGTGTTCATTCGTTCCATCACCTGCATTAATAACTGGTATATTAATATTTTTTGAAATTTCTTGAGGAGAAAAATTATTTTTATCCCTGATAATTAAGGCATCAGGCTTCATGCTTATGATAGTGCTCATTGTATCCATGAATGTTTCACCTTTTGAGAGGGAGCTTTTATCAAAATTAATATTTATTAAGTTATGGCCTAAATTTTTTGCAGCTAACTCAAAGCTAATTGTTGTTCTTGTGGAAGGTTCTAAAAATAAGTTAAAAATATTTCTAGGTTTTTTTACTAAATTTAATTTTTTGGAATTTTGAAATTTTATAGCCTGCTCTGCTATTAGAGTGATGTCTTTGACCGATAGATCATCAATAGAAGTGATTTTTTTATTTACCACTAGGGGTGTTTCTATACAAAGTTAAAAAATCATCAAGTATTAAACAAGCACTTTTTTCATGAATGCTAATTTTTGATATATTTTTTGCTGATTTATAAGGTTTGCTGGATAGTCTTTCATCTAATAAAAGAATAGGAATAGCAGTTATCTTTTCTATTT
Organism: Pelagibacteraceae bacterium TMED259; assembly: GCA_002169365.1. Next base: position 6,939 of record NHLE01000051.1, on the reverse strand, counting down.
TCTCAGAAAAATCTATTACTTTTCTGCTCATTTCAGACTCTGACCCATCTAAGTGATATGGTTTACCTAAAATAAGACCACATATATTCTCACTGATTAAAATATTATTTAATTCTTTAAAAATTTCATCTTCAGTGAATGTTCCAAATGGCTTTGCTATAATGTTACTTGTGTCGCTTATCGCTGTTCCAATATATTTAAGTCCAAAATCTATGCTTAAAAATTTTTTTGCATAATTATTGCTTACTAAAAAATCTGATATAGTATCGACGACCATTATGAGTGATATTGATATTAAAAGAATTTCATATTTAGCAAAGCTAAAATTACCGTCAGAAAAAGAAGAATTTTATGCTAATTCCCTAAAAGATATCATTAAATGGGTTGATAACTTAAAACAAATTGATACCTCAGAGGTAAAACCCCTTCATAACGTTACAGAAAATACTGAGTCTATAAGAAATGACGAGGTTGAAAAAAATAATTCAGTAGAAGATGTCTTAAATAATGCCCCAGAAAGAGCAAATAATTTTTTTAAAGTTCCAAAAGTAGTCGAGTAAGTGAAACAATCAATTAGTCAGATAAAAAAAGCCCTAAAGGAAAAAAAAATCGGAGTAGCTGAGCTTTATTCAGAGCATGCCAACAAAGCAAAATTAAATCATAATAATAGCTATAATTTAGTATTAGAAGAGGATGCTAATAAGTCATTTATTGAGCGGTCTCAAGATAGGTATTCCTCAGGTGAGCCTCTTACATTGGACGGCATTCCTTTAGGAATTAAAGATCTTTTTTGTACAAAGGGTATAAAGACAACAGCTTCATCAAAAATTTTAAGTAATTTTATTCCCCAATATGAATCTTTTGTTACTCAGCAATTATTAAACAATGGAGCAATCTTTATTGGTAAGAATAATTGTGATGAATTTGCTATGGGATCCTCAAATGAAACAAGCCATTTTGGTCCAGTTATTAATCCCTGGAAAAGCAAATCCTCTCCCGAAGACAATTTAGTGCCCGGAGGTTCTTCTGGAGGTTCAGCCGCCGCTGTGGCCGAAGGATCATGCGTGGCATCTATGGGAACTGATACTGGAGGTTCTATTAGACAACCAGCTAGTTTATGTGGAATTGTAGGTCTCAAACCTACTTTCGGTTCTTGTTCTAGGTGGGGTGTAGTAGCCTTTGCTTCAAGTCTTGATCAGGCGGGTCCTTTGACTGCTTGTGTTGAAGATGCGGGTCATATTTTAAATGCTATAAACAAACATGATTTTAATGACACAACTTCTTCAAATCATACAAGAGATGATTATGTTTCTGGAATTCATGATAAAATTAATGAAAAAATTAAAATTGGTATCCCTTCAGATTATTTAGAGGGTGTTAACCAAGACATTTTAAACCAAATTGAAAATACCAAAAAAGTTTTATCTAACCATGAAATAGAGTTTGTTGATGTTAAATTTAAAACTACAGAGTTTGCCTTATCAACTTATTATATTATTGCCCCTGCTGAGGCTTCATCTAATCTTGCAAGGTATGATGGAATTCGTTTTGGAATTCGTGAAGATGGTGAAAGCTTAGATGATATATATCTGAATTCTCGAACTCAAGGTTTCGGAGACGAAGTTACTAGAAGAATACTTATTGGCACTTACGTTTTATCTGCTGGTTATTATGATGCATATTATCGACAGGCGCAAAAAGTAAGAAGATTAATCAAAGAGGATTTTCAAAGAGTTTTTAAAGAGGTTGATTTTATTTTAACCCCAACTACCCCTAATGAGGCATTTAAAATTGGAGATAAGCTTGACCCAATCTCTATGTATAAAAATGATATTTATACTGTACCTACAAGTCTAGCAGGGCTTCCAGGAATATCCATTCCATCAGGTTTGAGCTCTAATGGATTACCTCTTGGTATTCAATTAATAGGTAATTATTTTGAGGAAAAGAAGTTATTACAATTAGCTGCTTTGGCTGAAAAGGAATTAGCATTCAATGAGTAATTCTTGGGAAATGGTTATTGGATTGGAGGTTCATGCTCAATTAAAAACTACTTCAAAATTATTTTCATCTTCTCCAAATCAATTTGGCTCGGAGCCTAATGAAAATGTTAATTTTATTGACTCTGGTATGCCTGGAATGTTGCCAGTATTAAATTTTGGTTGTATTGAGAAGGCAATTAAAACTGGATTTGCTCTAAATTTTAAAATTAATAAATATTCAGTTTTTGAAAGAAAAAATTATTTTTATCCAGACTTACCGCAAGGCTATCAAATAAGTCAATTTGAATTTCCTATATTATCAGAGGGCTTTATCAATATTGATAGCGATGAAAGCCAAAAAAAAATTAGAATTGAAAGGGCGCATTTAGAACAAGATGCAGGAAAAAGCATTCATGATATAGACCCAAAATATAGTTTTATTGATCTTAACCGAGTAGGGACACCTTTACTAGAAATTGTCTCTTATCCTGACCTATCCTCGGCTGATGAAGTTGTAAGCTACATGTCTTCATTAAGACAAATTCTTATGTACATAGATGTTTGTGATGGGAATATGCAAGAGGGCTCTCTAAGAGCAGATGTTAATTTATCTGTAAGAAAACCCGGAGGTGAACTTGGGACAAGATGTGAAATCAAAAATTTAAATTCTTTTAAATTTATCAGGCAGGCAATTGAATATGAGTTTCAAAGACAAATTGACGTATTAGAGAGTGGTGGGTCAATAGAGCAAAATACTATGTTATTTGACACCACCTTAGGTGAAACAAGAGCAATGAGAAGTAAAGAATTTTCTCATGACTATCGTTATTTCCCTGACCCTGACCTTTTGCCTGTTAACATTACTCAAGAGCAAATAGATCAAATCAAACCTACTTTAGAAGAGCTTCCAAATCAAAAATTAGAAAGATATATGAGTGATTTTAAGATAGAGAAGAATATATCTAAAATTATAATTTCAGAAAAAGATAACACAAAAGTTTTCGAAAAAATGATCTCTATATGTGACGTATCTCCTAAAATAATAGCGAGTTGGTTAGTTGGGGATATATTTGCCTATGTCAAAGAAAATAATAATGATGTATTAGATCTGCTAGATAAAGCTCAACAAATTACTGATCTCTTAAAGTTAGTAAGTGATGATGTTATCTCTAACAAAGTTGGAAAAGAAATTCTTCCCAAAGTATTATCTGGCGAGGGTGACCCTCTTGAACTCGTCAAGGAAATGGGACTAGAGCAAGTTTCTGATACTTCTGAATTAGAAAAAATTATTGATGGCGCCCTAGAGGGAGAGGCAGAAAATATTGCTAAATTCCAAGGAGGTTCGGATAGGGTTTTAGGATACTTTGTTGGAAAGTGCTTAAAAGCTTCGAAGGGTAAGGGTAACCCAAAATTAATTAATAAAATACTCCAAGAAAAGCTTCAAAAATAATTTTGATTTCCCAAAAATTACAATATTTATGATATAATGAATGACAATTTAGATAATTTGTCTATATTTCGGGCACAACAACATCATGAAGCATAACTCACGGAGAGGTGGGTGAGTGGCTGAAACCAGCGGTTTGCTAAACCGCCGTATGACGCAAGTTGTACCGAGGGTTCGAATCCCTCTCTCTCCGCCAAATAAATATGTGCATTTGGTAAAAAAAAAGACAAAATAATAAAAATGTTAAAAGGATCAATACCTGCAATTATTACTCCATTTTTAAAAGGTGAAGTAGATTATGATAGCTTCGAGAGGCTTTTAAAGTGGCAAATTAAAGAGGGCATATCAGGGGTTACTGTTTGTGGAACCACAGGAGAATCCCCAACTCTCTCTCACGACGAGCACATGACATTGGTTGAGTTCGCAGTTAAAGTTACTTCAAAAAAAATACCTGTAATTGCTGGAACAGGTTCTAACTCTACCAAAGAAGCTATTGAATTTACAAGACATGCTTTTAAATCTGGAGCAAATTATGGTTTGGTGGTTACGCCATATTACAATAAGCCTAATCAAGAGGGCTTAGTAGACCATTTCAAAAAAATTGCAAAAGTAACTCCTCTAAAACAATTAATTTATAATATTCCTGGAAGAAGTATTGTCGATTTATCCTACGATAGTTTTAAGCAATTAAATAAAATTTCTAATATTGTTGGCATCAAAGATGCATCAAATGATTTATCTCGTCCTTTAATTATGCGTACATTTATGAAAAAAGATTTTAATTATATTTCTGGTGAGGATGGAACTATTGCTGGTTATTTAGCTCAGGGNGGTCATGGATGNATATCTGTAACAGCTAATGTAGCTCCNAAATTAACATCAATGCTTCACCATTATTGGCAAAAAAAAAATTATAAAGAGTTTGATAGNGTTAACTTAAAGCTAGCNCCACTTTCTAAGATATTATTTACTGAACCNAGNCCNACTCCAGCTAAATANGCATTATCATTAATGGGAANGTGNTCTTCAGAAGTAAGATCTCCATTAATTGGTCTTTCGACTGATACAAAAAAGCAAATAAAAAAAATAATTAAAAATTTAAAATTTATATAATTGGCTATTCAAAACCGCAGAGCTAAATTTGATTATGATATCAAAGAAACCTATATTGCGGGTCTAGTTTTAGAAAGTAATGAAGTAAAACCTCTGAGATATGGAAAAGCCTCTATTCAATCTAGCTTTATTAATGAGCAAAAAGGCGAAATTTTTATCAATAATTTTGAAATTATCTCTGAACAAAAGAACTTTGACTCAAAAAAAAAGATAAGAACTGTCAAAAAACTTCTTTTAAATAAAAGAGAGATAAGAAAAATTTTAGGCCTGTTAACTACAAAGGGCTATACTGCTGTCCCAATGGAGATATTTTTTAATGAAAAAGGGCTTGCAAAGGTAAAATTTGGAGTGGGGGTAGGTAAAAAGAAATATGATAAGAGAGAAGCTATAAAGCAGCGAGAATGGGACAGAAAAAAACAAAGGATCGTGAAAAATTAATTATTAACTTGAATTTTTTTCAGCATTTCATATAAACCCTTCATGGCAAGAGTAACAGTAGAAGATTGTATCAAAAACGTAGATAGTTTATTTGACTTAGTTTTATTAGCTTCTCACAGAGCTAAAGTCCTCAACGCAGGTAATGAAGCTCAAGTTCCTTTGGATAACGACAAAAGTACAGTTGTTGCACTTAGAGAAATCGCTGATGAAAAGATAAGCGTCGATGATGTTAAAGAAGATATTATTAAAAGTTACCAATTAGTTCAGGAAAAAGAAGAAGAAAACGAAGATCATCTTCTTGAAGATTAAAAACCCATAATAGTTTATTATTATAGCTGATGTTTCATACCAGCTATTTTAGAGATAGTTATAACGACTTTAAATCAGCTCTAAAGTCTTATGATAAAAATTTTAATGAAAGTTTATTTCTAAAGGCCATTGAAGTTGCTGAAACTTCTCACAAAGATCAATTTAGAGCCTCAGGGGATCCATATATTGTCCATCCTTATGAAGTATGTAAGTCGCTTATAGATCTTAAACTTGATACCGAAACTGTTATTACAGGCCTCCTTCATGATGTCATCGAAGATACATCCTACTCATCTGAACAGTTGAATAAAGAATTTGGATCCTCCATATTTAATCTTGTCAATGGCTTGACTAAAATTGATTTTTTAGAAGAAAAAAAAATAACTAAATCCGAAAAAGAGGCTGAAAATTTTAGAAAACTTTTAATTTCTACAGCTAAAGATATAAGGGTTTTAATTATCAAGCTTGCAGATAGGTTGCATAATATCAAAACAATTCATTTTTTCAAAGATGTTGAAAAAAGAAAGAGAGTAAGTAACGAAACCTTACTTATTTATGCGCCTTTGGCTGAACGATTAGGTTTTGAGAATTGGAAATCCACATTAGAGAATATATCTTTTAAAAACTTACACCCAGATATCTACAATAGAATTAATGATAAAATTAATAATACATTTAAAGATTTAGAAACCTCCTTTAAAGAATTAAAAGAAATAATAGATGATCATCTTTCTAAGGATTACATAGGCACTAATATTCTTTACAGAAAAAAAAACCCTTATTCTATTTGGAAAAAAATAAATAAAAAAAATACTGATTTAAACTCTATTTCTGATATTGCAGCAGTAAGAATAGTAACTAAATCAACCAGAGATTGTTATAAAGTTCTCGGTATTATTCATAGAAATTTTTCAGCTAAAGTTGGAAGAACTAAAGATTATATCTCAAACCCAAAACCAAATGGTTATAGATCTATTCATACAGATATCATATTTAATAACAAAATATTTGAAATTCAAATTCGGTCTCGTGCCATGAATATGATTGCAGAAAATGGTATTGCCGCTCATTGGCGTTATAAATATCTCAATAAAGATGATGAAAATCAAAATATGTATTCGTGGCTTCGAGATGCAGTTAACTATGTTGAGGAAAAAAATGAAAAGCACTTAATTGTTAATAGGACCTCAAAGCAATTTTTTGATGAGCAAATTTATGTTTTTTCACCTAAAGGAGATTTATTCACACTTCCAATCGACTCTACTCCAGTTGATTTCGCATACACAATTCATACTGATATAGGCAACAAATGTTCTGGGGCCTTAGTAAATGGACAAGAGGTTCCTCTAAGTACTAAATTAGTTAGTGGTGATCAAGTAAAGATAATTCTAAACGAGAAAACTACAATATCACCTCTATGGATAAGATTTGTAAAAAAAGAAAAAGTTAGAGAAAATATTAGATATTTTTTCAAATCAAAAAGAAGAAGAGAATTTGAAAAATTAGGAAAAAAAATATTAAAATATTTAGCAAAGTCTAAAGAAATTGAAGCCTCTGAAGGAATGCATGATCAAATTTTAGAGCAAACAGATCTAAAATATAAAAATAAATTATTTGAAAGTGTGGGAAGGGGTTTTTTATCTAGAAAAG